>NZ_JAIUGQ010000014.1:0-149526 GCF_020164715.1 Mesorhizobium sp. ESP7-2
ACCGCGTCACACCGACAGAGTGCTCACACTACTTCGAAAACTCAGGCTATGACCAAAGCTAATCTCATCCCGCTCTAATAACGTATGCCCCAAAGTGCGTGGCGGTTTTTGGGAGAACCACATGCGACAGAGACATCAATCGCATCGCCAATCCATTTAGATGCGACTCGTTTCAAGCGGCCGGCCCGCCGGTTCTTGTCCAGATACGCGGTCTGCCGTCTTCGAGGGTTACGATCTCATCGCAATTTTCGACAGTCGTGAGGCGGTGGGCGATGATCAGCACCGTCAGGTCGGCCGGCAATTCCCGCATCGCCTCCATGACCGCGGCCTCGGTCTCCATGTCGAGCGCGCTCGTGGCTTCGTCGAAGACGAGCAAGGAGGCCTGTTTGTACAACGCCCGGGCGATGCCGATGCGCTGACGCTGGCCGCCTGACAGGCGGACACCGCGCTCGCCGACCCGCGCCTCATACCCCTGGGGCAAACCTTCGATGAACTCAGCCAAAGCGGCCTGCTGTGCGGCACTGCGGACGCGATCATGGTCGATTCCGCTGGGGTCGATACCGAAAGCGATGTTCTCGGCGATCGAGGCGTCGGCCAGGAAGATGCTTTGCGGCACATGGGCGATCTGTCTTTGCCAGGCGCGCCGTGTAGCGCCATCCAGCCTTTGCCCGTCGATCTCGATCGCGCCGCTGGTCGGCTCGAGCAGGCCCATAATCAGATCGACTGTCGTGCTCTTGCCGCTGCCTGTCTTGCCGACGAACCCGACCTTGGTCCCTTTCGAGATCGTGAGATTGAACCGCTCGAGTATCGGCGGTTGGTCAGAAGCGTAACGAAACGACACATCCTTGAGCATGATCGCTCGATCGAATGGGAGGCGCTCGGCCGGAGGCTGGTTCCACTCTGGGCCAAGTGGTGCCTCGAGTGCCTGGAGCACGACTTCAGCGCCGGCAAGATTGCTCAGTATCAGCGCCCAATTGCCGTATACAAGCTGCATGGATGGGAGCAGACGCTGCGCTCCAAGAACAAATGTTCCAAGTATCGGCAGAACTTGGCCGGCATCGTTCGAGCGGGTGATGAGGAAATAAGCAAGCGCCGCGATGATCACCATACCCGCAGCTTCGATCGCGAAGCGCGGAGCGCCCGCCGCAAGCGCGTTCGTTGCATTCGCGCGCTGCAGGCGTAAGTCGAGTTGGCTGTATCGCGAGAGAAAATACGGCTGGGTGTCGTTGATGATGACATCACGAATGCCACCCAGTCCCTCTTGGACAGATCGGATGCCTTCGGCCTGCGCGCTGGCGATAATTTGCGCATTCCTCTTGAGGTGCTTGCGGATGACGAGCGACATGGCGAGGTAGACCGCCCCAAAGCCCGCGAAGATAACGAAGGTGATGAAAGAACTTAGGGCAAAAAGGGCAGCGATGATGAAGACACCGATGATTATGCCGCTGATCGATTGCAACAGGGGCAGCATCACACCCGCGGTGATGGTCTGAACCTGACGAAGCGCGGCCAACACCGAACTGGAATTGCGTGAAACGTGGTAGCTGTAGGGCTGGCGGAGTACTTGGTCATAGACCTTCACGCCCACCTCATGTCCCAGCGAGAAGACATAAGAATTCGTGGCCCAGGCAAGGAATATGCGCACGGCGCCGGCTATGATCGCCACCACCGAAAACAGAATCGTCAGACCGAAAAGGCTGTCTGACGGGCCGGTCAGCCGGAAGCCGGCAAACTGGCGCGCGAGGAAGGACTGGCCGCCAACCGCCTCGGGATTGGCGATGCGCGCAAGAAACGGCAGCAAAGCACCAAGCGTAGCGGCTTCCGCAAGTGCACCGAACATCATCAAGACAAGGAGGCCGAAAAACTGCCTCTGTCTAGGCTTCGATACCTGCCGCCACAAGCGCCGCAGTGTGTCGAGAGTGCTGCCTGAGTTTCGGTTTCCGCTCAATGCCAAATCGATGTCCGCATTCAGAGCGCTCAATGCACACGTTCGGCGCTCCACGACAAGTCACAACCGATGCCCATTGACAAATTTATCACAGAAGTCCGAAGGTGATCTGTCCACAACTCTGCGTAATGGGCGAGAGACCGTGATTGCGGTGAAGTGATATGCTTCAACCATGAGTGACGCTATAAAGATTCGGGATCGAAGGCAGTGGCTGAGCTTAATTGCGGCATTGCTTCGTATACTCGGTGTGTTATCGGCCGGGGTAGGGACGGCGTTTCTGTTCTTTGTCTCGGCATATCCGCTCGGATTGGTCAGCGCCTACCCGGCTCCGCCAGCTTCGGCAATAGAGGGACCGCTGGGGTTTGCGCAGAAAGTGGGGTCCGTCGAGGACCTCTACCGTCGCCAGAGTGAGCCAATGCAGGCGTATCTCGAGCGTCTGACTACGGCCGTCGCGGGTGGAATGGTGCACTATTGGACGGAAGGTGATCGCTGGGCGGCGGCCGATGTGCCCTACACGCGGATCGGTGCTTTCGACAACTACCTCCTCTGGATGCTCAGCTTTCGCCCAGAATACCGGGAAAACCTGCGGAACTATGAATTTGTGACTCCCCGAAAGGCACTTGATCGGGGCTATGGGTTCTGTTCTCAGGTTTCGAAGATCGTCTACTCTGTCCTTGCCGATCAAGGCATCGAAGCGACGATCTACAGTGCGCCCGAGCACACTGTGGTTGAGTCGAATGGCAACATTCTCGATTCCGACTATGGTGTCTTCGTTCCCCACTCGCTTGAGGATGTACAACAGGACCCGTCGATCATCGACACCTACTACGCGCAATTCGGGCCGATGCTGCCTCTGCTAAGAAGGGCGTATGGTCAGGCTTGGCAACCGCTTGGGACCGCCAAAGACTTCAACGACGTGCGTGCGTACGAGGCAAAGTTCGAACGCCTGAAATGGGTTCCGCCGCTGGCGCTTCTGGCAGCCGGTGTCTTGCTCGCGGCTATTGGCATGGTGCTCCGGCATCATGAAAGGCTTGCCCGGCTTGTGCCGTTGTGGGTTCGCAGAACTGCTCGGTCGATTTGATTTTGCTTGCTCATGACCATTTGCAGAACCCATTGTCCGAGAGAGACTGCCGCTTGCAGACCGCCGGCACCTTATGGCAAGCCCAGGTCAGGCGGCGGGGCGGATGACGCTGCGAGAAGAATTTCCGATGACGGATACTGAAAGCCGACAATGCGCTGCCGGGCCTACGACCGCGCTGGCGAGAAGGCCTCGTCGCAAGGTGCTCTTTGTTATTGGGACGCTTGATCTCGGCGGCACGGAGAGCCAACTCGTGCTGCTTGCCACGGAGTTGAAGAAGCGAGGCTGGAACGTCGAGGTTTTTGCGCTTTCGCAGGGCGGCGTTCTGGCGGAAACACTGCATCGTGCAGGAGTCCGGGTATCGTACGGGTTTCATCGGCCGAATCCGTCACCTGAATCGCCGACAACGGCCAAGACGGCGACCAAATCGAGCGTGGCCGCGAAGACGCGCCCGAGCATGAAGGCGATGCTGGTTCTCGGCGCCGCGGTCACTTCGCTGGTCGTTCGCACTGCTTTGACGCGGCCGCGCGTTGTCCACGCCTTCCTGCCTTTGACCAACTTCCTGGGCGCCCTGGCAGGACGGTTTGCGTTGGCACCACTCGTCATCACTTCGAGACGCGGTCTTGGCTATCACCAGGAGCGCTGGCCACGGCTGAAGCGTATGGATCGCATCGCCAATCGGCTATCACATGTGGTGGTCGCGAACTCGCATGCGGTCGCGTCCGATATGGCGGCTCGCGATGGCTACGATATCGGCCGTGTTCGAGTGATTGCGAATGGTCTCGATCTGAGCCGCTTCGACCATGTGGGCCGTCGACGAGGCGACACGCGGCGCCACCTCGGTCTCGATGCCGACGACGTCGGCATCGTCATAATCGCCAATCTCATTCCATATAAAGGGCATGCCGATCTCATCGAGGCGTTCGCTCTCGCCAGCAGAAGTCGACCGAAGCTAAGGTTGTTCGTGGCAGGACAGGATCGGGGCATCGGGCCGGTTCTGAGCGAGCAAGCCGAGCGCCTCGGGATTGGATCGAAAGTGCGGTTGTTGGGATCGCAGAATGATGTTCCGGGCCTGCTCGCCGGCATGGATATCGGTGTGATCGCCTCCCACGAAGAAGGTTTTTGCAACGCCTTGATGGAAAAGCTCGCGGCAGGTCTTCCGGTCGTCGCTACCAATGTCGGAGGAAATCCCGAGGCTGTCTCGGGTATGCCGGGTTGTGTACTGGTGGCGTCTCGTGACCCTGCCGATCTCGCTCGCGGGCTCCTCGCCGTTATCGACCGGTTGCCGGAGCCGGCAACTGACCGCGAGTTTCGGCAACGGACTATGAGAGAGCGCTACTCGGTCGGATCCATGGTCGACGCTTATGAACGCCTCTATCTCGAGGACACATGAATGAGCGGGATCGCTCACTCTGAACGATCTTCGGCGCGTCCGCTGGCGGGGATTCTCACTTGTATCGCCGCCGGTCTGTGCGCATTTTCCATAGTCATTTATCAGTCCTGGTTCATGCCATACTTTCTGCCGTTCTTTACGGGACGGGACGAGTTCGCGAGGCTGGTTTTCCATGCGCTGTATGGCGGCGTGCTGATTGTTTCGATCGCGGTTCTTGCAACGCGTCGAGAGGTGCGTAGCGCGATCCTCCTGCTTGCGATCGCCGCCGCCATGGCGGTCGTCCCGGTTGCGCTTCATCCGGTCGGGATCGTCGCCAAGTGTTACCTCATCACCCTTTTCCTCGGCGGCGCGGCGATTGTCCTCATGCTTGCCTCCGCTCCGGTAATCGTGTTGCGCCTCTCGGCGTCAGTCACAGCGCTCAATGCGGTGGTTTGCTTCCTCGATCTCCTCTTTGCCAACGGCTTCACCAACACTCCTGGCCGGGCCGCCGGTTTGGCGATCAATCCCAATGTCGCGGCGGCCGGACTTCTGCTTGGGGCTGCGGCGAGCTATCGCGCCGTCGCACAAAAATGGCGTGCAAGCTTTCTTGTTCTCGTAGCCATAACGCTTCTTGCGACGCTTTCTCGCTCGACCCTTCTCGCCGCCTTTGCAACGGTGGCGGTTCCGAGTGTCGTTCGCGTTTGGCAACAATTTCGCAGCGGCCGTCGTTTTCAGATCGATCTTGGGGGTTGGGGCCGTGCGGTCGCCGTCGCGTTTGGACTGCTGGGAGCGATCGGCATCGCGCTGACAACAAATGCTTCCTTCCGCATCGCCATGGGCGAATCCTTTGCCGGCATTTTGTCTGTAAGCACCGCGCTCGACGAGGCATCAAAGGCTGTCGATCGACCTCCGCCTGCCGTTACAGTGCCAATTGCGGCGTCGCCTGAAGGGGCTTCGGCAAATCAACCGGCTTCGCCAGGGACAAGTTCTGCCGGCACTGCCACGCCCCCCGGTGCATCTGCGGACGCCGTAACGTCGTCTCCTCTGCCATCCGGCACCTGGTCCGCAGCCAGTCAATCCACGAACGTCGCCAAGATGCAGGCGCTCGGCGAACGGCTGACGGATGAAGGCAAGAGGAACTCGATTTCGGCAAGGGCTCTCTTTCTCGAGCGCGGACTGCTCGCCTATCGGGAGGGTGGCTTTTTCGGTCGCGGACTTGAAGAGGCGCAAGCCCTTGCGCCGCACAACTCCTTCGTCCTGTTTGCGATCGCTTTCGGCCACCTCGGCTGGCTCATTCCGATCGCCATCGTCGGCTTCGCCTTCTGCTTTGCTCGAAACGCCGATGATCTTGCCCTTGGTGTCGCGGTTGTAGGGGTAATGCTGACCTCGCATGACCTCTTGCTGACACCAAGTCTCTTTCTTCCGATCGCGCTTGGGATTGGCGGCATGCTCGCCGCGCGGAAAGTGGCTGCCGAAATGCCATCGCCGACAGAGCCTTGGAGCTTTGCTTGCGGAACAGTGGCAGGCGTCGCGGCCTTTGGCGCCGGCTGCATCGCGATATTGCTCGTCACACCACCGCTTTCTACCGGACGGCTGCGGAACGAGACCATGTTTACTGTCCGAGGCGGATACGAGACGCTACTTCCGCGGTCACAATTTCCCGGTCTTTTCCAGTTTGACGACTTGTCCGACATTCCGCCTTCGCAAGTATCCTATCTGCACGAGAACGGGACATCGCTCCACCGCGTCGACTGGTCTTCGCATGCATGGCCCGCCGTCAGGCAGGGCGAGTATACTTTCCGCCGGCGGGATGCTGTGCTGTTCGCGCCGACGGATTCGAGCGACCCTCGCAGCAATGAGCGAACCTACGAGGTCGCCGTTCCGGTTTCGGTGAGTGCACTCTGTTTCATTCTTCTAGGCACAATCATCGCGTGGTCGGTTGCGACGGTGGTTGCCGTGACGCCACTAACAAATCGGTCTCGAGCCTCTGGATAATTTTCGGAACAAAAAGCCTCGCGCCGAAGATCGAAAGGTGTTGATCGTCGACATGGAAACCGTGTCCGGCGGCATCGCGCTCAATTGCTCTTGCTGGCTGTGTGGGGCTGCGCAGCGTCCGCAGTCGATACCTGTTTTTGCTCTTGGCCAGTGGCGAAAGCGGAGTAGAGACCTATCGTCCGCGCAATCGCATCATCGGTCTCCGGTCTCAAGTTTCGGCGCAGGTGAGCTTTGTCGCGGTAAATGAACTCGCCATTGATGTAGGTGGCGCAATGCCTGTCCGGACACATACCTTTGAGTGGATCGACGAAGAACACCCCATTTTCATCCGCAAGCGACTCTAACGCGGTCACCACCGGCGACCAACGCCGTAGGATTTGCTCGCTATCCATGTCTGTCGAACAACGTCTCAGCATCCCGCTTTCCCGCATTGCCGCGCAGGACGTCAGATCCACGCCTGGCACCGGCACCTGTCCAATGATTCCGATGCGTCGTTGCCGAGCGGTGATTTCTTTTACGAGGCTGAGCAGGCCATCGCGCAACAGCAAGACCCTGTCGGCCGGCCGGCCGTCATCGGCGACGACATTGGTGTCAGCAAGGTTTGTCCAGGCGGAAGACAGGACCACGAGGTCGATATCTTTTCGCTGTCTCAGCATGTGGACGACCGCCTTTCGGGAAGTCGCGCAGCTTTCCTGGTAGTCGGGATGTTCTGGAAAATCGCGATGGACACCTTCTCCGAATGCGGCCGGGCACGCACGATAAAGAAAGAAGGCCGTATTCTCGTGCTGGCCGGCAGCATCGAATAACGGGGCGAGGTGTTCCGCGTGACTATCGCCCCACAGGATGGCGTGATGTCTCGCTTTGTTCCAGGGCGCCCCAAACGCGCAAAACGTGCTGCCGAGTTCAGGGATGCCGACCGTCTGTGGACACGGCCAATCCCACATCACATCGAGGCTGCTTATTGCCTCGGCTTCTTTCGGAATCCTGCTGGTGAAACCGCCGGCTTCGAAGATCGCATTGCCGCTTAGGCAAACTATCACCGCGGCGGCAAGACCGGCGGCAAATGCCCTGGATGGAGGCGCCCGCAGACGGCGAAGGGGTTCTTCGACGAACCGCCAAGATAAATACGCCGCCAGCCAGGCCACCGCGACAAGGACCGACGCCTCGGCCGCCGTCGGCATTGCGGTGCCTGCGTAGTGACGGAAGAAGACCAGGATCGGCCAGTGCCAGAGATAAAGGCTATAAGAAATCTTGCCCGTCGATCGCAAAGGCGCGCTCGCAAGTAGCGCTGAGATCATCGACTGCGAACGCGGCCAGATGAGCAGGACAGCGCCGATCACTGGGAATAAAGCGCTCAGGCCTGGAAACGGTTGACCCGGCGACAGCCAGATGGTGCTGGCGGCGACCAGGCAAAGGCCGACCAGTCCGCAAACTTCGGAAGTGCCTCGGCGGCGAATGGGCGCCGCAAAGACCAGCAGGCCGCCGAGAGCCAGTTCCCAGGCTCGGCTGAAGGGAACATAGAACGCCTGTTTTGGATCGATCGCCACCAGATGGAGGGCAATCGAGAAGCTGATCAGTGCGACGATAGAAATCAGCGCGACGATCGGCAGACGGCGGCCCCGTGCCAACCGGTTCGCGACCAGAAGCAAAACCGGCCACACTAGGTAGAACTGCTCTTCGACGCCGAGCGACCAGAGATGGAGCAGGGGCAGAAGCGTCGACTCGCGGTCGAAATAGCCCGTGTTCCAGAGAAAGTAGTAGTTCGCCAACCCGACGGTGGAATATGCCGCACTGTGTCCTAAGCCGGCATAGTCCCCGGGGAGCAACAGAAACCACCCAGCAATGAGCGAGAAGCAGATCGTTATCAGCATCGCCGGCAGAATTCGGCGTATGCGTCTGGCGTAGAACTCGATCAGGGACAGTTTAGCGCCTTCACCCGCCAAAAGGCGCGTGATCAAGTAGCCAGAAATGACAAAGAAGATATCGACGCCGACGAAGCCACCCGGGAAACCGGGTACGTCAAAATGGAAAAGTATGACGGCGGCCACCGCGATTGCACGCAATCCGTCGATATCTGGCCGATAGTCGAACGTCAAAGCTTCTCCGGGGTCGTCTCCCGGCCTCATAGCCCAATTGCGCAACATGAGTCGATGACCTGATGTATACAGTGGCGGCACTCGCGGTTAGACTTACAAGTCGCATTTTGAGAAACGTGGGGATACCCTGACAATTTGTTTCGCGCTAGAACGACGAAAACCTAAACATTGGTACGCATATGTCAGAATCAGTCCTGCCGGTCCGGGACCTGGGCGTCGGACTAATGGCAGCATTTCGGAGGGGTACTTATTCGTTAATGATATAGGGGCCGATGAAAACTCGCTCGCTTGATAGAAAAACGAGTTGTTCGTCCCGTCCCTGACTGTATAGAAGATTGTCCCGTGCGTTGCGAGACCACGGGTCGTTCTGGAGGCTGTCAACGTTGGACAACCATAGCGCGGACGTGGTTGAGTTCGGCCGGCACGCACATGTGTTGGTTACTGGGGGCGCAGGCTTCGTAGGGTCGGCACTGGTCGATATGTTGCTTGCGCGCAATTGCACCGTGACCGTTGTCGATGATCTTTCGAACGGCTTGCTTCGCAATCTGCCGACTGGTGACCCCCGCTTGACGATCCGTACCTTCAGGGTCGGCGATCCTGCATACAATGCGGCGGTCCAGGATGAGGTTGGCCTGGCCGATGTCGTATTCCATCTGGCGAGTCCGATTGGCGTCGAGCGTGCTCACAAGGAACGCTTCGCCGTCACCAGCGGTATTCTCGAGTCGGGTTGTTCAATCGTCGAAGCATGCCGGCTGCACAGGCGCCCGCTTCTCTATACGTCGAGTTCAGAAGTCTACGGCTCCGGTCGGGACCGGCCAATCACGGAGTCCGATCCGGTTATGACGGATCTGCGACCGCGATGGGGTTATGCCGCTGCCAAGGCAGCGGTTGAGCATCTGGTTGCTGGACTGTTTTTTGATTTGGGCATCCCTACTTGGATCGTTCGACCATTTAACATGGCCGGACCGCGCCAGCGCTCGGCGACCGGCCTCGTATTGCCAGTGTTTGTCGACGCGGCGTTGCGGGGCGAACCGCTCGTGGTTCACGACGATGGCGAGCAGAGGCGCGCTTTTCTCCACGTAGCCGATGCCGCCGAGGGCTTGCTTCAGGTGATGCAGTGCCGGTCGTTGCGAGGCCGGCCAGTCAACCTGGGCGGCAGCGAGGCGGTTCAGATTGGAAATCTTGCAAAGATGGTGGTTGATGCCACCCAGACGAGTGCGACCATCGTCATGAAATCTTCCAGTGCGGTCTTTGGTGAGCGGTTCGCCGTAACGCACGATCGCGTGCCTGACACAAGTCTATTGACCTCCATGACCGGATGGCGGCCACTGCGAAGCACCAAACAGACAGTGCTCGACTGCATCGAGCACATGCGTTCCGAACGAGCAATGGCTTGATACCTGGTCCATTGGTCCCGTTCATCGGGGCCTTGCTCATATCGGCCGTTTGTGTCTGGCTGTTTGCGCGTCTGGCGATACGCATCGGAGCGGTCTCAAAGGTCAAGAGCGACCGATGGCACACATCGGGCGAGGTACCCCGGCTGGCAGGGCCGGCCATGCTGATCGCGATGGCTCCGTGGCTCCCGGTTGAGCATATTCTTCTGCTGGCTGTTTTCTGCCTGATCGGGGCGCTGGATGACGTCCGGTCCCTTTCCGCCGGTGCCAAGGCCGCGGCATTGGCCGCTGCCGCGATCTTGGCTGGAATCATCACAGGTCTGTGGTGGGTCCCGATCGTCATTTGGGTGGCTTGCAACGCGGTCAACATGCTCGACCATGCCGATGGTCTTGCCGCGAGTGCAATCACGGCCGCCTTCCTGGGGCTGGGCGGCGATATCGGGATTGCCGGCGCAGGCGCATGCGTCGGGTTCCTTTGCTTCAACTATCCGCCCGCCCGCGTTTTCATGGGCGATAGCGGCAGCCTTCTGCTCGGGGCGGCAATCGTTCTTCTTGCTTCGAAAAGAGGTTTTGACGCCTCGTTGGCGTGGATTGCCGTCCCGCTGATTGATGCAATATTCGTAACCACTCGCCGCTTGCTACAGGGGCGGAGGCCTTGGATGGGCGGCACGGATCACCTTGGTCATACCTTGCTTCGGGTTGGTGTGAACCGTCGGCTTTTGCCGGCTATTTACGCAGTGGCGGCACTGGCGATAGGGCTGATATTCTCTGCTTTGGCCAATCCATAGGCCAATCTTCGCGATACCGATCTGCAAAAACGCCCCGTTAAGCCTCGCGCAATATATGCGGCATAATCTGCCCGCCAGATTGCGAGGCACCATGAAACGCAAACCACACTTGCTTTTCGCCTTCCCGGCCTTTGTCCTGCTGATCCTGGCGGCGGAGCGAATGGCCACGATCCTGCTCGGAACCTACTCCGCGAGCCCCGATATGTGGAAGCTCTGGCTCACCTTGCACTCGTCTTCCGGGATGGTCTGGCAGCAGGTCGATGTCTATCTGGGAGGGTCGATGGTCCTGGATTTCGCCTTGCTGGGCGCGGCGCTGGGGATCTGCTGGATGGCATGCCGGGCCAGAAGGTCGGCCGCTTTCTTTCTTGCCAACCATGGCGCCTTGATCCTCGCGGCATCGATGATTTTCATCGGCGGCCGCTCGCAGACCGCCAGCACCATTGCCGCGTTCACGGCGCCGAGCCGTTTTCAGTTCTCGCTGATGATGGACTTCACCTGGCTGAACTGCCTGCTGGCGGTCATCGGGCTGACGGCGTGCGCCTATTGCCATTTTGCCTATGTCCGTGAACTCGGCATGCGCGTTGAATCGCGGCGTGTCCGGATCATGGCGCTGCAGAGAGATTTCTAGCGCGGCTCGGCCAGAGCTAGTTTATCTTGTGATAGGTGACCTTGCCTTCCGGGGATACGATCCGCTGGTAGTTGGAGCTTGGCGCGGGAGGCGCCGCCGGAGCCTGCCTCCTTCGCGTTATGCGCGGCATATCCTCCATGGCGGGCTCCGCCTCGGCGGCGCTGGCAACCGCCGCCGTATCCTCGGCGGGCGCGGGGACCTCCACGACGCGCGGCTCGTCACCGACGTGGTTTCCCGACATTTCCGGTGCCTGCCTGGCGATGTTGGCGTTGACCTCGCCGAAGCTCGCCCGCAGCCGGTCGTCCAGCGCCTCGAACCGGCTTTGAAATCCATTGTTGACGGTGTCCAGCCGCGCACTCATCCGCTGCTCGAACTGGCCAAGGTCTTCCAGCCGCGCCTCGATCGTGCGCAGGTCGTTGATGCCACGGTAGAGATAGACGGCCGCGGTGGCGTTCAGGAGCGCAAACAGCGCCAGGCCGACACCGACGGCAACGGCTAGCCTGAACCGGCTCTTCTCCTTGTCGAGCAATGGCGGTTCGACCGCCGCCACCAGGTCGTCGGGATCGCTGATCGTCGTCATTGGACCACCACCTTGGTGCCGACAGGCACGCGCCTGAAAAGATCGATGACATCGGTATTGGTCAAGCGGAAACAGCCCGACGTGCCGTCGAAACCCACGCCCGAAGGGTCGTTGGTGCCATGGATGCGATAGAGCGTGTCGCGACCATCCCGAAGCAGATAGAGCGCCCTGGCGCCGAGCGGGTTGTACGGCCCCGAGGGAACCATCTCCGGCAACTCCGGCTGGCGGGCGCGCATTTCCCGGGGCGGGCGCCACGCCGGCCACTCGGTCTTCGCCCCCACCTGCACCGTACCCGTCCAGCCGAATCCATCGCGGCCGACGCTGATCCGGTAGCGCAGGGCCTCGCCCTTGCCGGTCACCAGGTAGAGCGCTTTTTCCTGCTTGCGGATGATTATGGTTCCAATCTTCTCGGCCGTGGAAAACGCCACCGTCTTGCGCAGGCTGGGTCCCATGGCCGGCAAAGGCGGGCGGCTGTCCGCCCGCGCGATCTGTCCGGCCGGAAACGCCAGCGCCAGGCCTAGGAGGCCGGCGGCCGTCAGTCGAACGCGATGGCCGCTAGCGGGCCGCATCGTCGAGCCGCTCGCGGAACATCTTCTTCAGATCCTTGCTGAAGCGCGCCCGCCCATCCACTTCGGACGGCAGCATCGCGCGGTTCAGGGCGTCGGCCAGCAGGGCGTTGTCGAGGCCGACCGATTTGATGTGCGGCGCCTTGAAGATCTTCTCCAGCTCGCTGCGCGAGAAGTGGTTGCCGAACCATTTGCGCTTGTGCTTGTTGGCCACCAGCGTGATTGAGACGGCATTGCCGCGCAGCTCGCGGATCTTCTTGTAGAGCCGTTTGCCTTGCCGCAGCGAGGCGACGTTGAGCTCGAAGACGATGAAGATCTCGTCGCTCGTCGAAAGCACGGAATTGTGCCAGGGCGTTTCGATGTTCGGCAGGTCGATGACGATGTCGTCGAAACGGTAGGCGACGAGGTCGAGCAGCCGGAACACGAAATCGGCGCCCTGCGGCTCGAACGGCAGCTGCGGCCGCTCGAAGGCGTAGAGCGTCAGGCCGGACGGCCGCGACAGCTTGATGACATCCATCAGTTCGACGTCGAGCCGCTCCGGCTGGCCGATGATGCCGGCAAGGTCGAACTGGTTGAACAGGTTGAGATAGGCGCCGCAATTGGCGCTCTGGAAATCGAGGTCGACCAGGCAGGTCGAGGCCGCGCGCTCGGTCGATTTCGAGGCCAGGAATTCGGCCGCCGACAGCGCCAGCGTCGTGGCGCCGGCGCCGCCGCTGGCGCTGATGAAGGTGATGATGCGGCTCTTGGCGCCCTGGTTGCCGCTGTCGTGGAAGGTCACCGCGTTGAGCAGCTCCTTGCCGTCGAGCGGCTTGTGCAGCCAGTCCGAGGCATTCATGCGCACCAGGACGCGCGTCTGCTCCGAGGTCAGCTCGTCGGAAACCGCGATCAGCGGCACGGTCGCCCACAGCGCGCGCGCCTCGACGATGCCGGGCCTGCCGAGCAATTCGCCATTGCCGAGATCGAGGATGACGATGCCCGGGCGCGTGTCGGCGGGCGGCCCCTTGAGAAAATCACCCGTCTCGGCAACCCGCACATCATAGATCGCCAGCGCATCGAGCCGCGTCGCCACCTCCCGCTTGAAATTCGGATCGGAGGAAAACAGCGCGACCTGCTTTCGCTTGGTCGGTGTAACCTTGGTGTTGATGGCGTTCATGGATAGGTGCTCTTCATGTCTTCGCCCGTGACCGTGCTGAGCATGGAGGGCATGGTGATGGTTCCGAATCCGAGCAATCCCGCCAGAAAGAAGAACTGGAAGGGATGTTTGACAATGCTGACGGTGATGGTCGGCACCGGGCCGCTTGGGCGCGTCCAGTAGCCGAGGCCTGAAGCCTGATATTGGATTTGGACCTCGGATTTCAGAAGAGTTGGCAGGAACGTCAGCATCCCCGGCCGGGTGCTGCTGCCGCTAAAAATAAAGTCGAAAGCGGCTTGGCTCACATTGAGGTTCTGGCATGTGGCGCCTGTTCCACAGGTGCAAGATACAGTTCCAGCGGCATTGGCCGTACAGATGTAGCTGTAAGTGTTGGCTGGAACCGCCTTTCCCACATCCAGCGTGTCGCTGGGCGTTTTCGCTTCGAGCAGAAGTCCACTGGCGATCGGAGCGGAAATCTGCGCCAGCCTGGCGCCGGCCTGCACCGCTTTGTTGCCGGCGTTCCATTGATAGAAAGCGTAGCCGAAATCGACAAAGCCGAGCAGCAGAGTGAGCAGCACGGGCATTGCGATGGCCATCTCGACCATTGTCGCGCCGGAGCGATCTCTCCAAAACGTGCCGCGCGAGATCACCATCCGAAGACACGCTCCTGGTGGAGCACGGAGAGCGTAAGGTCACCAAAGCCGAGATAAGACCAGAGACCCAGAGTAGGATAGGGATATGAGGTTTTGACCTGCACGACAATGACCGTACCGGTGCTGCTGAGATAGAGTTCGGTGCCGGTGGCATCGACCGCCTGGAGCGATTGTGCCTTGGTGATCTCGACTTGATTTGCGGTCCATCCGGTAACCCTCGCGCTGCCGCCCTGGACGGCCCCGTTCACTGCCAGGTTTGTCGCCAATCCTGAGCAGGTGTTCCAGTCACTGCTGCAGCGCGCCATGTAGCGAGCGGCATCCTCGACGCCGGCTTCGAGAAGCAGGCGTGTGTTGAAGATGTTCGAGAACTCATAGACACCGGCCGACAGCAGCAACACGAATGGCGTAACGATCGCCACCTCGACCAAGGCAGCGCCTTGTTCGTCTTTGTGGAACCGCCGGAGGAATTGTCTGAGTGCGATGAACATGGCGCTACCGGTACAACTGGGCTTCGTTGCGGAATGCCTTGTCGACAAGAGTGTTGTTGGCAAACCCGCCATCGACATCGACAATCTCAAGACTGATGGGCTTCTCGCCGGCCGACGGATCGTCGGGGTCCTTGGTATTGTCTTGCTTCTGAACCGGGGTATTGACGAACACACTCACGTAGCCGTCAGGCTTCACCTGGACATGCCCGTTGAGTTTGTCTTGGTTTGCGAGGCAGTTGACAATCGCCATGTTGAGCAGGCGGCGATCGGGATCCGGTGTCGGGTCATCTCCCTTGTAGCAAGATGGCGTGCCGGTTTCTTTCGTCGGTGCCAGTGATTTGTCACCGACGAGCCCTTTAGAAATCTCGTATTTGTAGACATCATACCTGGAAGCAGGTACGGCGGCGCCGGTCGGATTGGTGGCGCTTGGTACATTTGGGTATGCCGCCCCGTGGTTGACCTGCCAGTAATTAGCCCAGAAGCCCTGCGAACCGATTGGGTCGGACATCCCCTTAGCGTCGTTGTAGTTGGTGCCGGGCGGCAGGGGTAGCGCCGTTCCGTCCGTAACCGGGTCATACTTGCTGCAGCCGTTTTTCTGTCCCTTCCGGACGTTGCTCGCCGGGCGGTACTGCCAGTTCTTGGTCTGACCATTAAGGGAGCCGCTGTAAAGATCGAACCTTGTATTCAGGCCAGTGTTGACCTGACCCAAAGTGACGCCAGTTTTGGTGGTGAGTGCATCCCGATTATAGCAGGTGCCAGAGGTTCCCATCGCGATTGCGTCTCGAATTGAACTCAGGTTGTTGTCTACCAGCCCGAAATTGCCGGGGCCGGGATTCGAGTCCACTTTCAAAACACGGAACTCTCGTCCGTAGGTATCCCCCGATGCGAAGGCCTGCTGGATCGTTTTGCTGGTCGACGGGTCTGCTGTCTCGAAGGGATTGCACATGAAAAGCGGCACCGTTTCGCAGATAGATTGAACAAACCCGGCCACCGCTTGTGGTTGAATGTCCATGGTATCCGTGCTGCCGACGAGACTTGCGGGGAAGATCGTCGCGAAGGAACCTGCGCCGGCCGCGTTGACAGTGACTTCAGCGAAGGACACTGCTTTGGGGTCGGTGCTTGCCCAGTTGACGCCATTGGCATCGACGCCTGCCGCACTAAGAGCCGTGTCGTCGCTGGCTGGTATCCCGGTCAGATAGGTCACGGTCACATCGGCCAACACGATCGCATGAGAGCCAGACGTCGAAAACAAAGTACCGTTCGAGACAAGTTTGGCAACGGCGTTGTTGGCTCTGGTGATGCTGTCTGTTCTGCCGTCCAGTTCGCCGGCGGCCGCCAGCGCCAGACCATCGATACCTTTCTGCAGATCGTTGTGGAGGCTGTTGAGCCGGCTCATGTCGATGGCCAGCACCGAGAAGCCGATAAGCACCGGGATCATGATGGCGACGAGGAGCATCGCTATGCCGCGCTGATCGTTCCAGAAGGCACGAATGGTCCTCAACATGACCTTACTCTCTGCTTTCCTGCGCAAGGGCCCCTCGCACGCCCGGCGCCCTCCGCATCCTTCCGTTCAGTTCACGGCGTCGTCACACCCGACCCGCCGACATTGACCGTGATGGCCGGCGGCGGCGGCGGTGGCGGCGGAAATTTGTAGGCATGCGCGACAAGAGCGGCGCGCGTGCCGTCGCCTTCGATATGCGTGTTCCTTGAGGCCGGATTGAGCGGGTCGACGGTCTGCAGCATCGAATTGTATTTCTGCGTGTCGCCGGCGGCCAAGGTCACCGTGTCGTAGTGGTTCAGATAATCCGCGGCGCAGCCTGAAAGCAGACCGGCACACAGGATGAGGATCAAGGCGCTATTTCTTGACATAGAGCATCTTGTCCTTCGATTTGAAGTCCAGCATGTGGCCATAGGGGCCGGTGACGCCGTCGCCTGTTTCGTATTTGCGGATCATGTCCTTGTTCACTTCGAGCTGGCCGAGCAGGAAGAACTCCGGGTCGTTCGCCGGCCGTGTCTTGTCGAAAGGCGTCGCCAGCTGTTCGCCGGGCTTCACCGGCCGCACGATGTGCGGCGTGACGACGACGACGAGTTCGGTCTCTTCCTTCTGGCTGCTCGAATTGCGAAACAGCGTGCCGATGACAGGCACCTGGCCGAGCCATGGCACCTGGTTCTGAAGCTTGGTGGTCTTGCTGGACAGCAGTCCACCGACCGCGAAGCTCTGGCCGTCGCGCAGTTCGACGACGGTCGACAATTTGCGGTTGGTGAAGATCGGGTCGCCGGCGGTGGTAAAGCCGGTCAGGTCGCTGACCTCCGGCGCCAGCTGGATGTGGATCTTGTCATCGGCGAGCACGATCGGCGTGAACAGAAGATTGACGCCGAATTGCTTGTACTCGACCTGCACCTCGCCATCTTTGGTAACGCTGCGAACAGGGACTTGGCCGCCGGCGTTGAAACTGGCGGGTTCGCCGGAAAGCGTGGTGAGGTTCGGCTCGGCAAGCGTGCGCACCGCCCCCTTGGCCTCGAGCGCCTCGATGATAAGGTCGACCTTGATATTGGCGTCGATTATCTGGGTAATTAACGACGCGAAGGGATTGGTGTTCGACAGCAGGCCGGTCACGAGAGTCCCTGGGTCTGCTCCGGGTGGAGTGGTGGCTGCGATGCCCGTTCCAAAATGAGTTGCATTGCTGTCCCTGCTTCTGAACGAGACGCCGAGATCCCGTCCCGCATTGCGCTTCGCTTCGAGCACGCGCACTTCGAGATTGACCTGCTGGCTGTCGTCGACGGTGACGGCATTGATGATGGCGTCGGGCCCGTATTGCTGCGCCACTTCCATGATGGCCGCCAGCGTGGCGCCGTCCTTGACGTGGCCGCCAAGCCGCACCCTGCCGTTGACCGAGCCGATCTCGATGCGCGACCTTGGCGAAACCTGGCGGATCGCCGCCGCCATGTCGCTGACGTCGACGCCGACCTCGATCTGGATGACACCGAGCGATCGTTTGTCGGGCGAGAACAGGTTGACCGTGGTGGTGCCGGCGCCCTTGCCGATGACATAGAGCGTGCGGTCGGTCATCGGCTGCGCGTCCGCGATCTTCTCGTCACCGACGACGATGTCGCCGAGATTGGCATTCACCTGGATTGTCACCGATTGCGACATCGGCAGGAAAACACGATGGACGCTGGGGTTCGACACGTCGATGAAGCGGTCGGCTGCTTCAGCCGCCAGGCTCGACAGCAACAGCGCCGCCAGACACGACAACGCGGCCGCCGCCATCCTTACCCAAACCCCCTGCATACCCGTCTCCCCAATCGCTGCTGTGGCAGCCCATTTTCATTAGCTGCAGCTTATCACGGTTGTCGCGGCACGTCATATGTCTCGAGCTTCACGCCACGAAATACGCCCACGGTTACGTTCTTCGGCGGTTCCGGCTGCACATATTTGACCACTTCCTTGACGACCTCGCGCACTTCCGGCGCAGATGCCACGGCCGGAGCGGGTTTGACCTTGCCCAACTCGTCAAGCCTGTTGCCAACGCGTTCCACGGCTTGGGCGAGCCCGGTAATCTTGTCATCGGCGCGCTTGCGCTCGGCTTCCGCCAGCGCGTCCGCGGCTGCTTTCCTGTCGAGTTCGGCCTGTCGCTTGGCGACGTCTTCTGGCGTTTCGCCGGTCAGGTCCGAAAGCGTCACGCGCTCGGTCGTCTCGCCCTTGCTGGCGGCGGCCTGGCGCAGCGCCAACGACAACTGCCCGGCGCCGGCTGCCAGGGTCAGCTTCTGTGCATCTTTCGTGCTGGCTTCCAGCGTCACCGATTTGACGACGGTCGGGCTATCCTTGCTCACATCGGCAACCTGATCGACTGCGAGCACCTTCATGCTTTGCAGCAGCACGTCGACAAAACTCTTGTCGGCCCCGTCGTCGCCGCGCGTCGTGCGCGTCAGCAGTACGTCGACGCGGTCGCCAGGGAAGACGAATCCAGCCACCCCAAGCACATCGTTGACCCTGATGGAAACGGCTTTCATGCCTTCGCCAAGCACCGCCGAGAGCGTGGCGCGCTGGCCGGGGCCGGTGATCTTGGTGGCGAGAACGGGCTCATTGGTGCCGATCGCCTGCAGCGCCTGCTTTATGCCTTCGCCAGCCAGCATTTCTTTCGTTGTCTTGAAAGCGCCGGTCGGAACCGCGCCCGCGGGCCAGGCGATTTCGCGCAACTTGTCTGATGTCAGCGTGTCACCGAATTTCAAAGGTACGGCCGCCACCACGACCGTATCGCGCGGGACGTCATCCGTCCGCGCCATGGCATTGCGCTGGCTGGCCAGCCAGATATTGGCGAGCACCACCGCCAGCACGCCGAACACGCCGGCGAGGACAATCATGATAAGCGTATTGACACGCATCTTTCCACCCCACCATCGCCCGCCGGGCGAATTTCAACCCCTTCAAAGCCTAGAATCCTGGGCCGAAATCGAGCGATTCCGGCCCAGAAAGTTTTTAACAAGTGCCACCGGCACCGCCGGTGCTGGATACACCCTTGGTGTTCAGGTTCGCGCAAAGGCCGGTGAACTGACTGCCGACCCATCCGCCGATGGCAATGATCGCAACGATCGATGCCGCGGCAATGATGCCGATCAGGATCGAGTATTCCACCATGGCAGCGCCGTTTTCGTCGGCATGGAACTGCCTGGCTACGTCGATAAACCGCTTCATGCCTATCCCTCCTTCCTTGGCCGATTCCGGCCCAAAGAGCTGACTACAGCGTCAGCAGGTGCCAGTGCCGGCGCCAGTGGTTGATACACCCTTTGTGTTCAGCTTCGCGCAAAGGCCGGTGAATTGGCTGCCGACCCATCCGCCGATGGCAATGACCGCAACGATGGATGCCGCGGCAATGATACCGATCAGGATTGAGTATTCGACCATGGCAGCGCCGTTTTCATCGTCTTGGAACTGCCTGGCTATGTTGATAAAACGCTTCATATCATATCCTCCTTCCCTGGCCGATTCGGATCCAGGGCGTTTCTGATCAACCAGCCGGGTTGCAAGCGCCAGTGCCGGTGCCAGCAGCGTCGAGACCCTTGCCGCTCAGCTTGGCGCAAAGGCCGGTGAACTGGCTGCCGACCCATCCGCCGATCGCGATAACCGCAACGATGGATGCCGCGGCAATGATGCCGATCAGAATTGAGTATTCGACCATGGCAGCGCCGTTTTCGTCGTCGCGGAACTGCCGGGTCATCGTCATGAGTTTATTCATGTCAATTTCTCCCCTTTGGAGGTTTGAACCCGACGAGACAGAGCCAAGGATGAACTCCATACCCAAGCATCCCCCGTCATCTCGATCCTAGGTCCCGAGAAATTGCGGAGTCAAACGGGATTAACGGTTCCTTAACTTCCCAATACATGAACTCGGGAGTTGGACGCGGTTTTAAAATTCAGCAAGAGCTTGATTCGTCTAATTTTTCAAGCGTCCTTAACCATTCGTTCATAATTATGCATGCAACCTAATAAAGCAGTAGCTACTTTAGCGGTAAGGCATACCCCTTTATATCTAAGGGGTTATAGCCAGATATGGAATGGATGCCGATGTCGGAGCACCCGAGGGGCGAAGGATGCGTCAAAGCTTGTTGTCCCACTCATGTTTGGCGGTGCGGGGACCAAAAATAAAAACGATATTTTTTCCGCGCACATCTTAACTATCTTGCAAGTATTGGTTCTCCTCGAACCCGAGGGCGCTTGTCCCGCATGTGGTTAACCGTTAGTTTATGCATTCCAAATTTAGAGAAGGCTAACGAGGCGTGATGGGACGGCCGATGCTTGGATTGGTGGAAAGCGAAGGGCGGGCATTTCCGTACCCGTCGCTTTCGGCCGGCGACTCGGCCATCGATCCGATGGCGGCCACATCATTTATCCGCCGACTGCATGGATGGGCCCGATGCGAAATGGCGAAATTTGGGAAAAGTCGGCTTGTTGCCTTTGTTTCAGCCTTGTTGGCCGGAGTAGTGGTGACAAATCTGATCTGGGTGCCGTTCTCGACCGTGTATCTCAATAAATCTATCTGGTTCGATGTGGCGATGACGATGCCCATGGCCTTGCTGTGGCTGCTCCTTGGAACGATGCGCCTTCAACTTCGCAAAACGCCTTTTCGCTATCGCGACATGGTAAGTGAGTTCGCTGGCAGGATACAGGCGCTGGCCATGGCCTTGACCGCCATAACCCTGTTTTCCCTGGTGCTTCTGCTCATTACCTATTTGGCTACCGCGACAAGCCGTCCACTTCTGGACAGCTATCTGGCTGCGGGCGACGCAAGCTTGGGCTTCAACTGGGTCGCCTATGTGAGGCTGCTCAACGGCTACCCATCAATCGATTATGTGCTTTCGATCGCCTACAACAGTTTGAGCATTCAGTTGTTGCTGCTGCCGGCCATCCTCGCGTTGAGCGCTCGATCTCACCGGCTAGAGGAATTTGTCGCGCATTACGGGGTGGCCGGTTGTTTGATGTGCCTGGTCACGATGGCAGTGCCGGCGGCAGGGGCCTTTGAGTTTTACCATCCGTCGCCGGATATTCTGAGTTCCTTTGGTCCCGGCGCCTCGGTGCGGTACCTTGAGCAGCTTCATGCCCTGCGGACACTGAAACCATTCCTGCTGGAACATCCCGAAGGTCTTGTATCGTTTCCTTCTTTCCACTCCACCCTGGCTGCGATCTTCGCCTATTCAATGCGTGGCATCCGCTATATCTCGCTTCCCGTCTACGCTCTGAACGCGATGCTGATCCTCGCCACATTTCCCGAGGGCGGGCACTATCTCGTCGACGTGCTGGCGGGATTAGCAGTCGCGGCCGTTGCAATTCAATTTGTCCGCTGGATTGCCCAAGTCCGGCCGCCCCTGCAGTCAAACTCGGACGTCGCCCGACGCTCGCCCGGCCGACAACAGGTGCCTCTGTCATGACCGCCGCTAACCAAGCAGTTATGTTTCGACACGATCCGCCGGACCTCGGTTCGCGCACTTCCGGGTCGAGGAGTGATTTCCTATCAAGTGAATTTCGGAGTTGCGCGACATGTTAGGCCGCTTCATCAAAGGGCCGGCTGAACAGCCAAAGCCGCTCGACCAGTCGATCACGAGCGTACTTCCCGCTGCAACGCCAATTCCGGCGATTGTGGATCTGGCGCCGCAAGGCGAGGACTTCCTGACGCTGAAAGTCGAACTGCATCGCCATTTGATTGACCGGTTCAATCTGTCCGCGCTCGAAACGGCGTCCAAGGACGAGATACTGAACGAGATCCGTCCGATCGTGCGCGAGTTCGTGCGCACCCACAGCGTGCCGCTGAACGCACGCGAGCTCGACCAAATTACCAGCGAGACCGCCGACGAGATGCTGGGACTCGGCCCGATCGAACCGTTGCTCAAGGATGACACGATCACCGATATCCTGATCAACACCCACAAACGGGTCTTCATCGAGCGGCGTGGCCTGGTTGAAGAGACGGCAATCCGGTTTCGTGACGAGGCGCATCTGCTGCGGGTCATCAACAAGATCGTGTCGGCCATTGGCCGGCGCGTCGATGAATCGGCGCCGATGGTCGACGCCCGGCTGGAAGATGGCTCCCGCGTCAACATCGCGGTGCGGCCGATCTCGGTCGACGGCCCGCTGGTGTCGATCCGGAAATTCTCCAAGAATCCCTATTCACTCGAACGCCTGATGGCGCTCAATTCGATCCGACCGCCGATGGTCGACCTGCTGCGGATCGCCGTGCAGGCGCGCAAGTCGATCCTCGTTTCGGGAGGGACGGGCAGCGGCAAGACGACCTTGCTCAATGCGCTGTCGAGCTACATCCCGTCCAGGGAGCGCCTGATCACCATCGAGGACGCGGCGGAACTGCAATTGCAGCAGCCGCATGTCGGCCGGCTGGAGACACGTCCACCCAGTGTCGAAGGAAAAGGCGAGGTTCGCCAGCGCGAACTGGTCAAGAATGCGCTCCGCATGCGTCCCGACCGTATCATCGTCGGCGAGGTTCGCGGCGAGGAAGCCTTCGACATGCTGCAGGCCATGAACACCGGCCACGAAGGCTCGATGACTACCATCCATGCTAACACGCCGCGCGACGCGATATCGCGCCTTGAGCAGATGGTCGGCATGGCAGGAATGCCGATGACGCATGAGTCCATCAGGGCGCAGATTGCTTCCGCCATCGACGTCATCGTGCAGACACAGCGCCTCTCCGACGGCGGCCGTCGCGTGACCTCGATATCGGAGATTACCGGTATGGAAGGCAACGTCGTCCAGATGCAGGAGATCTACACCTTCGTACGTCGCGAGGTGACGGCTGACGGTCAGATCGTCGGGGAATTTCGCGCCACCGGCGTCCGCCCACGTTTTGCCCCGGAAGCGGCGACACTCGGGCACCATTTCGCCAAGGACGCCTTCAATCCCCAGGTGGCGCTCTGATGCCCACCGGCCAGACCTTGCTCTACTTCATTTACACGCTCGCGGCCGCGAGCGTCATTCTCGCCGGCGAGGCGCTGTATCTTTCCTTCGCCGATCGCCGATCCCGTGCCGGCCTGATCAATCGGCGGCTGAAGCGATTGTCGGATGAGGTTCCGGCCGAAAAGGCCTTGCAGGGATTGCTGCGCGAGCGTGGCCTGACAGATACGGGTGACTTTCTTTTCGGCATGGTCGGTCTGAACAGGCTCTATACCCAATCCGGCGTTACCGGAAACCCGCTGACTTTCGCCGCGATTTTCCTGCTCTCAGGTCTTGCAATCGCGCTGCTGTTCTCATTCCTTCTCCGTTATTCCATATTGCCCTGCATCTTGATTTTTCTGGTGACCGGATTTGCCTTGCCACTTCTCGTTCTGCGGCGTGCGCGCAGGAAACGGATCCAGAAATTCGCGAAACAGCTCCCGAACGCACTCGACATGATCGTGCGTTCACTGCGGGCGGGGCACCCGGCAACGGTGGCCATAGGTCTGGTCGCGCGCGAAATGCCCGATCCGCTCGGCACCGAATTCGGCATCGTCTCCGACGAAATCACCTTCGGACTGAGTATCGAACAGGCGGTGCGGAAGCTTTCCCAGCGCGTGGGTTTCGAAGGCCTCCATTTGCTGTCGGTGTCGCTGTCGATCCAATCGAAGACGGGTGGCAATCTGACCGAGATCCTGGCCAATCTTTCGTCGGTTCTGCGCGAACGTCAGAAACTCAGGATGAAGATCAGGGCGCTTTCGTCGGAGGGCCGGGTGTCCGCGTGGATCATCTCGCTCTTTCCGCTCGTAATGTTCCTGATTCTCCAGCTCGCCGCTCCGGCATATTACGGCCAGATATGGCACGACCCCCTGGTCATGCCGGTCTTCCTGATCTTCGGAATATGGGCGCTGCTGGGTGACTTCATCATGTATCGCATGGTCAATTTCGATTTCTGACAGGAGCGAGCCATAAACCTGCTATCGAATATTCAGGGACTGAGTTTCCTGGTCTCCACCGCGGTGTTCGTGGCGGCTGTGTCGCTGTTCCTGTTCGGCGCGCTTGTCTTCTTGCCGGCGTTGCAGACACGCAAGCTAGTTGCCCAGAGCCTGACGTCGGAAGGCATCGTCGACCACCGCTCGCTCGCGGGTCAGGAACAGTTGCTCAAAATCTCGGCGCAACGTCCGGTTGCTGCCTACTTTCGATCGATGGAGAAGGAACGCAATGAGCCGAATGCGCTCGAGGCGAAGCTCTTTCGCGCCGGGTTCTATCAACCCAGTGCTCCGCTCATCTACACCTTGTCGCGACTGGGCGCGGTCTGTATCGGCTTTTTGGCTGCCTATACGCTCCTTGTACGAATACTCCCGCCCCAACTCCCCGCTTTCATGGCCTTTGCCGGTTCCGCGTTGTTTGGATTAGCCTGCATCGTGATTCCAGCTATCCTGCTCGATCGCTTCGAGAACACCCAAAAAAAGATCTATCGTCGCGGGTTTCCCGATTTCATGGACATGATGATCACCTGTGCCGACGCCGGGATGAGCCTGGAAGCGGCAGTCGAGCGTGTCGGCGCCGAACTGGCCGGCACCCACAAATGGCTGGGCATCCAGCTTGCGATCATGAACCTGCAAATGCGCGCCGGCAAACCGTTGCGGGAGGCGCTGCGCGAACTCGCCGACCGCATCGGGCTGGAAGAGGCGCGCTCGCTCGCCGTGCTGTTCCGGCAGTCGGAAGAGCTCGGCACCAGCCTGACGGATGCGCTGCGCGTCTATAGCGACGAGATGCGCGGACAAAGAATCCTGAGCGCGGAGGAGAAGGCCAATGCGCTGCCTGTCAAGATGATGATTCCGTTGGGCTTATGCATCTTCCCTGTCGTCATGATGGTCATCATGTTGCCGGTGATCATCCGCATGAGGGGCGTTTTCTTCTAAATGGGTATATGCTTTGATTCTAAAACAGAGTTGCAGGACTCTCGGGGGATAAAAATGACAGGGTCAATGCGCCTCGCAACCGTCGTCGCTGCCAGTCTGTTGATGGCGGCCCTTGCCGGCTGCCAGACAAACGGCGCCGACGCCACCGGCGGTGTCGTGCGCACCAATGAACCCTCGAAAGGCGATGTAACGTCCTTCGGCGATGCGTTCGATGGATTGAAGACGGTCAGCAACGTCGAATACTACGCCTCGGACCAGGCCGTGGCCGAAGCCAAGAACCAGTTCCGCGCGGAAAATTATGGCAATGCCGGCGCGCTGTTCTTCAAGGCGACACAACTGGCGCCCAATGACGGCGGCGCCTGGATGGGATTGGCCGCTTCGTGCGACCGGATCCACCGCTTCGACCTCGCCGATCGCGCCTATGGCCGCGCGTTCAAGCTGATGGGGCCGTCGCCCGAGTACTACAACAATGTCGGCTATTCCGATCTGCTGCGTGGCAAACTGCAGGACGCCCGCACGAATTTTCTCAAGGCTTATGAGCTGGCACCAAACGATCCGACAGTAGCCAACAATCTGAAGCTGCTGTCGTCGAGCGTGCAGAACATCGAGCGCTAGCATGCTGCTCGTCGAAGCGCTGCTGTTGAAGGCCCTCGCCATCCCGCTGCTCGCCAGGATTGCGTGGCTCGACTTCACGACGCAGAGGATTGCCAATCGCGATGTGCTGCTACTGCTCTGCCTGGGAGTGGGATCGCTGTTGTTGCTGGCGCTCCGATCCGGATCATGGTGGGACATGGGCCTGAGCGCGGCTGCCGGCCTCGTTCTGTTTCTTGCCTTGTTCCCGTTCTGGGTCTTGCGCAAGATCGGCGCCGGCGACGTCAAGCTGATGGCGGTCGTCCCTTTTCTGACCGGCGGCGCAGACCTCGTCGTTTTTTCCATGCTGCTACTGGTTTTCGCCCTCATCACCGCAGCGGGCATGAAAAATCCATTCCTGCTGCCCGCGGGCGCCTTCCGCGTCTATGTCCAGCATCTCGACCGCAAAGGCGTTGTGCCGTTCGGCGTGCCAATCTCGGTCGCGGCGATCTGCACGACAGCCCTCGTGATCTACGAAAGTGTGGTGTTGGCGAGCAGCTCCGGAATCCTGAATCAGCTTAACTGAGCGGCGGCAGCCCGCTCTGCCGTGCGAAGCGCGGGCCGTCCAGCCGCATTCACGGGCAGCGCCAGCCAAAACGCAAACGTTGCGCTGTGAGGGTTGAGCGCGATCATCGCAATGGCAGAAACCAGAATTGAGATCGGCGCCAGGAAACGAAGCACGGAAAGAAGGTTTGGCATTTGGCCACAATAGGCCGGACAGATTAATCAGAGGTTGAGGCGGCTTAGCGCTTAACTCTTTGCAAACACCTTGTTTGTTGAGGCGCAGAAGTGATGTTTCAATGACTGCTGGGGAAGGGATGAAAATGTTGAACGAGGATTTTCTTGGCCGAATTGCCATCATCTTTGCCATGACGGTTTTGGCGACGTCCGGCGCGATACCTCTGTTCCTCTATTTTCGTCAGGATGCCTCAGTAATTTCGCTCGCAATCGTTACTCAACTGGCGTCGACCCTGTTTCTGTTGTTGCAGCTTGTGATGACAATCGCCCGCCTTCCGCCAAAGGGAACCGCGCAGGGAATTGAACCGAGAGTAATCTCGGTGGCTGGAACATTTATGATCCTGCTCGCATTGAGCCTGACGCCGGCATTGCAAAATGAGGCGGCGCAGGTGACCGCTCTCTGCTTGGTCCTCATCGGTACGACCAGTTCGATTTTCTGTCTTTATTGGCTGGGCCGTTCCTTCTCTCTCATGGCGACAGCTCGTCGCCTGGTTACCACTGGCCCGTATTCGATTGTCCGGCATCCGCTTTACATCTGTGAGGGGGTATTCGTTCTCGGGATGACCCTTTCGCATTTTTCAATGCTGATGGTGACACTGGGTGCGTTTCAGTTTCTTTTGCAGTATAGACGCGCGAAAAATGAAGAGTCTATCCTTCAGAAAACCTTCCCAGAGTACGACGATTACGTCAGGCGCGTCCCCATGCTCTTGCCGCGGCTCCTTGGCGGAGCCATACCAAACTCTGGCGGCCAATAATCAGGACTCGCCCTGTTGATCTGGTCCTTGCAAGTACTTCGCTTCGTTGCCGCGCTGATGGTGGTATATGTCCACGCGGCGCAGACTGCCGTCAAGGTGACCGGATCCAACGGGCTATTACCTCACGATTTTCAAGTGGTCGGCTTCGCCGGGGTAGACATCTTTTTTGTCATATCAGGGGTGATTATTGCCAAGACCGCGCCTGGCCTGACTTGGCGATCTTTCGCCTGGAGACGATTCCGGCGCATTGTTCCGCTCTACCTGCTGGTCAGCATCCCCTATGCGATCGTCGCCTACAAAACCGGCTTCGGCTGGCGGGACGCGGTGGCGACACTCTTGCTTTGGCCCGCTACGGATCAAATGACCGCACCAGCACTGCCCGCGGCCTGGACACTGTGCTTCGAAATGCTGTTCTACGCCGCCGCAACCGTCATTCTCGTCGACAGGCGCCTGCTATTGGGTCTCATCGGCATCTTCGGCCTCGCAATGATATTTCGCTCGGCGGGTCCGGTGCTGCAGTTTCTTGGCAACCCGCTGATCATCGAATTCGGCTTTGGCGTCGCTCTCGCCTATGCACCTAAGTGGAAATTGGCGGTGTGGTGCCTGCCGATAGGCGCCGGGGCGATGATAGCTGTCGGGTTCATTGGGATGGCGCCGCAAGGGGGAACGATGGAGTTCCTTGCCGGCGACAACGGCTTCCAGCGCGTGCTGGTCTACGGTCTCCCGGCTGCGATGATCGTCTTCGGCACGATGCAGATCGACGCACAGCCGAGCGCATGGACGGTTCTCGGCGATGCCTCCTATATGCTTTATCTGATCCACACTCTGCCGATAACGCTGCTTCTGATGGTGTGGACCGCTTTTCCGATTCCTCCCGACCTCATCATCGTGATCGGCACAGCCACATCAGTTCTTTTTGGTTGGCGGATGTACATTCGGTTCGAGCTGCCGCTGCGCAAATTCCTGCGCCGGTATGATTCCCTGTTGAAGCCTGGCTGCCCTCCAACCGGCGTGGCACTACGGGATTGACGGGTACGCTTCGGCGGCACGATTCACGAAATATTACGTGAGGGAACATCCGGGCCGCCAGGTTCTTTGACCCCCGAGGCGGCCGTTCGCCTCGACAACTCAAAGGAGAAGAAGAATGCCCAATCAAGGTGGTAGCCATGAGCAACATGTGAAAGCGGGCCAGCAAAGCCACAAGAACATGGACGACAAGAACCGTCAGCAGCAGGCGGCCGGTGGCAACCAGCGCCAGCAAGGCGACAGCTCCGGCATGCGCGGCGGAACCCATGAACAGCATGTGAAAGCCGGCGAGCAGAGCCACAAGAATCGCTAGCCAACCCGCGTGGCACAGAGCCCGTCCCGAGCGCTCGGGATGGGCTTTGCATGTATGCCGCGGGCCAAAGCCAAGCCGCCCGTCCGGCGAAAGAGAGTCCGCCCAAAGAGAGACAGATTTGATGCCCGATCCGAGAGAACCCGACCCCAACCGCGACGTGCCCATGCCTGCTCCCAACTGGAAGCCCAAGCCGATCGGTGAGCCGGAGCCGCACGAATTGCCCGATGAGGTGCCGTTACCCAATCCCGATGAGAATGTAGAGCCCCCGATGCATGCGGCCGGCTGACCGGATTGCGCTCGGCGTCGGGTCAATCCTCGTCGAAGCGGCCGCCTTCCCTTGACGGATCGCGTGAAATAGCCGCCTCCTCGATATCGTCGGGCAATGCCTCGTCGCTTTCCTGGTAGGCGTTGTCGTCATCTTCCTCGGGCAAGTCGCCCTCGGCCTCGTCTTCCACCTCGACGTCGTCGGGAAGGATTTTCGCGCCTGCGAGCGCGTCCCAGTCCTGCTGCTCCACCGTGGGACCTTCAGTTTCCGCCGGGTCTTCCGTCTGCGCTGCCGGTTGCTCTCTTTTGCGGGGGTTCATCGTCGTTCTCCGAAATCCGGGGAGTTGCCCCGGATCGCCTGGCGCCCGGGGCAACAGCTCGCCTGCTAAAGCAATTCCAGGAAAAGTGCGTAGCGGTTTTCCGTCCGGAATTGCGCGAAAACAAAGAGTCTAGGCGGCCTGTTGCAAGGCACGTTCGTTGACGCCGCCCTCGCCAAGGCTGGAAAGTGCCTTGTCGGTCGCCATCTCTTCTTCAAGAGTCTGGTTGAGGAGTTTGACCACGTCGCTCTTGCCGAGCTGTTCGGCCCAGGCGATCAGCGTGCCGTACCGCGCGATCTCGTAGTGTTCGACGGCCTGCGCCGCCCCGACCAGCCCGGCGTCCAGCGCGGGGTCGCCCTTATAGTCCTGGAGGACTTCCGAACCCTCCTCGATGATGCCGTCGATGGCCGGACAGGTCTTGCCTCGGGCCGGCTTGTCGAGAAGCTCGAAGACCTGTTCGAGGCGGTCGACCTGGCCCTCGGTCTCCTGCAGATGTTTCTCGAACGCCGCCGAAACATCTTCGGATTCGGCGCCCTTCGCCATTTTCGGCAGCGCCTTCAGGATTTTCTTCTCGGCATAATAGATGTCCTTCAGCCCGTCGAGGAACAGGGCTTCAAGGCCCTTCGTTGCCGCTTTCTTAGCAGTCGCCATGATTGTCATCTCCGATTGTGTGAAGCCCACCTGCGGTGTAGCTGGGGCACAACTTGCTATGCTGACGGTTGTTCCAGCGACTTCGCAAAGAGGCGCCCGCGGCGCGAACTCCGTCACTCGATCTGCCGCATGGTGCACTGGCGCGGCGCCTTGTCCGGCCGCCAGCGCAACAGTTTCGTGCCATGCCGGAACCTGTCGCCGGTGACATGGTCGAAGCGGACCTCGACCACCAGTTCCGGCCGCAGTGGCTCCCATTCGCCGCTGCGCTGCGTGCTCCAGCGGCTCGGCCCGCTTGGCGCCTTGCCGGTGAAGCCCGGTCCGCCACGCAGCTTTTCCAGCTTTCGGGTGACACTGACCCGGTCATCCCTGCCGATGGTCGAGGTAAAGCCGACATGGTCGAGTTTGCCGCTCTCGTCGTAGAGGCCGAGCAGGAGTGAGCCGACCTCCTTGCTGCCGCTCAGATAGCGGAATCCGCCAACCACGCAGTCGGCCGTACGCAACCGTTTGACCTTGACCATCGCGCGTTCACCCGGCCGGTAGGGATCGGCCAGCAATTTGGCGACCACGCCGTCGGTGGGGCCATGACCGGCCCCTTCAAGCCAGCGCCTGGCGGCCACCGGATCGGTCGCGCTGGGCGAGAGCCGCAAGCCGGGTTTGGCGCAATCCCGAACGAAGCCCTCGACCGCCCGGCGGCGTCGCGACAACGGCTCGGCAAGCAGGATCGTCCCGCCAGGCGCGGCCGGCATGTCGAACAGGATCAGCCGGGCAGGCGTTTGCGCGCTCAGCTTGCGAATGCGGCTTTCGGCCGGGTGAAGCCGCATCTGCAGCGCGTCGAAGGAAAGCTGGCCTTCGAGTTCGATGACGATCTCGCCATCGACGACGAATCCTCGGGCCTCGACCTGCTGCAGCATGGCGACGAGTTCCGGGAAATAGCGGCCGAGGGGTTTGCCGGACTTGGCCCGCAAGTCGACATCCGTGTCGCCCTTGAAGGCAAGGCAGCGAAACCCGTCCCATTTGGGCTCGTATTGCCAAAGGTCTTCGCCTTCCGGCAGGACATCGGCGGCCCTGGCCTCCATGGGAGGTGTGTCCAGGGGTAGGGCAAACCTGTCCGTCATTGGCTTTACCATCGCTCCCGCCGCGGCAGGTTCAGGCGCCGAGATCGATCAAAGCCACACCGAATTCGGCACGCTTGCGGCGGCGCAGGTGATCCGGTGCTTCCACCACGGTGATTTCCAATGTCGGCCGAACGGTGCCTTCGAGCAGATGACCGCCCCTGGTCGTGCCGTCGCTCAAGCCAAGCACCGCGTGGACATGAAGGCTTGGCTTGCCATCATCCCCGGTCGCGACATCACCGATCGCGCTCAGGACCTCGCATTGTTCGTCGACCGCGATCTTTCGATAGCTCTTCGCCTGCAGGTCGAACCAGCCGACAGTGGCCCGTTGGAACGCGCCGATCGCAGTCAGCGACGCGCTGCCGATCGTCTGCTCGACCGTGAAGCTGGTCAGCGCCGAAAATGCCTCCTCGCCCGGGTCGAGCACCACGACAAATGTCCGCTGGCCATTGGCCTCGTTGACGAGTCGCGATTTCATGCCGGTGTTCCGATCCTCGAGGCCGTTCAGTGGGCGTGGTGTTCCGCGTTCCTCTTGCGCGTCGCCGCCGCCTTCTTTGCCGATTCGGACCGGCTCGCGGCCGATCGGGAAGCGGACGCCTTTCCGCCGCTCTTGCCGCCCTTGTGCGCTGCTGGATTACCGGTGTGCTTGCCGCGCCCGGAGCCGCCTTCTTTCTTGCCGCCACCATCGTCCTTGTTGACCGTCGCCCATGCGCGTCGCTCGGCTTCCTTGTCGGACACGCCACGCTTCTCATAGCCTTCGGCAATATGGTCGGCCTTGCGTTCCTGCTTGTCGGTGTATTTGGATTTCTCGCCTCGTGGCATGATCGTTTCTCCTTCTCGATGGAGGTTGAACGTCAAGTCGGCGCCCGGGTTCCAATGGCGGTCGGCGAACCGGCTGCTATTCCTCAGGCGCCGTCGCGGGTGCGGTGTAGCGCCGCCGAACGGCGTCGAGCACCCGTTTGCGGCTCGCTTCCGCCGAAAGCTTCCTGTCCTTTTCCGCCTCGGCGGTTTCGCGGGCGAGGTCCCTGTCCCTGATCTGCTGGCGGAACCATTTCGAATAGTCGCCCGCGCGCAGATGGAACTCCCAGGTCTTGTCGTCTATGCCTTCGGCCATCTGGGCAAAGATCATCAGATTATGGGCCCTGAGGTTCATCGCATCGTCGGGACCGCGGAAATAGAAGCTGCCGGTCTCGTCGAGCTGGCCCTCGGCATATTTGCGGCTGTGGCGCTTGAGAGACTGACGAGGTTCGATCACCTTGACCGTCATGAGCTTCTTGCGCAGTTGCGGCCGCCAGAACAGAACCCGGTCGCCCTTGGGGTTGGGAATGTTCTTCGGCGGCTCGATGCCGGTCTCATGGCAGAACGTCTTCACCACGTCCTTCGCCTTCGGGCCAAGGGCGATGACGGCCGTAACCAGGCGCAGGGCGTCGGTCGAAATCGCCTCGGGATGGACGGTGATCAGGATCGTGCCCGGCAGTTCCAGGGAGAGCACGGAGCGCGTGTCGTCGCGCCGCTTCGGAAGAAGATGGTGCGCTTCGTCGATGACCAGCCAATGCGGTCTTGCGGTGCGGCGGCGGAAGCTGCCAAGGCCAGGCAGCAGATCGGCAAAGAAGTCAGGCCGTTCATCGACACGCAGCGCCAGCCCGTTGACGACGACATTGCTGTCGGCCTTGGCGATCAAATCCAGCACCTGCGCCTTTGTCGGCGCGCTCGATCCGTCCCCCAGCCGAACCGCATCCTCGAGGCCATCATAGTCGCCCTCGGGGTCGAAGACGCAAAACTGAAATCGGCTCTCGACAAAGCGTTCCGTCAGCGCGGTGGCCAGGGTGGATTTGCCGATGCCCGAACTGCCGGCGATGAGCACGCTTTCGGTCGGCGACAGATAGATGTCGTCGCCACCGGCCGATCCGAGAACAATGCCGTCATGACGCTTTGCCACGATCCCATGGTCGCGCTCGATCAGCTTGGCGATCAATTCCTCGACGCCTTTGCCGCGTGCGCCGCGCGTGACAAGGTTTGCGGTGCCTTTGACCGCGGGAATGGCATTGTCGACCGCAACGCTGCAGCCGCAGGCCTGCAGAAAGGCATGATCGTTCTCGGCGTCGCCGATACCCACCACATTGTGCGGCGACAAATGAAGGTCCTCGAGTGCGGCCGCCAGCCCAGTGGCTTTGTTGACGCCGCTCGGCAGGACCATCACCGCGCCCTTGTTGAAGATGATTTCGACCTCGAGCCCCATCTTCTTGATGACTTCGAGCACGGTCGCCTGATGTGGTTCCCAGGTGGCGACGATCGACCGTCCCACCGAAAGCGGCTTCACCCCCTGCTTTTTCAGTCTGGCGACGAATTTGGGCTCCGGCGACGGCGAGATCACCCGCTCCTCCTCGCTCGCCGGGGTGTAGATCAGGGCGCCGTTCTCGGCGACGACCTTGTCGAACAGGCGGACGTCGGGAAATACGCGCTTGAGGTCGGGCAACTCGCGTCCGGTGACCAGAAGCAGTTTGCGGCCGCTTTTCTTGAACCGCTCCAGCGCGGCCAGCGTCTTCCTGGAGACAGCCCCGTCATGCGCGAGCGTCCCGTCATAGTCGGTCGCCAAGGCAATGAAATACATTGCGATGACCTCAGTAGCCGCCGACGATCGGCAGGATTTCGCCGGTGATGTAACTCGAGCAATGCGGGGAAGCGAGGAACACATAGGCCGGAGCCAGTTCCTCCGGTTGTGCCGGCCGTTTCATCGGCGTGTCCGCGCCGAATTTCGAGACGTCGCCTGCTTCCTTGTCCGATGGATTGAGCGGCGTCCACACCGGGCCAGGCGCGACCGCGTTCACCCTGATACCCTTGGCGATGAGGTTGCCCGAAAGCGCACGCGTGAAGGCGTGGATGCCGCCCTTGGTCATCGAATAGTCGACCAGTTGCTTCGAGCCGTCTATGCCGGTAACCGAACCGGTGTTGACGATCGCCGAGCCCGGCTTCATGTGTGGCACCGCTTCCTGTGCCATATGGAAATAGCCGTAGAGATTGGTCTTCAGCGTGGTGTCGAAATGGTCTTCGGTCAGGTCGCTGAAGTCGCTTGAATGGATCTGGAATGCGGCGTTGTTGACCAGCACGTCGATGCGGCCGAAGGTTTCGACCGCGGCCGCCACGGCTTTTTGGCAATCCTGACGTTCGCTGACGTCGGCCTTGATCAGGATGCAGCGTCGCCCTTCTTTTTCGACGGCGGATCTTGTCTCTTCGGCGTCCCTGTCCTCGGCCAGGTAGACGATCGCGATATCGGCGCGTTCGCGGGCGAACAATACCGCCACCGCGCGACCGATGCCGGAATCGCCGCCTGTGACGAGAGCCACCTTCCCTTCGAGTTTCCTTGATCCGAGATAGTAGGGTGCATCGTAGAGCGGGGCAGGTTCGACCGCCGCCTCATGCCCGGGTTTCGCCTGATGTTGCTTGGGGAAGGGCGGCTCGGGATAGACGCGCGCGCCTGCCTGCATGGCATGCTGCGCCTTGCCGTTGCTCTTCGATTTGTCCTTGGCATCGATGCCACGCTGGATATGGCGCTGCTTGGCGGCTTCACCGGCGGTCTGGGATTTCGTCTCCATGGTCGTCTCCTCGGTTGAAGAAAGTTCAACGCGCGGCAGACCAAAAGGTTTGCGCGACGCTAAAGCGCGTCAGTCTTTGACATAGGCGCCGGGCTGGCGCCCGATCTTGGGGACTTCGCGTCCTTCGAATGTTCGGAGCCCGCGCCGGATGCCTTCCCTTTTGCGGGGCCGGGCGTCGCCTGGCCAGGTGGGTTCCGTCCTTCGGACTGATGTGTTTCTCCACTTGTCTGATCCGCTGGTCGCGTGAGGCCCATTCCGCCTGCCGGCGGCTTGTTGCCGGCCGCATCGAGCGAGAAATCATCGCTCGGATCCGGGCCGGTCCTCGCGGGATATTTCCGCGCGCCGGTTTCATATTCGGTCTTGTCGCGTGCCATGGCTTCCTCCGTGCTTGCCTGAACGGAAACAGCCGCCGGGCGATCCGGTTCCGAACAAAGGGTGATGGCCATCCCTTTTCGCCAATAGTCGCATCGGCTGCCAGGATATGCGGGCTACCGATTTCGATGGCGATGGCCGACGCCGATCGAACCTGGCCCGACATCCAAAGCCCAATCCGTCGAGGTTGCCGTGGTCCTAGCCGATGCCGTAGACAAGCGGCGGTGAATCAACATTGGCGGAGAAGAAACACATGTCGGACCGGATGAAAATCATCTCCGCTGCCAGGTCGCATGGCGGCGTGCAGGGCGTCTATTCCCACGCTTCGGATGTCTGCGGCTGCGACATGACTTTTGCCGTCTTCGTGCCGCCACAGGCCCGCGAAAAACCTTGCCCTGTCGTATGGTATCTCTCCGGCCTTACCTGCACCCACGCCAATGTCATGGACAAGGGGGAGTACAGGCGCACGGCCGCCGAACTCGGCCTGGTCGTCGTCTGTCCCGACACCAGCCCCCGAGGCACCGATATTCCCGACGAGAAGGACAATTGGCAGTTCGGCAGCGGCGCCGGTTTCTATGTCGACGCCACGCAGGAACCCCATGCCAGTAATTATCGCATGTATTCCTATGTTACCGAGGAATTGCCGGCGCTGATCGCGCAGGAGTTTCCGGCCGACATGACGCGTCAGGCGATCTTCGGCCACTCGATGGGTGGACATGGCGCATTGACCATCGCGCTGAAGAATCCCGAACGCTTCAAGAGCTGCTCGGCCTTCGCGCCGATCGTGCAACCCAGCACCGCCGGCTGGTCGAAGCCGGCCTTCGAAAAATATCTCGGTGCGGACGAGAAATCATGGCGGGGCTACGATGCCACCTTGCTCATCGAGGATGGTCACCGCTTCCCGGAGCTTTTCGTCGACCAAGGGACATCGGATGGATTTCTCGATGACGGGCTGAGGCCTTGGCTGCTGGAAGCGGCATGCGCCAAGGCCGGCATTGCGCTGACGCTGCGCATGCAGGACGGCTACGATCACTCGTATTTCTTCATTTCGACATTCATGGGCGACCATCTGAGATGGCACGCCCGAAGATTGTCTGACGCTGAAGCCGGAGCATAGCCGCGGACCCTTCTCGTCAGAGGCCGAACCGGTCCTTCACCCGGCCCGAAAGGATCGCCGCCTTGACGCCAAGCGGCCAGAAGCGATGGAACCGAATTGGCTTGAGCCCTGATATCGGCATCGGGAAGGGAGTGGTCGCATCGCCGCGAAGGCGATTTGCTAGCGCATTGCCCATCGCCGAGGCCGTGGCGACGCCACGACCGTTGTAGCCAAGGCAGATCAGGATGCTGTCTTCCGGCTCGTGAAAATGCGGGAGATGGTATTGGTGATCGCGACCCGGCCGTTCCAGCCTTGGCCGCCATTCCTGCCCGACGCCCCCCAGCCCGGCTGATGGGCCTCGAGCACACAAACATCGTCGCCGGCTTCCGCCAGATGAAAGGCGGTGGACAGGCCCGTGAAGCCACCGCCAACGATGGCGACCCTCGCCCGCTGTGGGCCGACAAGGACGGGGTAATTGCCGGCGCCGCCAGCCGTTTCGCGATAGAGGCTCCTGGGCGGACTGCTTTCCAGCATATGACGGGCACTCACGATAGGGCGGCGAGCTTGATGGGCAACCGGCTTTCAATTGCCTGATATCTGGCACGCGCGGCAGACCCAGACTTTTTTGTCGGGTACGCCAGGAAATTCTGCATGGCTTTCGGAAATCACAGCTTTGGACATGTTGGTCTTCCCCATCGCCGGCCGACTATTGTCTTGGACAAACCTCGAACAATCGCCGCCCGTGGCATCTCGTACGGGAGAGCCAACTATGCGATCGCGCTTGCGGCGGATAACGTCACCCCTATCTCGCCAGAGGCAAATTTGTATATGCTTGTATATGTAAGTTGATCTGATATTCTCTGTGCTGCGCAACCGGAGCGGCCAAGGAGGATCATATGCGCAACGCTTCTCTTTTCGACCTCTCGGGTAGGAAGGCGTTTGTCACCGGCGCCAGCCGTGGCATTGGGCGCAGCATCGCCGAGGCGCTGAGCGCGGCCGGCGCCGACGTCGCGGTCACGGCGCGTAGCCTGGACTCGCTTGATGAGACGGCGGCGGCCATCCGCGCGGCCGGCGGAGTCGCGCATGTCATTGCCCTTGACGTGACCGATGTCGGCCAGTGCCGCGCGGCTGCCGCCGAGGCAGCCCACCTGCTTGGTGGCCTCGACATTCTCGTCAACAACGCCGGGGTGGAAGAGGTCCGGCCCTCGCTCGATGTCGACGAGGCGCTGTGGGACCGGATCGTCGACACCAACCTCAAGGGGGCGTTCTTCTGCGCCCAGGCGGCGGCGCGGCAGATGCGGGATGCTGGCCGGCCCGGTGCCATCATCAATCTCTGCTCGCTGACTTCAGAAGTCGGCATTCCAACGGCGGTGCCGTACGGCTCGTCGAAGTCTGGCCTGCTCGGCATGACTCGGGCGCTGGCAGCGGAATGGGCGGAGCTTGGCATCCGGGTCAACGCCATCGCCCCGGGCTATTTCAGGACGGCGATGACGGAGGTGTTCTACGACAACGAGGCGTGGCGGCAATCCATGCTCGCCAAGATCCCGCAGCATCGTTTCGGCGATCTGCGCGACCTGCACGGCGTCGCTGTGTTCCTCGCCTCGGATGCGGCAGCCTACATAACCGGCCAGTCCATTCCGGTGGATGGCGGTTTCCTTGCATCGATCTGAGGCGGCGGGCCCGGGTTCGAGAACAAAGTCTTCCGCAATGTGACCGGCCGGCACATTGCGTTTCAACAGAAGGGAATACCATGTCCGACATCAGCTTCCACGATCTGTCATCCCTCGATGCCACCCGGCGGGCCGGTCTGCTGAAACGCGCCGAAGGCGATTTGTCGGTCTTCGTCGAAAAAGTCCGCCCGATCATCCAGGCGGTAAAGGATGAGGGCGACGCCGCCCTGATCCGGTTCGCCAGGGACTTCGACAAGGCCAATGTGGCCGAAAGCGAATTGAAAGTGTCGGAAGCGGAGTTCGACGCTGCCTTCGACAAGGTCGAGAAGGATGTCGTCGAGAGCATCGGGTTCGGCATCGAAAACATCCGGCATTTTCATGAAGAGCAGAAGCCGGAAACCATGTGGCTCAAGGAAGTTCGGCCGGGCGCCTATGCCGGCGACCGATATACGCCGATCGCATCGGTCGCGCTCTACGTGCCGCGCGGCAAGGGCGCATTTCCGTCGGTGACCATGATGACGTCGGTTCCGGCTGTCATTGCCGGCGTGCCGCGGATTGCGATCGTGACGCCACCGACAGCGGACGGTTCCGTGGATGCGGCCACGCTTGTCGCTGCTCGTCTCGCCGGGGTGAACACCGTCTACAAATGCGGTGGCGCGCAAGCCGTTGCCGCCGTCGCCTACGGCACCGAGACGGTGAACCCGGCGCTCAAGATCGTCGGCCCCGGCAGCCCCTGGGTGGTGGCGGCCAAGAGCGTACTGTCCTCGATCATTAACACGGGCCTGCCTGCCGGGCCGTCCGAAGCCATCATCTTTGCCGACGACAGCGTCGATGGAGGCCTCGCCGCGCTCGATCTGCTGATCGAGGCCGAGCACGGGCCGGATTCCTCGGCCTATCTGGTGACGCACAGCCGCAAGGTTGCCGAGGCGGCACTTGCTGCACTTCCCGACCACTGGTCGCGGATGACCGAGCAGCGCGTGGAATTCTCGCGCGCGGTGCTGACGGGAGAGCGCGGCGGCATCGTGCTGACCGCGTCGCTGGAAGAAAGCTATCGCTTCATCAACGACTACGCGCCCGAACATCTGGAAATCCTGTCGAAGGAGCCGTTCGCGCATCTCGGGCACATCACCGAGGCGGCCGAAATCCTCATGGGTCCGCATACGCCGGTGACCCTTGCCAACTTCGTCCTCGGGCCGAATGCCGTGCTGCCGACCAGCCGCTGGGCGCGAACCTATGGGCCGCTTTCGGTGACGGATTTCGTCAAGCGCTCGTCGGTCGGCTACGTCACCTCCGCCGCCTATCCGGAGTTGGCGCTGCACGCCCGCAGGCTCGCCCGCTACGAGGGCTTCAGCTCGCACGAAAACGCGGTCTCGGAAATCCGCGACCGCTATCTCGCCGGCTGAAGAAAGTCGATCGCGATGAAGGCGGCTCGACTTTATGGACCGGGCGATCTGCGTGTCGAGGACATCGCCGCGCCGGGCGTTCCGGATGCGGGCTGGGTTAAGCTCAGGGTCGATGCCGCCGGCATCTGCGGTTCGGACTTGCATAATTTCCGCACCGGCCAATGGATAAGCCAATCGCCCTCGACGGCGGGCCATGAACTGACCGGCACGGTGATCGCGCTGGGCGAAGGCGTCGATGCCGTCGCCCTCGGCGACAGGGTGGTTGCCGATTCCCGTTTCTGGTGCGGGGATTGCGCGCAATGCCGTGCCGGCAGGCGGCATCTCTGCACCTCGCTGGGCTTCATCGGCGAAATCTGCGATGGCGGCTTTGCCGAACAGGCGGTGTTGCCCGCACGTCTGCTGCATGTGATCGACGCCGGTCTTGACGAACGGGTCGCTGCCATGGCCGAGCCGCTCGCGGTCGCGCTGCACGCGGTGCGGCGTCTGCCGAAGATGGCGGGCGCGGTGCTTGTCGTCGGTTGCGGCCCGATCGGTGGTCTTGCCGCGCTGCTGCTCTCCCGAACCTTCGCCGGCACCGTGCTTGTCGCCGACCGTAACCAGGCACGTTGTGCCCGCGTGGCGCGGGTGACCGGCGCCACCATCGTCGATCTCGACCGCGATGCCATTGCAGCCGCGACCGCCAATGCCCCGCTGCTGGCGGCCGTCGAGGCGACCGGCAGCATCGCGGCATTCAACCAGTTGCTCGGCGTTCTCGATCCCGGCGGCGCGGTGGCGATGGTCGGCATCTTCCATGGCCGGCTCGACATCGACCCCAATGTTCTGGTCGAACGCGAGATCGCATTGCTGGGATGTCATGCCTTCGCCGACGAATTGCCCGAGGCCGTGCGGATGCTGGGTGAACTGAGTGAACCGCTGCTGGCCCTGGTCGACCGTGAGATCGGCCTGGACGACATTCCAGCCGCCTATGAGCGGCTGCTGGCCGGGCAGAGCGATGGCTTGAAAACAATCATCCGCATGCGGCAACCTGCCGGAAAGGATTTTTGAAATGATCGATTTGCCCGATACGGCGAGCCCCCTTTACGAGAAGGTGAAGGACTACATCCTGACCAACATCGGGACGGGCAAATGGGGCAAGGATCGCAAGCTGCCGTCCGAGAACGAGCTGGTGGTTTCGCTGGGTGTGTCGCGGATGACGGTTCACCGGGCTCTGCGGGAACTGACCGCTGCGGGATTTCTGATCCGGCTGCAAGGTGTCGGCACGTTCATCGCGCCACCCCGGCCACAGTCGACGCTGATCGAGATCAACAACATCGCCGCCGAGATCGTCGAGCGCGGCAACAGGCATCGCTCCGAAGTCCTCGTCCTCGAAACCATCATGCCGACCAAGGAACTGGCGCTGTCGTTCGACTTTGCGAAGCGGGTTTCGATCTTTCACTCCGTCGTCGTCAATTTCGAGAACGACCTGCCGGTGCAGCTGGAGGAGCGCTTCGTCAATCCGGGCCTGATCCCCGACTATGACAAGCAGGACTTCACCAAGACGGCGACCTACGACTACCTCATGCAGAAGACCCCGGTAACCGAGGTCGAGCATATCATCTCCGCCATCCCGGCCGACAAGGAGACGGCGCAGCATCTCGGCATCGATGTCGGCAGTTGCTGCCTTCTCCTGCATCGCCGGACATGGACGGGGGCAGTCGTGGCCACGATCAGCAAGCTGACCTATGCCGGCAGCCGTTACTCGCTGGGCAGCCGCTACTCGCCTTCCAGGGCAAGCTGAAGTCGACGAGCCAATGCAAGCCGAGGTTTCACGGCGACAGGAAAAGTCCTGATCGCAGCATTGCTCGCCAATCCACCGGCAGCATGCCGCGACGCTCGAGTTCCACCCGCAAGGGATGGTCGAGCCAGATGGCGAAACCGACCGGATGACCGGTTTTTCTCGATCTGATCGGATCCTGAAAGCATGAGTAGTCGGGCTGGGCACTCGCCGGATCAATGCAAAATTTGAGTCACCCCAACTTGTATATGCATGTATGTATTTCCGCCTTGACATCCGCTGCCGCTGACGCTGAAATATGTCAGCGCTTCAACCATGAAGTGGCGGGCAAGACGCCGAGGCACAGTGCCGCAAGAGCAGAACCCCGCAGTCTCACCAGACCGGATGCCTGGGTAAAAAAGCGGTCTGATCATCAAGGGGAACGAAAGATGACGCTCAATCTAGCAGGACAATTTCGTGCATTGGTGATGGCCATTGCCGTCGGGCTCACCGCTGCCCCGGCGGCCCACGCGGCCGATGCGGCCATTCCCACGACGCCCGAGGCCGGCGCGTTCAAGATCGGCATCGAGCCCTGGCTTGGATATGGCCAGTGGCATGTCGCCGAGGCCAAGGGCCTGTTCAAGACGAACGGCCTGTCGGACGTCCAGATCGTCAATTTCGCCGAGGACAAGGATATCAACGCCGCGCTCGCAAGCGGCCAGCTCGACGCCGCCAACATCGCCACTCACACAGCGATGGGCATGGTTGCGGCCGGCCTGCCGGTGAAGATCGTGCTGCTGCTCGATGTCTCCATGACGGCAGACGCCATCGTCGCCGGCAAGGACGTCACCTCCATCGCCGATCTCAAGGGCAAGCAGGTCGCTTTCGAGGAAGGTACGACGAGCGACATCCTGCTCAAATACGCGCTCGCCAGGAACGGCATGTCGGTCGCCGATATCCAGCCGGTTCCGATGCCTGCCGCCGACGCCGGCAGCGCCTTGATCGCGGGCCAGGTGCCGGTCGCAGTCACCTACGAGCCGTACCTCACTGTCGCCATGGCGCAGAACAAGGACATCAAGCTGCTGTTCACCGCCGGCGAGGATCCCGGCCTGATCAGCGACGTGCTGGTGGTGCGCGACGAGGTGATCAAATCTCGGCCTGGCCAGGTGCTGGCGATGATCAAGAGCTGGGACGCCGCGCTCAAGGACTACAAAGCCGACACCTCTGGCGGTCGCGCCATCATCGCCAAGGCCGTCGGTTCCGACGTCAAGGACCTCAACACCGCCTTCGACGGCGTGCGCTACTATTCCCTGGCCGAAAACAAGACGGCGCTCACCGGCGACTTCACCACCAAGACATTCGCCGATGTCGAAGCGGCGGCCAAGAATGCCAAGCTGCTTCAGGCCGATGTGACGCCGGAGCAGATGATCGACCCGGCCTTCGTCAAGGCGGCGCAATGACGAGATTCGGATCGCGGTGGTAGCGCAGATGTCCGGGGAGCCTCCCGCGAAAACCGGTTTGGCCCGCCCGGCGCCGGCGCCCGCCGCGAAACCGGCGAGGCGTCGCCGATCCTCCGGGATCGGCGTGCCGATCGCCCGGTCGCGTTTCCTGGCGATAGCGGTGGCCGTCTTCGTCGGCCTGGGGCTCGCCTGGTGGGCGGCGACCGGGCTGGGGTGGGTGAAGCCCATCTTCCTGCCGTCGCCGGGCAGCGTCGCGACCCAGATCGCCAAGCTCGCGGCCGACGGCACCTTGTGGCTGGACCTCAGGGCCTCGATGTACCGCATTTCCATCGGCTTTCTCCTGGCCTCGGCACTGTCCATCCCGATCGGCGTGCTGATCGGCAGTTTCCGCTCCTGGGAGGCGGCCATCGAACCGCTGGTGGATTTCATCCGCTATATGCCGGTTGTCGCCTTCGTGCCGCTCTCCATCCTGTGGGCCGGTACCGGCGATACCCAGAAATTCCTGATCATCTTCATCGGCACCTTCTTCCAGCAGGTGCTGATGGTCATGGACAATGTGAAACGGGTTCCTACCGACTTTATCGGCCTGGGGCGTACGCTCGGCTTGCCGGACCGCAAGATCCTGACGCGCATCGTCGTGCCCAGCGCCTTGCCGGGCATCTGGGACACGCTGCGCATCAGCCTCGGCTGGGCATGGACCTGGCTGGTTCTGGCCGAGCTCGTCGCGGCGACATCCGGCCTCGGCTATCGCATCACCGTGTCGCAGCGCTATTTCCAGACAAACACCATCATCGGCTACATCCTGCTGCTGGGCGTACTCGGCCTCATCACCGACCAGGTCATGAAGGCATTGGAGAAGGTGCTGTTCCGGCAGGAAGGCCACCCGCAATGAGGAACCGCCGATGACTGTTCCCAAATTGCGCATCGCCGGCCTCGACAAGAGCTTCGGCACCGGCGAGCGGCGCACACAAGTGCTGCGGGACATCAATCTCGACCTTGCCGACAACGAGTTCGTCTCCCTCGTCGGCACGTCGGGCTGCGGCAAGAGCACGCTGCTGTCGATCGTGGCGGGGCTGCAGGATTTCGACGCCGGTGATCTCAGCATCGATGGCGCGCCGATCCTGCAACCGGGTCTCGACCGTGGTGTCGTCTTCCAGTCCTATACGCTGCTTCCCTGGCTGACGGCGCGGCAGAACATCGAGTTCGCCCTCAAGGCTGCCGGCTATGATCGCGCCGCCTGCCGCGAGATCGCGCTCGAGCATCTCGACCTCGTCAAGCTGTCGCAGAGTGCCGATCGCTTCCCGTCCGAACTGTCGGGCGGCATGAAGCAGCGCGTCGCCATCGCGCGCGCGCTCTCCTATCGGCCGAAGATGCTGCTGATGGATGAGCCCTTCGGCGCGCTCGATGCCTTGACCCGGCACCAGATGCAGGAGCTCCTGACCCAGATCTGGGAAGAGCATCGTCTCACCGTGCTCTTCGTCACGCATGACGTCGAGGAGGCCGTCTACCTCTCGGATCGCATCGTCGTCATGGGGATCGGCCCGGGACGCATCATGCAGACCTTCAATGTCGACATTGAGCGTCCGCGCCGGGAAGAGGTGATGGAGACCCCCGCCTTCATGGATTTGCAGCGCGGCGTGCACAAGGCGATCCGCGAGGCGTCAAGACGCCCCGAAATGGCGTAAATGCAACCTTCGTTGGCTTCACCTGCGGTCAGGAATCAGGGGCCGTGGGGACTGCATATCTCGAGCGTCCATGCGATGGTTCCGCAAAAGTCGCCGGCATACCCACGGTAACTGCCGTAGCCATTGTAGTAGCTGCCCATCCAGTCGCTGTTGTCGGTCGAATTGTCGGCGGTCCAACCGCTACCGGCCCAACCGTAATGGTGTCCGCGTCCGCGGTTAGCGGCGTGCGTATGGCCATTGCGGACGGTGGTGACGCGGACATAGTGGTGCCTGACAACGGCGGCATCGGCGACTGTGGCAAACGAGACAGCGCTCGTCGCCAACGTCAACACGATGGAACAGAGAAATACGCTTGGCTTTCTCATGAGCATGTCTCCTTTTCATTCGAGACATATCGAAAAGAACGCGCGCCTCGATGTACATGTTCCTTCACGAAATCGGGACGCCGTTCGCTGAAACGGGCAGTGTCTCGTCCGCGTCACTTCGTGGTGCCGGTCAAGATTTGTTGACTTCCCGCGATCTGGAAATGACTACCGCTCGTCTATTTGCCGGACCATAAGACCGCCTGCGATGAGGCCCGGGTGGCCGGCAAGGCAATCTTGCCTTTGAACCGGGATGCGCCACTTTGGCCAGAGCCTATAAGCCAGCTGTATGACGGAATTGACCAGAGCATTGGAACAGCCCCAATTTGCCACCGAGCGCGACCCGAGGCTCAGGCTGATCATCCCGATCATTGTCGCCATCGCGTTTTTGATGGAGCAGCTCGATTCCACCATCATCACCACCGCGATCCCGGCAATAGCGCAAAGCCTCGACACGACGCCGGTCCGGCTGAACCTTGCGATCACCACCTATATCCTGACGCTCGCCGTGTTCATTCCCGTCAGCGGCTGGTTTGCCGACAGGTTCGGCGCACGCAGGGTGTTCGCGCTGGCGCTTTTCACCTTCACCCTGGGCTCGGCACTGTGCGGCGTGGCCGACAGTTTCGGCATGCTGCTGGCGATGCGTGCCTTGCAGGGGCTTGGCGGCGCCATGATGACGCCGGTCGGCCGGCTGATCCTGCTGCGCAGCTTTCCGCGCAGCGGCCTGATCACCGCCATGACCTACACGACCCTGCCGGCCATCATGGGGCCGATCATCGGGCCGCTGCTGGGCGGCCTGCTCACCACCTACGCGTCGTGGCGCTGGATATTCTATGTCAACGTGCCTTTCGGCTGCCTGGGGATCTTGGCCGCGCTGCGCTTCGTCGACGACTTCCATGGCGAGGCGGTGCAACGTTTCGATGTCCCGGGATTCCTGATGGTGGGCGTCGGCGTGGCGCTCCTGCAGTTCGGGCTGGAGAACATCGGCCGGCCGATCATTCCCGGGTCTGCGACGGTGCTGGTGCTGGCCGCGGCATTCCTGCTGCTGCTTGCCTTCGGGCGCTATGCGCGCCGCGTCGTCGCGCCGGCTGTCGACTTGACGCTGTTTCGGTTCCGCTCGTTCTGGGTCGGCACGCTGGCGGGCGGCCTGTGCCGCGTCGGTCTCAACGGCGTGCCTTTCCTGGTGCCGCTGATGCTGCAGGTCGGCTTCGGCATGAGCCCGGTCACATCGGGCTCGCTGACATTCGTCGGCAGTTTCGGGGCGCTGCTCATGCGGCCGCTGCTGTCGCCGCTCCTGCGGCGCTTCGGCTTCGGTGTCGTGCTGATCGGCAGCGCGGTCGTCGGCTCAGCCACCGTGGCGGGCTTTGCCCTGATGGGGCCCGGTACGCCGCATTGGTTGATCGGTTTCTATGTCTTCCTGTTCGGCATCGTCCGCTCGGCGCAGTTCATGACTTCCAACACCTTGTCCTACGCCGATCTGCCGGCCGACAAGCTCAGCCGCGCCACCAGCCTCGGCGGTGTGCTGCAGCAACTCAGCGTATCGCTCGGCGTTTCAATCGCCGCGATGCTGCTGGGCCTGATCGCGGGCGAAAGCCACGTCCTGACGCCGGAACGCTTTCATCAGGTGTTCCTGCTGACCGCGATCATCCCGCTGCTCTCCATTCCCGGATTTCTGTACCTGCGCGCCGAAGACGGCGTGCAGGTCAGCGGCCACGTCAGGCGATCCGGCAAATAGGTCCTGTCGGAGGCAGCAGGCGATCCGTCCGTTCGCACGCTGCCGGCACCGGCTCACGTCGCTTTGCCGACCGAAGCGTCCATTCCCATCTGTTCCTCGGAAATGTCGTCGAAGGAAGCGTAGTTCATGTTGTAGAGGCGGGCGTAAAGACCTTTCCTCTTCATCAGCTGTTCATGGTTGCCGCTTTCGACGATCTCGCCATTCTGCAGCACGATGATGCGGTCGGCGCCGCGGATGGTGGCCAGACGATGCGCGATGACCAGTCCGGTGCGGCCCTCCAGCAGTTTGATCAGCGCCTTCTGGATCAGCATCTCGGTGTAGGAATCGATGCTGGCGGTGGCTTCGTCGAGCACGAGGATCTTGGCGTCGGCCACCAGCGCCCGCGCGAAACTGATCAGCTGGCGCTGGCCGAGCGAGAGATTGCCGCCGCGCTGCTCGAGTTCGGTATCGTAGCCGTCGGGCAGGTCCTCGATGAAGTCGTGCGCGCCGACGGCTTGTGCTGCGCGCACCACTTCTTCGCGGCTGGCTCCAGTCTTGTGATAGCGGATGTTCTCCAGCACGGTGCCGGAGAACAGGAACGGCTCCTGCAGCACCATGGCCACCTGGTCGCCGAGCAAATCCTGCGTCAGCTCGCGCACATCATGGCCGCCGACCAGGACCTCGCCCGACCAGACATCGTAGAAGCGGTGCACCAGCGCCATCGAGCTCGACTTGCCCGATCCGGTCGGGCCGACAAGCGCGACTGTCTCGCCCGGATTGACGCGGAAGGAGATGTTCTTCAGCACCGGCTGGTTCGGCCGGTAGCCGAAGGTGACGTTCCTGAACTCGACTGAGCCGTCCATGTCGCGCGACAGTGCGATGGCGCCGTGCTTGTCGCTGACATCCACGGGTACGTCGAGCACTTCGGAGATGCGCTGACCCGAAGCCATGGCGCGCTGCATGACGCTGTACTGCATGGTGAGCGAGCGGATCGGGTCGAAGAAGCGCTGGATGTAGAACAGGAACGCCACCATGACGCCGATGTCGAGGCTATGCGACAGCACCATCGACCCGCCGACGACGATGACTGTCGCCATGGCGATGCCGGTCAACGTGTCGACGATCGGCACCATCACCTGCGCGTATCTCGCCGACCGCAGATGGGCGTTGAGATTGGCCAGCACCTTCTCGTCATAGAGGTCGAAATTGACGTGCTGGCGCTCCAGGCTCTGCACGGTGCGCACGCCATGGATGCCCTCGGCAAGCGCGCCGTTGGCGATGGAGTTGGTCTCGTGGGCGGCCATGAAGGCGACCTTGGCGCGCGGCAGCCAGAACAGCCGCACGATGAACAGCATCGGCATTGTCGACAGCGTCAGCAGCCCGAGCCGGAAATCGAGCCACAAAAGGACTGTGACGATGCCGAACAACAGCACGATGTCACCCACCGACATGACGGATGTTTCGAGGAATTCCTGCATCGAATTGACGTCGCCCTGCAGGCGCGACATCAGCCGTCCGACCTCGGTCCTGTCCATGAAGCCCAGGGAGACCCGCTGCAAATGGCTGAACATGGCGCGACGCAGGTCAGACAGCACGTTCTCGGCCACCTTGCCGACGACGCTCTCCTGGACATGGCTGGCGGCGTAGTTGATGAGGATGATCACGGCGAAAGCGGCGATCGCGGAGATCATCACCGAACGGTCGAGCCTGCCTGGCGCCATGCCGTGATCGATGGCGTAGCGGATGACCAGCGGGATCGCCAGTTGCGTCAGCGTGAACACCAGCACAGCGGCGACCGAGATGAAAATCCGGCCCTGATATGGTCTGACGAAGCTCCAGATGCGCCTGACGATGCGCGGATCGTAGGCCTTGCCGAAGACCTCTTCCTCGTCGCGGTGCGAGCCGACGACCGCTTTGGTCGGGCGTCCGCTTTTGTCTTCCTTCTCGTCGTCGTTCTGCGTCGACATCAGGCGGCTCCCTCGAGCCGATCGTCGTCCGGCCGCAGCTGCAGGTCGTAAAGCGCGCGGTAGCGTCCGCCGTGCGCCAGCAATTCCTCATGCGTGCCGCGTTCCACGATGCGGCCGCTCTCGACGAACAGGACCTGGTCGGCATGCATCAGCGAACTCAGCCGGTGCGAGATGATGAGCGTCACGCGATCCCTGGCGAAGCGCTTCATCGCCGCCCGGATCCGCTGCTCTGTGCCGGCGTCGACGGCCGCGGTGGAATCGTCGAAGACAAGCACCGATGGCCGCAGCATCAGGCTGCGCGCGATGGTCAGGCGCTGCCGCTGGCCGCCGGAAAGCGACGCGCCGCGTTCGCCCACGACCGTGGTGTAGCCGGCCGGAAGCCCGATGATGTAGTTGTGCAGCTGGGCATACTCGGCAGCTTGACCGATGCGGGTCTCGCGCGCCCAAGGATTGCCATAGGCGATGTTGTTCTCGATCGAGGTGGTGAACAGGAATGCGTCCTGCTGGACGACGCCGACTGCCTTACGCAGCGACTGCAGCGTGACCTCGCGGATGTCCTGTCCGTCTATGGTGATCGCGCCTGAGGTCACGTCGTAGAAGCGTGGGATCAGATGCGCGATGGTCGACTTGCCGCTTCCTGGCGGACCGACGATGCCGACGGTCTCGCCAGGCCTGGCTTCGAAGGAAACGCCGGAAAGCGTTGGGCGCTCGCCCGCACCCTCGTAGCGGAAACCGACATTGTCGAACCGCAGCACGCCGTCGGTGATGACCAGATCTTTGGCATCGGGCGCGTCCTCGATGTCGAGCTCCGTATCGAGGAGTTCGAACAGCCGCGTGCCACAGGTCGAGGCGCGCGCGAAGGAGTTGACCATCAGGCCGAGCTGGCGCACCGGCATCTGCAATATGGTCATGAAGGTGAGGAACTGGGCCAGCGTGCCGACGCTGATCTGGCCCGCGATCACCTTCTGGCCGCCGAACCAGAGTACCAGGCCCATGGCGGCCAGGAACGAAAAGTTCATGGCGCTGGTGTTTGAGACGCGGATGTCGACGCGCTCATTGGCGAGGTCCAGCGCATCCTGTTTGGCGCGGTCGAATTTTGCCAGCTCATGCCGCTGTGCCGCGAAGGCGCGCACGACACGAATGCCGCCGAGATTCTCATCCATCACCCGGCTCAGCACCGACAGCCGCTCCTGCAGCGTCAGCCAGGTGCTGCGCAGTCGGAGCTGCGTCACCGAGGAGCGCCAGGCGACGAATGGTACGAAGCTGAGGCTCAACAACCCGAGCACAAGGTCGGTGCTGATCAACAGATAGGCGCCGACGCCGATCAGCACGCCAAGCAGCACCACGCGCAGGATGCCCGTGGAAAAGAACATGCGCACGCCGTCGAGATCGAGCAGCCCGAGCGTGATGAGATCGCCCGTATGGACCTTGTCGTGGAAGGAAAAGCTCAGTCGCTGGATCTTCTCGTAGAAGGCGAGCCGAAGCTCATAGCCGGTCTGATGGCCGACGGCCTCGCCATAGTAGTTCTGCGCCATGGTGAAGAGGCCGCGCAGGATGCTGACGAGCAGCAGCGTCAGCGCGGTATTCCATAGCGCCTGCTCGGCCGCAGTGCCGGCACCCGCCGCCATTACGCCTTGAGCCTGATCGATAGCGCGGCCCAAGAGGCGCGGAATGAAGAGCTGCAGCGTCGCGGCGACAAAGGTCGAGACGAGGGTGATGGCAACCTGCCAGGGATGGCGCAGCGTCATGCGCACGATGCGCAGCAAGGTGCTGAGGCCCTTGCCCCAGGAGGCTTCGGCCACATGGGCAAATGATTTGCCGCGCTTGGCCGCGCTGGTTGCATCCGTGTGCAAGGAAATACCCAGACCAATCCGGACATTAGCCCGAACGAATGTAGCAGACTCAATCAGATAGCGCGATTTTACGCGCGTCCGGCTGGCCCGTTCAAGGGGCCAATGGCGCCATCGCACTGTACCTGAAAGGCGGTGCCGGGTGCCATCTCGAGCATGGCCATCAAGAACTGATCGGCGGTGCGGTCACCGGCAAGAGCGTGTCGCAACTCGCCGCTGGTCTGCCGCCGGTGATCGACCCCGCGCCTCTCTGGGCGGATAGGTTCTGATTATTCAGCGCCTGCTCTACCAGTAGGCTTCCGTCCTGCATGAGGGAACGACGTGACCGCGACCACAGACACACACGCCGTTGAGTCGATCGATCCGCAACGCGCCTACGCCGTTCTGATCTGCGATCTGATCGGCTTGCGCTTCGATGCTGACGGAAAACCCGACCCTTCGGAGGTGCGTGCCCATATCGAAGCCAAGGGCGGCCGCTTTCATGCGACCGGACTTGGCGACAAGACCGCTCTCGAACGTGGGCGCGTTCATTTTTTCTACCAGCCGGATCTCAGCACTCGCGAAGAGCTGATCGAAGCCGCCGGCGACAGAAGCTATGACGCCGTCATTGCCGCCGCCACCTTCCTGCCGGCCGAGACCGTCTTTCCGCTGGCCGGCGTGCGGATCGGCGCCGGCACCGGCAATATGGGCTCGCGCTCATGGGGCGGCGGCAGTGGCGAGGGCGGCACCGCCGTGCTGATGAACACGCCCGGCATCAACAGCCGCGCCACGGCGCAGATGGTGATGAAGGCGATCCTGAAAGTGCTGCCGGATCTCCCGGTGGACTTGCTTCAAAGCCGGGTGGCGCGCGGCGCCTTCGATACAGGCAGGGAACTGCGCGATTTCCCGACCGAAAAGCTCGAAGGCAAGACGATCGCGATCATCGGATACGGCAATATCGGCAGGGAGGTCGCCAAGCTTGCCCGCGCCTTCGGCATGCGCGTGGTGATCCACGCGCGGCCTCGGCATCGGGACTGGATAGAAGCCGAGGGCTTTGCCTATGCGGCGGACCTCGCCGACGCGGCTGAAGGCGCCGATGTGCTCAGCGTTCATGTCGGCCTGGGCAAGCAGGATGCGCAGACCGGCCGCTACGCCAATGCCGGGCTCATCGGCGCGGACATCTTGTCACGCATGAACAAGGACGCGGTGCTGGTCAACTACGATCGCGGCGAGCTTGTCGACATCGAAGCTCTTGATGAGGCTCTGAATACAGGCCGGTTACGTCATGCCGCCATTGATGCCGACCTGTTCAGGGATGCCTCGACCGGCAGCTTGTCCGGTCCGATGCTGCCCTATCTCGGCCTGGTCGGGAAGCATGGCGCCAGGCTCGAGCTTCTGCCGCATGCGGCGGCCGACACGGACCATCCTTCACGCGTCGCCGGCGCCAAGCAGGCCGTCGACCAGATATTCGATGTCCTCTGCCGCAAGACGGTGGTGAACGCAAAAGGCACCGTGCCGCCAGGCTATCTTTCGTTTGGAGCGACCACGCCTCCAGGCATCGGACCGGTGACTGCGGATCATCTTTTGAAATTGACCTCCAACGACTGCGCTGAATTGGCGGATGTCTGTGATCGGCAGAGCCGGTTGTGGAGGATCTTGGCTGACACGCCGCAGTCCGAGCGCGGTAAGATTGTCGCCGAACAGGGTGAGGCGCTTGTCAGGCTGATCGACCGCTTCTGCCTTCTGGCCGAGAACCTCAATCTCAGGGGACCTTTCCAGCGATAAGCCGGAACTCTCAGTCCCGGGGAACGGCCACCATACGGGCGACCCGCGTCATGTCGGCGCTCATCTCACGATCGTCGTCGAGCGGGCTGACGAGCGCACGGACTGCGGCGAAGGTGCGCTGCGGTCCTTCACCCATGCTGGACCAGGATTTTTGCGACTACGCCGATCGCTCCGCGACAGCGTCGGGCACCACCACCAGCTTGCCGACAAAATCCTTTGCGACGAAATCGGCTTGCGCGTGGTGGAAATCGGAGAGCTTGTAGACGCCGCCGACCAAGGGCCGGATCTTGCCCTCCTCGATGTAGCGTACGATGCGGCGGAAATCGGCGCGCGTGCCCTGGCTCGAGCCATGCAGTTGCAGCTGCTTGAGATACATGGTCCTGAGGTCGAGCTGGACGACCGGGCCTGCAATCGCGCCGGCAGTGGTGTAGCGGCCCTCGGGCCGCAGGATGCGCAGCAGGTCGTTGAAGATCGCGCCGCCGACGAGATCGGCGACCACGTCGATCGACTGGCCGCCGGTCGCTTCGGTCACGGCTTGCGGCAGGTCCGCGACGCCGCGGGTGATGACGGCCTCGGCGCCGATGTCGAGCACAGCCTGTTCCTTGCCCTTGCCGACGACGGCATAGGGAATGGCGCCACGCGCCCGCGCCAGCTGCACGATGCCGGAACCGACGCCGCCCGAGGCGCCGGTGACCAGCACGCGCTCGCCAGCCTTCAGGCCAGCGCGCTCCAGCATCTGTTCGCCGGTAAGGTAGGCGCAGCAGAAGGTCGCGAGTTCGATATCGCTCAAGTCGGTGTCGACGACATGCGCGTTGTCGGCCGGCACAGCCTGATACTCGGCATAACCGCCGTCGCGGCCATGGCCCATATAGTCGATGTCGGCGAGTGAATCGTCCTCACGGTTGTAGATGGAGAAATCGACCATCACCCGTTCGCCGATACGATCGGGAGAAACGCCTTCGCCGACGGCAACGATGGTGCCGACAGTGTCGGTTCCCTGGATGCGCGGGAAGGTCAGCGTATTGCCCTGCCTTCGCCAGGTCGACACCGCGCCCGCATCCTCCTCGGTGCCATAGGCGCCCTGACGCACCCAGACATCGGTGTTGTTCATCCCGCAAGCGCTGACCCTTATGAGCACTTCACCTGAAGCGGGGGCAGGCACTTTGACATCGGTTCGGTAGACGAGCTTTTCCGGTCCGCCGTGCCCGGTGAGCAGCACGGCGGCCATGGTGGCGGGGAGGGTTTGGGTGATGGCATTCATCGGTCGGTCTCAGAGATTGGCAAATACGCTGTTTACGGCATCGGCGGTCTTGGCCACCACGATGTCGGCTTCCTCGCGGGTCAGGCATAGCGGTGGCGCGAAGCCGAGGATGTCGCCCTGCGGCATGGCGCGGCCGATGACGCCGCTTGCGGCAAGGGCCGTCGCAATCTGCGGCCCGATCTTGAGCGAAGCATCGAAGAAGACACGATCGTCGCGATCCCTGACGAATTCCACTGCCGCCAGCATGCCGTCGCCGCGCACCTCGCCGACATGTTTGTGACCGCCGACGGCCTTGGCCAGTTCGGCACGGAAATAAGCGCCGGTCTCGCCGGCATTCCGCACCAGGTCCATCTCGTCGATCAGTTCGAGATTGGCGACCCCGGCGGCGACGCAGATCGGATGCGCCGAATAGGTCCAGCCATGGCCGAGCGAACCGAGCTTGTCGGAGCCCTGCACCAGCACCTGCCACATCTTGTCGGCGACGATGACCCCCGACAGCGGCGCGTAGGCGGAGGTCAGGCCCTTGGCGATGGTGATCAGGTCGGGCGTCAAGCCGTAATGGTCGGAGCCGAACATCGTGCCCAGTCGGCCGAAGCCCGTCACCACCTCGTCGGCGACCAGCAGCACATCATACTTCTTCAGCACCGCCTGGATCTTTTCCCAATAGCCGGCGGGCGGCGGCACGATGCCGCCAGTGCCGAGAATCGGCTCGCCGATGAAGGCGGCTACCGTTTCGGGCCCTTCGGCGAGGATCATCTCCTCGAGCTTGTCGGCGCAATGCTGCGAGAACTGCTCCTCGCTCATCGAGCGGTCGGCGCGGCGGAAATAGTAGGGCGCCTCGGTGTGCAGGATCGGCGCGCGCGGCAGGTCGAAGGCGTTGTGGAACAGGTCGAGCCCGGTCAGCGAGCCCGTCATCACGCCCGAGCCGTGATAGCCGCGCCAGCGCGAGATGATCTTCTTCTTCTCCGGGCGTCCCAGCACATTATTGTAGTACCAGATCAGCTTGATGTTGGTTTCGTTGGCATCCGAACCGGAGAGGCCGAAATAGACCCTCGACATGCCCTTCGGCGCGCGGTCGATGATCATCTTGGCCAGCGTGATCGAGGCCTCGGTGCCGTGCCCGACATAGGCGTGATAGTAGGCGAGGTTCTTCGCCTGGGTCGCGATGGCATCTGATATCTTCTGGCGGCCATAGCCGACATTGACGCAATAGAGACCGGCGAAGGCGTCGATGCTCCTCTTGCCATTGTTGTCCCAGACGGTGACGCCTTCGCCACCGGCCATGATGCGCGTCGGCGATTCACCGCGCGCGTGCGTGCCCATATGGGTCGAGGGATGGAAGAAATGGTCGCGATCCCAGGCGGCGAGTTCGTTGGACTGGTCGAGCATTTTTTTACTCCTTCAAAATTCCGGTGTGGCCTACGCTACGTCGAGGCATAGATATTTGAGATCGGTGAAGGCCTCCAGGCCATGGCGCGAGCCTTCGCGGCCGATACCGGACTGCTTGACGCCGCCGAACGGGATCGGCGCGCCGGTGATCTTCACACGGTTGATGGCGACCATGCCATAGTCGAGCGCGCGGCCCATGCGCTGCTGGCGGGCGCCGTTCTCGGTCACGACATAGGCGACCAGGCCGTATTCGGTCGCGTTGGCACGGGCGATGACTTCGCCCTCGTCGTCGAAGGGGGTGGCGGCCGCGACCGGGCCAAAGGTCTCCTCGCGCATGATCAGTGCGTCGTCGGCGACATCGGCCAGCAGTGTCGGCTGGTAGAAGAGCGGCCCGGCCTGATGCCGCTTGCCGCCGGCAAGGCAGCGCGCGCCAAGGGCTACGGCGTCTGCGACCTGTTCTTCGACCTTCTTGACGGCGCGCTCATGCATCAGCGGCCCGATGTCGATATCGTCGGCGAGGCCGTTGCCGGCTCGCAGCGCCTCGATGCGTCTGGCGAAAGCGGCGCAGAAGCGGTCGTAGAGCGGACGCTGGACATAGATGCGGTTGGCGGCGAGGCAATCCTGGCCCGAGGTGGCGAATTTGGCGTCGATGGCGATGGTCACCGCTTTGTCGATATCGGCATCGGCAAAGACGATCAGCGGCGCGTGGCCGCCGAGTTCCATGACCAGCCGCTTCATCGTCGGCGCGCTTTGCGCGGCGATCAGCCGGCCAATCTCGGTCGAGCCGGTGAAACTCATGGCGCGTACGCGCGGATCTTCGCACATGCGTCCGACGATCGTCGCGGCCTTGCCGGTAACGATGTTGAACACGCCGGCGGGCAGTCCGGCGCGTTCGCCAAGTTCGGCCAGCGCCAGCGCCGACAGCGGCGTCTCCGAGGAGGGATGCGCAACGATGGTACAGCCGGCGGCAAGCGCGGCGGCCGCTTTGCGCGTCAACATGGCCGATGGAAAATTCCACGGCGTGACGACACCGACAACGCCTAGCGGCTCACGCCGCACCATCATTTCCGCGTTTGGCAGGTGGCTGGTGACGCTCTCGGCGTTGAGACGCTTCGCTTCCTCCGCATACCATTCGATGAAGGAGGCGGCGTAGCCGATCTCGCCGAGCGACTCCTTCAACGGCTTGCCCTGTTCCAGCGTCATCAGCAGGGCCAGGTCGTCTTTCGCTGCTATAATCAGCTCGAACCATTTTCGCAGGATTTTCGAGCGCTCCTGCGGCAACAGCGCCCGCCACGCCGGAAAGGCGCGCGCAGCGGCGTCGATGGCTTTTGTCGTCTGCCGGCTGTCGAGTGCTGCGACGAAGGCGACGGTGGTGCCGGTCGCCGGATCGGTGACCTCGAAACTCTCGGCCGCCTCGCTCGCCGTCCAATGGCCGTCGATATAGGCAAGCTCGCGCAGCAATCGGCGGTCGGCGAGCCGGTCGAGCGCTTCGTGGCGATGCGAGCGGGCAAAATGCGCGGACATGGTCGAAGCCTCCCGGTTCGGTTTGATGCGGGGAGACTATCCATCACTGGCAGACAGAGAGGCTGTTTGGATGCCTGGCCGCAGAGAGAATCTCTCTATTGCGCCGAGGGGGCAGCCCATTTCTCCGGCGCTATGTCGATGCCGGCAACAGGTCGGCTATCGGCAGCACGATATCGTCTTTCACCGTCTTGATGACGATGTAGGTGAAGTAGCGGTCGATGCCGATCTCGCGTTCGAGCAGGCCGTCGACGAGCCGCTGATAGGCGTCGATGTCGCGCGCCATCACCTTCAGTACATAGTCGACGCCGCCACCCACCGACCAGCAGGAGACGATCTCGGGGATGTCGCGGATGACGCGCTCGAAGCGGTCGAAATCGGCCTGGCGGTGGCTGGCCAGCGTCACCTCCATCAGCACGGTGGCGACAGGTGCCACGACACGCATGGCGATCCGGGCGTGATAACCCGAGACGATGCCGGCTTTTTCCAGCTTGCGCAGCCGCATCCAGCACGGTGTCGGCGACAGCCCGACCTGCTCGGCCAGCGCCAGCTTGGTGATGCGTCCGTCACGCTGGATGGCGTCCAGGATTTTGAGGTCGATCGGGTCGAGTTTCGCAGCAGTCATCAGCGCTCACTTTTTCGTCGATCGTACCATGACGGCGCATTATTTCGATTGTCAATTGCACTGATTTCGATCTCTAATAAGTCATGACATTGTGGCAACCCGATCCAACGCTCATCCGGCGGCCAGCCTATCAATCGTTGGCCGATCAGTTCGCACGCGCCATCCATGACGGACGCCTTGCCAACGGCGCGCGGCTGCCGACGCATCGCAGGCTGGCGGACGATCTGAAGCTCTCGGTGCAGACGGTCAGCCGTGCCTACGAGGAATTGATCCGGCGCGGCCTGATTTCGGGCGAGATCGGCCGCGGCAGCTTCGTCCAGACGCAGCGCCGCGAGCCGGAGCCGCCTTATTTGCCCGAGCGCCTGGGCGAAGTCATCGATCTCTCGATCCTGAAGCCGGTCTGCGAGCCGATGCATCTGGAGCGGATGAAGCAGGCACTGGGCTGGCTCGCCGAAAACCTGCCGTCGAGTTCGGCTCTGTCGTTCCGGCCAAACATGGTGTTCCCGCGCCACCGCGCCGTGGCCGTCGAATGGCTGAAACAGTGCGGCCTCGATGCCTCCCCGCAGAATATCAGCCTCACCAACGGCGCCACCGCCGGCATGACGGTGGCGCTGATGAGCGTGGCGCCGCCGGGCTCCGCCGTTGCCACCGAAGCGATCGGCCACCATACGCTGGTGCCGCTCGCCCGCTATCTCGGCTTCAATCTCGAAGGCCTACCGATCGACGAAAACGGCTTGATTCCGGAAGCGCTGGACGAGGCCTGCCGGCTTTCCGACATCCGCGCCGTGTTCGTCCAGCCTTCCGTCATAAATCCCACGGCAACGCTCATGGATGCGGCGCGCCGTGAGCAGATCGCGGCGGTGGCGCGCAAGCACGACATCGCCATTATCGAGAACGATGTGCTGGGCCCGCTGGTCGAGGATCGACCGCCGCCGGTCGCCGCTTTCGCGCCGGAGCGGACGCTTTACGTCACCTCCTTCACCAAGATCACCGTGCCCGGCCTGCGCATAGGTTATCTCGCGGCGCCCGATCGTTATGTCGCGGCCGTTGCCAACCGGCATCTCGTCTCGAACTGGATGGCGACACCAATGGTTGCGGAGATCGCCACCAAATGGGTGGCCGACGGCACCGCGATGGAACTGGTGGGCTGGCAACGCGTGGCGCTGCGGCGGCGGCAGGACATCGCGGCAGAGGTGCTGGCCGGCGTCGACTACCGTGCCCATCGCGACGGATTGCATATCTGGCTGCCACTGCCGGCCGACCGTTCCGAGGAGAGCTTTGTCGCCCAGGCCCGGCTGCAGGGTGTGGCCATTGCGCCGGGCACCTCCTTCCGCATTTCGGATGCGCCCTGGCATCCGGCGGTGCGCATCTCGCTGGGTTCGACCACCGAGGGGGAACTGCGCGCCGGTCTCGGCGTTGTCACCAAGCTCTTGCTTGGCGATCCGGAGCATTTGCTGCTCGCAATCTGAGCATGGCGTCCAAAAGTGTCAGGTGGTTCCGGGGCGAGGGCATGCCCAAAAAGCCGGCTGTGATTGACTGGAAAATGTGCGCAATCAGAATAATTGTCATGATATTATTTTCCCAATTGACATGATTTGGCACGTTCCGCATCGTTAAGGGCACCAGGCTTCTCCAGCACGGGAAATTCATTTGTCCGCATCCGCACCCATCATCAAGGTCGACAGCATCTCGAAGAGCTTTGGCAGCTTCAAGGTTCTGGACGGCCTCTCGATGCAGGTCATGCCGCGCGAGAAGCTGGCGCTGATCGGCCCCTCCGGCTCAGGCAAGACGACGATCCTGCGCATCCTGATGACGCTGGAGCGCATCGACGGCGGTCATATCCAGATCGACGGCGAGCAGCTTTACCATATGGAGCGCAACGGTCAGCTGCTGCCGGCCGATGAGCGCCATCTGGCGCGGATGCGCCAGAAGACCGGCATGGTCTTCCAGCTATTCAACCTGTTTCCCCACAAGAGCGTCATCGACAATGTGACGCTGGCGCCGATGCTGACCAAGGGCACGCCGCGCGCCGCTGCCGAGAAGCGGGCCATGGAACTGCTCGAGATGGTCGGCATGGCCGACAAGGCGAAGGCGATGCCGGCCCAATTGTCCGGCGGCCAGAAGCAGCGCGTGGCGATCGCCCGCGCGCTCGCCTTGCAGCCAAAGATCATGCTGTTCGACGAGGTGACATCGGCGCTCGACCCGGAACTGGTCGAGGAAGTGCTCAACGTCTTGTGGCGGCTCTGCGCGGAGACCGACATGACCATGCTGCTGGTCACGCACGAGATGGGTTTCGCCCACGACTTCGCCGACCGGGTGCTGTTCTTCGATCGCGGCCGAATAGTCGAGGAAGGCAAGCCTGACGAGATTTTCCGCAATCCCAAACAGGAACGCACGCAAGGGTTCCTGAAGAAGATCATCGCGGCCGGACACCGTGTCTGACCGCATGTCAAAGGCGGCTAAGCCGTCCTGAAGTCACGCAAACCAAAACAAGAACAAGGAGTTGGGAACATGAAGAAACTTGGCATTCTGGCCGGCGTCGCGGGCCTTGCAATTACGGCGGTGCTTGCGACGTCGAGCATCGGCTCGGCCGCGGACAAGAAGCTCGAACAACTCAAGGCGCAAGGGTTCGCACGCGTCGCCATCGCCAACGAGCCGCCCTATACGGCGGTCGCCGCCGACGGCAAGGTGTCTGGTGCCGCGCCTGACGTGGCGCGCGAAATCTTCAAGCGACTCGGAGTGGCCGATATCGTCGCCTCGATCTCTGAGTATGGCGCGATGATCCCCGGCCTGCAGGCTGGCCGCTTCGACGTCGTCACCGCCGGCCTGTTCATGAAGCCGGAGCGCTGCGCGGCGGTCGCCTATTCGGAACCGGTGCTCTGCGACGCCGAGGCGATGCTGGTAAAGAAAGGCAATCCGAAGGGCTTCAAGAGCTACGAGGATGTCGCCAAGGACACGTCCGCCACCATCGGCGCGCCCGGCGGCGGCACCGAGGAGAAGCTGGCGCTCAACGCCGGCGTGCCACGCGAACGTGTCATCGTCGTACCGGATGGCCAAAGCGGCCTGAAGATGGTGCAGGACGGCCGCATCGATGCCTATTCGCTGCCCGTGCTGTCGATCAATGATCTGATGAAGAAGGCCGCCGATCCGAACCTCGAAGTCATCGCCCCGGTGCAGGGCGCGCCGGTCTATTGCGACGGCGCTGCCTTCAAGAAAGGCGACGAGGCTCTGCGCGATGCCTATGATGTCGAACTGGCCAAGATGAAGAAGTCGGGTGAGTTCGCCAAGATCATCGAGCCCTATGGCTTCTCGGCGGCGGCGGCGATGTCCACCACGCGCGAAAAACTCTGCGCGGCGAAGTAGCCGTTCTTTTTGCCTTCTCCCCGTTCACGGGGAGAAGGTGGCCCGAAGGGCCGGATGAGGGGCGGCGCCCGGTTTGCCGGGCTAGCTCTGCCCCTCATCTGCCTGCCGGCATCTTCTCCCCGTAAACGGGGAGAAGATGCCTAGTACTACAAACGTTGGAAACTCAATGACCCAGTGGTCCGGCTATTTCGGCCTGATATTGCAGGGCGCGCTTGTCACCATCGAGCTGACGCTGATGGGATCGGTGCTGGCCCTGATCATGGCCTTTCTGGCCGGCTTGGGGCGCCTGTCGCGCTTCTTCGCGCTGCGGGCCTTGGCGACGGCCTACATCGAATTCTTCCGCGGCACATCGATCTTCGTGCAGCTGTTCTTCGCCTATTTCGTGTTGCCCTTGCTGGGTCTCGAACTGACTCCGCTGCAGGCCGGCGTATTGGCGCTGGGCTTGAATGTCGGAGCCTATGCCGCCGAGGTGGTGCGCGGCGCCGTGCAATCGATCGGCCGCGAACAGCATGAGGCCTGCATCGCGCTCAATCTGGGCCGCTGGCAAGGGATGCGCCACGTCATCCTGCCACAGGCGTTTCTGGTGATGCTGCCGACCTTCGGCAACAATGCCATCGAGCTGCTCAAGGCGACATCCGTGGTCTCGCTGATCTCGCTCGCCGACCTCACTTTCCAGGCACAGGTGGTGCGCTCCCAGACCGGCAACACCATGGTGCCGTTCACCACCATCCTCGTCATCTATTTCATCCTGGCGCTGCTCATCTCGTGGGGTGTGCGCTCGCTGGAACGCCGCATGGCGCGCGGCCTCGACGGAGTACGAGTCTGATGGCCAAAGCATTCCCGATGAATTGGGCCCGCTGATGGATTGGGATTGGGATTTTGTCCGGCAGATCCTGCCGACGCTGATCCAGGGGGTAAAGATCACCATCCTGGCGACGCTGCTCGGCTCGGTGCTGGCGGCGATCGTCGGGTTGGGGATCGCGCTGGCGCGCCGCTCGCCCAACAAGGCGGTGTCGCGCACCGTTGGCTGGGTGGCCGAATTCATCCGCGGCACACCGCTCCTGGTGCAGCTCTATTTCATCTTCTATGTGCTCCCCGACATCGGCATCCTGCTGCCGCCGCTGGTCGCCGGCGTCATCGGGCTCGGCCTGCACTACGGCACCTATACGGCGGTAGTTTACCGTGCCGGCATCGACAATGTACCGCGTGGCCAATGGGAAGCCGCCAAGGCCTGCAATCTCAGCGCCCGGCAGACCTGGACGCACATCATCATCCCGCAGGCCATTCCGCCGATAATCCCGGCATTGGCCAACTACTTCATCGCCATGTTCAAGGAGACGCCGCTGCTCTCGGCGATCACGGTGCTTGAATTGATGAACCAGGCAAAAAGCGTCGCCAACACCTATTATCGCTACCTCGAGCCGATCACGCTGGTCGGTGCCTTCTTCCTCGCCATCAGCCTGATTTCGGTCGTACTGTTGCGCTGGCTGGAACGCCGCTACGGCAAGATTGAAAGATAAATGATGAAGCCCTTGCCCGAGATCAAAGTGGCACCCAACCGGCCAGCGCTCGATGACCGCCCGCTGAGGCGGCGTGTCGGCCTGATCATCCTGGCCACCGACCATACGACCGAGCCGGATTTTCGCCGCATGGTGGCGAGCGAACGGATCGGCGTCTACGTCGCCCGCATTCCCTACGCCAATCCGACGACGCCTGAGAATCTGCGCAAGATGCAGCCGGCGCTAACGGCGGGCGCGGCCTTGATCCTGCCCGATGAGCCGCTCGACGCCATCTGCTATTCCTGCACGTCGGCCTCGGTTGTGATTGGCGATGGAGAGGTCGAGGCTGCGATCAAGGCCGCCAAGCCAGGCGTGCCCGTCGTGACACCAACAATGGCCGGCGTGAGCGGGCTGAATGCGTTTGGCGTGCGCAGGATCAGCATCCTCACGCCCTATACGGCCGAAACCTCCAGGCCGATGGCGACCTATTTCGCCGAACGTGGCTTCGAAATCCTAAGCTTCACTTGTCTCGGCTTCGAGGACGACCGTGAGATGGCGCGCATCGCCCCGGCGACGCTTGTCGATCTCGCACGCCAGGCAATGCATCCGCAGGCCGATGCGCTTTTCGTGTCGTGCACAGCACTGCGCGGCGCGCTCGCGGTCTCCGGCATGGAGCAGGCGACCGGCCGCCCGGTGGTGACCAGCAACCAGGCGACGGCCTGGAATTGTCTGCGCCTTTGCAATGATGAGACAGCCCATCCCGAATTCGGCCGTCTGATGACGCTGCCCTTGTCGCGCGACTGACGATCATGGCGACAGTAACCCTTGGCGATATCCGTGCCGCCCGCGAGCGAATTGCCGGCAAGATCGAGCGCACATCGGTCGTGCTTTCGGCGAATCTCTCCGAACGGCTGGACGTCCCGGTTCATCTCAAGCTTGAGCACCGCCAGACCACCGGCAGCTTCAAGCTGCGCGGCGCTTCGAACGCCGTCGCTTCGCTTGATGCCGAGGAGAAGGCGCGCGGCGTCGTTGCGGCATCGACCGGCAATCATGGCCGCGCGCTCGCCCACGCGGCCAAGCTGGAGGGCATGCGTGCGGTGATCTGCATGTCTCGACTGGTGCCCAAGAATAAGCTGGACGAAATCCGCCGCCTCGGCGCGGAAATCCGTATTGTCGGCAACAGCCAGGACGACGCCCAGCAGGAGGTCGAGCGGCTGGTGGCGGAGGAGGGGCTTGTCATGCTGCCGCCCTTCGACCATCCGGCCATCATTGCCGGCCAGGGCACGCTCGGACTGGAGGTGATGGAGCAGGTCCCGGATGCCGCTCTCGTCCTGGTGCAGCTCTCCGGTGGCGGACTGGCCTCCGGTGTTGCTGCCGCAATCAAAGGCATTAACTCCGGCACAAAAATAATCGGCGTGTCGATGGCACGTGGCGCCGCGATGAAGGCCAGCCTCGATGCGGGCCGCCCTGTCTTGGCCGAGGAACTGCCGACGCTGGCGGATTCGCTCGGCGGCGGCATCGGCCTCGACAACCGGCTGACCTTCGCCATGTGCCGCGACCTGCTCGACGATGTCATCCTGCTCAGTGAGGACGAAATCGCCGCCGGCATTCGCCATGCCTATGAACAGGAACGCGAGATCGTCGAAGGAGCAGGTGCGGTAGGCATCGCCGCGCTGCTCGCCGGCAAGGTCAAGGTGCAGGGGCCGGTGGTGGTTCTGCTTTCCGGCCGCAACATCGACATGGAACTGCACAGGAAGGTCGTCTGCGGGGAGATACCATCGATTTCGGAGCGCGCCGCATGAGCAGAATGACAATCCTCACCGAAGCTGAACTGCGCACAATCGTGACGCTCGATCTCGATGCCGTCGCCTGTGTCGAAAATGCCTTCCGCGCGCTTGCCACGCTGCCGGTGGCGATGCCGCCGATCCTGCGGCTCGATATTCCGCAGCATCGCGGCGAGGTTGATGTGAAGACCGCCTATGTGCCTGGTATCGACGGGTTCGCCATCAAGATCAGCCCCGGCTTCTTTGACAATCCCAAGCTCGGCCTGCCCAGCGTGAACGGCATGATGGTGCTGCTGTCATCGGAGACAGGGTTGGTCGAGGCCTTGCTGCTCGACAACGGCTATCTGACCGACGTTCGCACCGCTGCCGCCGGAGCCGTAGCGGCCAAACACTTGTCGCGACCGGACTCATCCGTCGCCGCGATCTTCGGTGCCGGCGTCCAGGCAGGGCTGCAGCTGGAAGCCCTGATGCTGGTGCGGCCGATCACGCAGGCGCGAATCTGGGCGCGCGATGCCGCCAAGGCGGAGACTGCCGCGGCCGCCTTGCGCGAAAAGCTCGGCATCGACGTGCGCGCCGAACCCGAAGCGGCCAACGCTGTTGCCGGCGCCGACATCATCGTCACCACCACGCCGTCGACCGAACCACTGATCAAGGCAGGGTTTGTCTCGGCCGGCCAGCACATCACCGCCATGGGGTCCGACGCCGAGCACAAGAACGAGATCGCGCCGGCGATCCTGCGCATGGCCGATCTTTATGTCGCCGACAGCGCGAAGCAGACGCGGCGCCTGGGCGAACTGCACCATGCCATCGCGGCGGGCGTGATGCCGGCCGAGACGGATGTGACCGAGCTCGGCCAGATCATCGCCGGCGCGAAGCACGGCCGGCGCTCGACCAGCGACATCACCATCGCCGATCTTACCGGCACCGGCGTGCAGGATACGGCGATCGCCACGCTCGCCCGCGACCGCGCGCTGGCCGCGAAAGCCGGAACGATTTTTGAAAGCTGATGCCGGCCGCAGGAGCATGATCCGGAACAATGGCAACCGGTTTTCCCTGCAGATCATGCTCGACAAAAAGAACTGCCTGGAGCCCGATTCAACGGAGTTGAAACAGCTCCAGCCCTAACAAACGAGGACCAACAAAATGCAACCGAACCTGAGATTCTCGCGAAGCGAATATGCGGAACGCCTCGCCAAGACGCGGAAAGCCATGGAGGCGAAGGGCGTCGATCTCCTCGTTATCAGCGATCCCTCCAACATGGCCTGGCTGACCGGCTATGATGGTTGGTCGTTTTACGTCCATCAGGCGGTCATCGTGCCGCCGTCGGGCGAGCCGGTCTGGTACGGCCGTGGCCAGGACGCCAACGGCGCCAAGCGCACCGCCTATCTCGCTCACGACAACATCGTCGGCTACGCCGACCATTATGTGCAATCGACCGAGCGCCATCCGATGGATTTCCTGTCCAGCGTGCTGACCGACCGCGGCTGGGGCAAGCTCACCATCGGCGTCGAGATGGACAATTACTGGTTCTCCGCCGCCGCCTTCGCCTCTTTGCAGAAGCATCTGCCCAACGCACGCTTCGTCGATGCCACCGCGCTGGTCAACTGGCAGCGCGCGGTGAAGAGCCCGACCGAGATCGACTATATGCGCAAGGCCGCCCGCATCGTCGAGGCGATGCACCAGCGCATCTTCGACAAGATCGAAGTCGGCATGCGCAAATGCGATCTGGTCGCTGAGATCTATGATGCCGGCACGCGCGGCGTCGACGGCATCGGCGGCGATTATCCCGCGATCGTTCCGCTGCTGCCGTCAGGCGCGGACGCCTCGGCGCCACATCTGACCTGGGACGACAAGCCGATGAAGCGGGGCGAGGGCACGTTCTTCGAGATCGCCGGCTGCTACAACAGGTACCATTGCCCGCTGTCGCGCACCGTCTTCCTCGGCAAGCCGACGCAGGAATTCCTCGATGCCGAGAAAGCGACGCTGGAAGGCATGGAAGCAGGCCTTGCCGCCGCAAAGCCGGGTAATGCCTGCGAGGACATCGCCAATGCCTTTTTCGCCGTGCTGAAGAAATACGGTATCGTTAAGGACAACCGCACCGGCTATTCGATCGGTATTTCCTATCCGCCGGACTGGGGCGAACGCACGATGAGCCTGCGCCCCGGCGATCGCACCGAGCTCAAGCCCGGCATGACGTTCCATTTCATGACCGGTTTGTGGCTGGAGACGATGGGACTGGAGATTACCGAGTCCATCCTGATCACCGAAACCGGTGTGGAGTGCCTGGCCAATGTGCCGCGCAAGCTGGTGGTGAAGAATTGAGCCCGATGTCCAGTCTTCGCCCGTCGCCGATCGCACCGACCGTCGATTTCGATCGCGACGGCGTCCAGCATGGTTTCCTGCGCCTCCCCTATAGCCGCGACGACTCGGCCTGGGGCTCGGTGATGATCCCGATCTGCGTCATCCGCAACGGCAAGGGGCCGGCAGCGCTGCTGACCGGCGGCAATCATGGCGACGAGTATGAAGGGCCGCTGGCGCTCTACGAACTCGCCCGCACGCTCGATCCCAGCCAGGTCGGCGGCACGGTGATCATCGTGCCGGCGATGAACTATCCGGCTTTTCGGGCCGGCACGCGCACCTCGCCGATCGACAAGGGTAACATGAACCGCAGCTTTCCCGGCCGGCCGGACGGCACGGTGACGCAGAAGATCGCCGATTACTTCCAACGCGAGTTGCTGCCCCGCGCCGACATCGTCTTCGACTTCCATTCCGGCGGCAAAACGCTGGATTTCGTGCCGTTCTGCGCCGCCCACACTCTGTCCGACAAGGCGCTGGAGCAGAAAGCCTTTGCCGCGGTGGCGGCATTCTCGGCGCCGTTCTCGATGCGCATGACCGAGATCGATGCGATCGGCATGTATGACACGGCGGCCGAAGAGATGGGCAAGGTCTTCGTCACCACCGAGCTCGGCGGCGGCGGCACATCGCGAGCCGAGACGGTGCGGATCGCCCGGCGCGGCATCCTCAACGTGCTGCGTCATGCCGGCATCGTAGCCGGGGCGGTCGAGGCGGGCAAAACCCAGTGGCTGGACATGCCGTCGGGAGATTGCTTCTGCTTCGCCGAGGACGACGGCATGATCGAAACCATGGTCGATCTCGGCGAGCCCGTCGAAGAAGGCGCGGTGCTCGCCCGCATCCATTCCACCGGCCGCACCGGCGTTGCGCCGCAGGAAATCCGGGCGAAAATGTCGGGCATGCTGACAGCGCGGCATTTCCCTGGCCTAGTCAAGGCCGGCGACTGCGCCGCGGTGGTCGCCGTGCAGGTCGATTGACCGACGTGATTTTCTCCGCCCGGACCATGCCGGGCGGACCCAGCCATCCATAGCCCCGGTGTCACTCCTCCGCTGGAAACCAAACCGCTCTCGTACACGGGGATCTTATATCCCCGCAGGTTTTCCACCAGGCTGGCCATCGCGTGGCACGGGAGCATCGATTGCGCGGATTTATGGAAGGCCTGATCGAGAGGCCGCGGACGGTGGCCGAACAGGTCGCCAACGTTTTGCGCGAGGCCATAGCCAGCGGATCGTTGAAGGCCGGCGCCACGCTGCGTCAGGATGAACTGGCCGAGCAGTTCGGCTTCAGCCGCATGCCCATCCGGGACGCGCTTCGCCAATTGGAGGCAGAAGGCATTGTTTCCATTCATCCCACGAAGGGGGCGCATGTCGCGGGGATGGACGGCGCCGAGATCACCGAAATCTACGCGGTCCGCGAATTGCTGGAATGCGAGGCGCTCCGGCTGTCCGTTCCGGTCCTGCCCGGAGCCAAGCTTGAAGAAGCCGAGCAGGTGCTCGATCAGATCGACGCGGAGCGCAATGTCGGCCGCTGGGGCGCCCTGAACAGGGTCTTTCATCTCTCGCTCTACAATGCCTGCGGCAACCGTCGTTTGCTTGACCTGATCGACGCGCATCAAAACGCGGCCGACCGCTACGTCCGTATCCTGCTGTCGAACCTCGACTATCGCACCCACTCGCAGACGGAGCATCGCCATCTGCTGGCCGCTTGCCGTCAGCGCGACGGCAAGAAGGCCGTGAGCGTTCTGAGACAGCATCTGCGTGAAGGCAGCGACACACTCGTCAATGCGATAGCGGGCGGCGGGCTGTCGCGAAATTCCTAGAGCAATTCCGGACGGAAAACCGCACGCTTTTCCTGGAATTGCTCTGGGCTCGGCACTGAGGGCGGGCCGCCCGCGATCAATACCTTGGCGCGCGGTTGCCTGCGGACCGGTTCGCTGCTGCTCGGACTGGAGCGCATCACCGCGCGCGCCACCGGTGCGCGATTACGCTGCGTTTCAGTCCTGCGCCGGCTTGCGCTCGACGATGTAGATATGGTCGGCCGCCAGCACCACTTCATCGCGCTGGTTGATCACCTCGCAGCGTTCGATCACCCGTCCTGAAGCCGGTCGCTTGGGGTCGTCCTCCTTGGCCGCGATGGTGGTGCGCGTGCGGATCGTGTCGCCGATGAACACCGGCTTGATGAAGCGCAGCCGGTCGTAGCCATAGGAAAAGGCGACAGGATTGATCACGGTCGCCGTCAGCCCGATCCCGACCGAGAACACCAGCGTGCCATGCGCGATGCGCTGGCCGAACGCCGTCGTCTTCATGAACTCGGCGTCCATGTGGTGCGGGAAGAAATCGCCGGTGTGGCCGGCATGGACGATGAAGTCGGTCTCGGTGATCGTCCGGCCGCTGGTCAGCCGGGTCGAGCCGATCTCGTAGTCCTCGAAATACTGGATCTGTTCCATCAGGGCCTTTCCGCGATCGGCGTCGCTGGCGCCGCACTCGAACGATAGGCGGCTTCCACCAGCGCCATGGTGTTCCAGGCGTCCTCGACCGGGCTGATCAGCTCATCGTCTTCGCCTGCGGCAAAGCGCTGGACATTGGCCATGCGCCCGACGAAGGCGTCGGGGAACCATTCGCCGGCCAAAGGCACTGCGATCCAGTCGGATCCGCCTTTCGGATAGATCTCCAGAATATCGGGCTCGCCTGTGGGATAGTCGAGATTGAGACCGAGCTTGAGGTAGGCGGCACCCTCGGTGCCGCAGATGCGGAATTCGCAGGCCTGATGCCGGCGCCCGAACTTGTGGTCGTGGTTGATCGACAGCGCGCAGCGCACCGTGTCGCCATAGTCGAGGATGGCGCTGGTGCGCGTCTGCGCCACCTTGTGGTTGGGATGGCCAAGCGTCTTGGCGTGCACCCCCTTGGGATCGCCGAGCAGTTGCCGGATCAGGTCGAGATAGTGGATCGAATGCATGGCGATCTCGACGCGCGGCGCCTTGAGCAGGAATTCCCACAACTGCCACGGCGTCGCCAGCGCCAGCCAAGCGTCGAAGTCGACGACCTCGCCGAGCCAGCCCTTGGCGATTGCGTCCTTCAGCGCCAGCATCATCGGCGCGAAGCGCAACTGGAAATTCACGGCCGCCTTGAGATTCTTGGCGCGGCAAATCTCGAGGATTTCGGTTGCCTCGCCGAGATAGTTGCCCATCGGCTTCTGGATCAGTGCGACCGCTCCGTCGGGCAGAGCCTTCAGGATCTCGGCATGCCGCCCCGGTGGCGTTGCCAGATCGAAGATCGCATCCTTGACCCCAGCGGCTTCTTCCGCCGAGCGGAACGCCGTCACGCCCCATTTGTCGGCCAGGGCCTGCGCCTTGGCCTGATCCGGATCATAGAGACCCGCGATCGGAAATCCCGCCTTCCGGTAGGCCGGAAAATGCGCGTCGTCGACGATCGAGCCGGCGCCGAAGGTGACGATCGGCCGGGTTTTCGAGGGTTTTGGCCAGGACTGGACGAGCGAGGCAGGGTCGAAACCCCTAGTCATGATGGAAGACCTCGTCCATCGAAGCCCACCACTCGCCATCCTTGCGGGTCGGCAAGGGCTCCTGACAGGGTATGCAGACAGCCCACCATTCCTGCGTCTTCGGGTCGGCCGCCATCTTGGCCATGTCGGCCGCGTAGTCGGTGCCGTGATATTCGAAATACGAAAAGAGCAGATTCTCCGGCCGCTTCAGGTAGATCGAATAGTTCTTGATGTTGCAGGCCGAGATCATGGTCAGCACGTCGGGCCAGACGGCGGCATGAAGGCGGACATACTCCTCGACCTTCTCCGGCTTCAGCCCCAGAACCATTCCCATCCGCTGCATATCAGTTCCCCTATTTCGTGATCGCCGTGGTGAATTCGGCGATGCTCATGGCCTTGATCGCGTCCCAGTCCCAATCGATGCCGATACCGGGCTCGTCGGGCGCCAGCGCCTGCCCATCCTCGATGCGCATATGCCTGCCGGTCAACTGGTCGAGTTGCGGAATGTACTCGACATACCTGCCGTTCTGAACAGCGCAGGTCAGGCTGACGTGCAATTCCATCAGGAAATGCGGGCAGACCGGAATGTCGAAGGCCTCCGCCGCATGGGCGATCTTGAGCCAGGGCGTGATGCCGCCGATGCGGCCGACATCGACCTGCACGATCGAGCAAGCGCCTTTCTGCATATATTCGCGGAAGTGGCGCACGGAATAGAGCGACTCGCCGATGGCAATCGGCGTCGGCGTCGAGTTCGACAACCTGATATGCCCGTCTAGGTCGTCGGCCGGCAGCGGCTCCTCGATCCAGGCGAGGTCGAGCTCGCGCAACCTCGCCGCGCGCCGGATCGCCTCGTCGACGGAGAATCCCTGGTTGGCGTCGGTCATGATCTCGTAGCCGTCGCCGACCGCCTTGCGCACCGCCGACAGGCGCGCGAGATCCTCGGATCCGTGCGGTCTGCCGATCTTCACCTTCGAGCCGCGAAATCCCTTCGCCTTGGCGGCCAACGCATCATCGACCAGCGCCCGCGTCTCGATGTGCAGCCAGCCGCCTTCGGTGGTGTAGAGCGGGCAGCGGTCCTTGGCGCCGCCGGCGAGCTTCCACAGCGGCAGGTTCAGTTTCTTTGCCCTGAGGTCCCAGAGCGCCGTGTCGATTGCTGCGATGGCGATGGCCGTGATCGCACCGATCGTGGTGGCGTGGGTGGCGAATTCGAGATCGTGCCAGATCGCCTCGATCATATCAGAATCGCGGCCGATCAGGCGGGGCGCCAGGTGATCGGACAACAGCCGCATCACCGACGAACCGCCGGTGCCGATCGTGTAGCTGTAACCGGTGCCGACCGCGCCGTCGGAATCGGTGATGGTCACAATTGGCGTTTCCTGGCTGACGAAACTCTGGATCGCGTCGGTGCGCTTGACCTTGGGCACAAGGTCGACCATCCGCAGTTCGATCTTTTCGATTCTTGCCATGTCGGTCAGCTCCGCAATGTCTTCCCGGTCTCGGTGGCAAACAGATGCGCCTGCGACAGGTCGAGGCTCATCGTCACGCGTTCGCCAGACCGCAACGGTCTCGGATTCAGCATGCGCGAAACCCAGTCGCTGCCGTTGAACTCGACGAACACCAGCGTCTCGTTGCCGAGCGGCTCGGTGACCGTGATAGGCAGTTCGATCTGATGCACGTCGGCGGCCGCGCCGGAACTGATGCCGTGGCCGGTCGGATAGATATCGTCGGGCCGCAGCCCGAACACGACCTTGTCGCCGGCGGCGACATTGGCCTTGAACTGGCCGGGCAGGGGCAGCTTGGCACCACTGGCGAAAACCAGCTGGCCGTCGTCGATCGTCGCCTCGTTCAGGTTCATCGGCGGCGAACCGATGAAGCCGGCGACGAAGCGTGTCGCCGGTCGGCGGAACACCTCGTCGGGCGTGCCGACCTGCTCGATATAGCCATCGCGCATGATGACGATGCGGTCGGCAAGCGTCATCGCCTCGACCTGGTCGTGGGTGACGTAGATCACCGTCGACTGCACCTTGGCGTGCAGCTTCTTGATCTCGGTGCGCATCTGCGTACGAAGCTTGGCGTCGAGATTGGAAAGCGGCTCGTCGAACAGGAAGACATCGGGGTCACGCACGATGGCACGGCCCATGGCGACACGCTGGCGCTGGCCACCGGAGAGTTGCGACGGGCGGCGGTCGAGCAGCGCATCGAGCCCGAGGATGGCTGAAGCTTCGGCGACGCGACGGTCCATATCGTCCTTGGCGGCACCCGCGATCTTGAGGGAGAAGCCGAGATTCTCGCGCACCGTCATGTGCGGATAAAGCGCGTAGGACTGGAATACCATGGAGATGTTGCGCGAGCGCGGCGGCAGGTCGTTGACGACGCGCCCGCCGATCTCGATCGAACCGGCGCTGATCCCTTCCAGTCCGGCGATCATGCGCAACGTCGTCGACTTGCCGCAGCCTGACGGGCCGACCAGCGCGATGAATTCGCGGTCCGTGATATCGAGGTCGATGCCATGCACGATCTGGATATTGCCGTAGCGCTTGGTCAGCTTTTTGAGGGAAACCGTTGCCATGAGATCAGCCTTTCACCGCGCCGGAGGTCAGGCCGCCGACGAGGTGCTTCTGGACGATGTAGGTGAGGGTGAGCGCCGGGATGATCATCACCACGGCCAGCGCGCACATGCCGCGCCAGTCGATGGTGAACTCGGCCGTGTAGTCGAGCAGGCCGACCGGCAGCGTCTTGGCGCTGACAGAGCGGGTCAGTTGGGAGGCCAGCGCGAACTCGTTCCAGCAGGTCAGGAAGGCGAAGATCGCCGCCGACGCGATGCCAGGCCCGGCGAGCGGGAACTCGACCTGCCAGAAGGCCTGCCAGCGCGTGCAGCCGTCGATCTGTGCTGCCTCCGCGAGGTCCTTCGGCACCTGGCGGAAGAAGCCGTCGATCAGCCAAATCGTGAACGGCACATTGAGCGCGACATAGGCGAGGATCAGCCCGAAATGCGTGTCGATGATGCCGAGCCGCACATAGAGGAAGAACAGTGGCAGCGACAGCGCGATGCCCGGCACCGTGCGCGTCAGCATCAGGCCGAGGAAGACGCTGGATTTGCCGCGAAAACGATAGCGCGCGAAGGCATAGCCGCCGGCCATGCCGATGGCGACCGCTATCACCGTCGAGGTCACCGAAATGATCAGCGAGTTGCGGAAATATTCGATGACGGGAATGCCGCCCTTGCCGATGCCTGAGAACATCGCGACATAGGCGTCGAACGAAATATCCTGCGGGATCCACACCGGCGGCTTGGCCATGATCTCGACCGTCGGTCGAAGCGACGACAGCACGATCCACAGACCGGGCAGGCAGATCGTCAGCATCGCCAGGAACAGGCCGATGCGATAGACGATATCAAGCAGCCGGCGCTTGAGGCGGGCGGAAGAATTCTCGTCCATCTTCACCACTCCGCCCTTCACCACTCCGCCCTTCACCACTCGGCACCGATCTGCGTGCGCGCCGCGGCGAGCTTGTTGAAGAAATAGACGGTGAAGGCGATCGACAGCAGGATCGAGAAATAGGCCATGGCGTTGGCCATGCCCATGCGCCCGTCGCTATAGGCGGTGCGCGCCACCAGCGTCCACAAGAGTTCGGTGCGGCCGGCCGGTCCGCCGTCGGTCATGATCTTGACGATGTCATAGGCGCGGGCCACGTCGAGCGAGCGGATGGTCATGGCGATGTAGGCGAAAGGCATGACGAAGGGCCATGTGACATAGCGGAATGTCTGCCACGGCGTGCAGCCATCGACACGCGCCGCCTCGATCGGCTCCTTGGGCATGGCGAGCAGCCCTGCGAGGATCAGGATGGCGAAGATCGCCGTCGACGACCAGATCTCGGCAATCGAGATGGCGATGAAGGCGAGATGGCCTTCGATCAGCCACGGTATGGCGTCGCTGGTGATGCCAAGTGATTGCAGCGCATTGTTGACCAGGCCGATATTGTCGTTGAACATGAACTTGAACTGGAAGCCGACCAGGATCGGCGAGAACATCATCGGAAACATCATCAGCGTACGCAGGATGCGCTGGCCGCGTGTCGCCTTCTCGACCAGCATGGCAAGCCCGAGGCCAAGCAGCATTTCGAGATTGAGCGCGATCGTCAGCAAAAGAACGGTGCGCCCGAACGCCCACCAGAAATCGGTGTTGGCCAGGATCGAAAGATAGTTCCGCAAGCCGATGAAGACGAAGAATGTCTCGGGCTTGGTCAGCCGGAAAGGCGTGAAGCTGGAATAGAGCGACAGCAGCAACGGCACCACGACGACCGCCGCCAGCACGATGATGGCCGGAAGCAGCAGCAGGAATGGTGCGGATGGCTTGAAGCCCTTCATCGGCGTCCTTTGGTATCTGTGATGCAATTTTGGGCCGAGGCCCGACCGGCTGAATGGACAGCACAGGAAAGACGCGATCGCCTCCCCCATTCACAATGGGGGAGGCGGTCTTGGGAACAACGCCTAGAGCTTGCCGGCGTCCTGCAGGATCTGCGTCGCCTTGGCGACGGCTTCATCCAGTGCCTGCTTGGAGGTCTTGTCGCCGAGGATCGCGGCCTGCAACTCGGGATAGACGGCGTTCGAGATCTCGATCCACTCAGGCGTCTGCGGCACGGCAAAGGCGTGCTTGGCTTCTTCCTGGAAAGCCGAAAGAACCTCTTTCTTGTAAGGATCGCTCGCCGCCTGCTGCAGGTCCCAGTCCCAGACCGCGGTGCGGGTTGGCAGCGGGCCGGCGGCGGCCTCGAGCTTCTGGCTGTCCTCGTTGGTCAGCCACCAGACGAGCGATGCGGCTGCCTCTTTGTTCGGGCAGTTCTCGGTCACCGAGAAGCCATGGAAACCCGACCAGCCGGTGCGTACTCCAGCGGAGCCTTTCGGCGCGACCTTGACGCCGACATTGCCAGCCACCTTCGACGACTTCGGATCGTTGAAGAAGCCGGCCCAGCCCGGCCAGTCCAAATTGATGGCGATGGTGCCCGAGGCAAAGCCCTGGCCGAGATCGTCCCAGAGGTAGTTGGTGGTTCCGGCCGGGACGGCCTTGGCCTTGTAGAGGTTGACGAACCAGTCGAGCGCCCGGATGCCGGCCTCGGAATTGAAGACCGGCTTGCCGTCCTTGTCGAGATATTCGCCGCCCTCGGCGACGACCATTTCATAGAAGCGGCCGTTGATCGCCTCTTCCTTGCCGGCGAATTGCGTGCCGTAGAAATTCGGCGGGTTGGCGAAGAACTCGGCCTGGTCGGTGACTTCCTTCCAGGTGTCCGGCGGCACCAGATCATAGCCGTATTTGGCCTTGAACTTGGTCTTGTTGTCGGCGTTCTCGTACAGGCTCTTCTGGTAGTAGAGCGCCGAAACGTCGAACTGCGCGCGCGGCAGCATCTCCAGCTTGCCGTCGATGGTTGCAGCCTTGATCGTCGACGGCACGAAGGCGTCGATCTCCGACTTCGGCAATAACTTGCTGAGATCGGTGTAGAGGCCGGTGTACTGCGGCGCGAACGACGAATGATTCCAGCCGACGCACCAGTTGGTGCTGCCCGAGGCGATGTCGGACTTGAGTTCCTTGTCGATGTCGAAGCCGTTCTTCTTGGTCAGGATGTTGACCTTGGCGCCGGTCGCCTTCTCCCATTCCGGGATGCGCTCGTAGAGCTTTTCATATTGCTGGCCGCCGATCAATTTAACGTCGACGGTCACGCCTTCGAACTTGCCGGGCAGGTCGCCGGCAAGGGCAGCACCCGCACCAAATGCGAGCGCCAATGCACCGGCGGACACGCCGGAAAGCAGTCTGTTCATTGATATCCTCCCTAGGTGCGCCTCGGTGGCGACCGCAACTCGTCTGATGACAAGAAGTGCTACATTCATATACAAACAAAACATTCATGGACACGTCAAGGCGAAATTTGTTTCCGTCGGTCGCGTTCCTGCGTATATGAAGAGCTGAATTCACTGGAGGGATGCCCCATGGACGACAGCGAAGACGAGCGCTATCGCGCGCCGGCGCTCGACAAGGGGCTCGACATCCTCGAATTGCTGGCCGGCGTCGACGGCGGCCTGACGCAGGCGGAAATCGCCAAGAAACTCGACCGGAGCCCTAACGAATTCTATCGCATGCTCGACCGGCTGGTGCGGCGCGGCTATGTCACGCGGCTGGACGGCGACCGTTATTCGCTGACGCTCAAGCTGTTCGGCCTGGCGCAGCTGCACGCGCCGGTGCGCAGGTTGGTTTCCTATGCCACGCCGCTGATGCGCGAGCTGGCCGAGACTTCGCAGCAGGCCAATCAACTCGTTGTTTTTGATCGCGGTTCTGCTGTCGTGATCGGCCAGCAGGAGGCGCCGAACTATTGGGGGATTTCGATCCGGGTCGGTTCGCATATCAGCCTGTTCGACACCGGTTCAGGCCATGTCCTGCTCGCTTTCCGCTCACCGGAAGAGCGGCAGATGATGATTTCGGAGCACGTCCGCAGCACCGACAAGACCGCGCAGCCGGCCGAGTTCTTCGCCCGTCTCGACCAGATCCGCGACCGCGGCTACGAGATGATGGCTTCCATGCAGACCGCGGGCGTCTTCAACCTTTCCGCCCCGGTGCGTGGTTCCGACGGCAAGGCCATCGCGGCTCTGTCGATCCCCTACATCACCGTGGTCAACGCGCCGTCCGCGCCCGATATCACCCGAACCATCGAGTTGCTGTTGGCAACCTGTGAAAAGCTGTCGCACTTGGCCGGGTCGGCTGTCGGTTCATCGTCGTGAATTCTTATTTGAATGAAGAATTCCCCCGTGAGATGATCTAATAAAGCCACCGGAGGAGCCTCGCCATGATCATCGACACCCATCTGCACCTCATCGATCGCTCGGCGCTGCGCTATCCCTGGCTTGCCGGAGTGCCGGCGCTGAACCGCGATTTCTCCTACGAGGAATATGCGGTGGAGGCCCAGTGTGTCGGCGTCGGACGTGTGCTGCATATGGAGGTCGATGTCGACCCGGCCGACATCGAGGCGGAGACCGCACGTGTCGAGAGCCTGGCGCGGCAAGCGGGCAGCATGCTCACCGGGGCGATTGCATCTTGCCGTCCCGAAGAGGCGGATTTCCCGGCCTATCTTGAACGCCAGCGGGCAAATCCCTTCGTCAAGGGCTTTCGCCGTGTCCTCCACGTCGTGCCGGACGATCTTTCGGAAGGCGCATTGTTCCGCGAGAACATCAAACGGCTTGGCGGCACTGGCCTGACCTTCGATCTCGTCGTGCTGCCGCACCAGATCCCGAGGGCGATTGCGCTCGCCGATCTGGCGCCCGATGTCCAGTTCGTGCTCGACCATTGCGGTGTCCCCGATATCAAGGGCGGGGCCGAGCACCCGTGGCGCGAACATATGAGCGAGATCGCGCGGCGTCCGAACGTGATGGCCAAGATTTCCGGCGTGGTCGCCTATGCAGACCCCGGCAGTTGGACCGTCGAGACGCTGCGGCCTTACGTCGAACACACCATCAATTCATTCGGCTGGGACCGTGTCGTCTGGGGCAGCGATTGGCCGGTCTGCACGCTTGGTGGCGGTCTCTCGACCTGGGTGGCGGCGACACATGCGCTGCTTTCGGGCTGCAGCATTTCGGAGCGCGACAGCCTGCTGTCGGGCAATGCCCGCAAGCTATGGCGGTTGAAATAACGACCCAGGCCAGGTCCCTCAGGTGATGTTGGTCGCCTGGATACTGGCCCGGAACAGGCTTATGAGATCGGCGACGACCTGGCCGGCCGGGTGGCCTGACGTCAGGCCGTAATTGATGCGGTCGGACGCCGCCTGCTGGAATGCCATGTAGCCGTCATGGCGTGGCCGCACCCAAGCCCCCTCAAGCGTCGCGCGCGTGTCCCGATAGAAGTTGCCGGTCGCTTCATTGACCATCTGGTCTTCCCAGGCAGCGGCATGGCCCGGCTGGCCGCCGGCGGCGGCGTAGCTGCCGCGCTGGACATCGCCGCTGGCGACCCAATAGGCGAAATCGATCGCCGCGTCTTTCGCCTTGGAAAAGGCCGAGACCGCAATGCCTGTGCCGCCGAGCGCCGAGCCGATCGGGCCATTGGAACCAATGATCGGGATGTCGGCAAAGGCCAGCCTGTTCACGCGAAAACCCGACGCCGCATACGAGACATAGCCATAGATCAGCGGCGCGCAGACAATGCGGCAACCGGCCTCGGCCATGCGCTCCGAAATGGCGATCGGGTCCATGTCGAAGCAGGTGAGGTCGACCAGCGTCGCGATCTCACGCATCGTCTCGAAGACTTCGCAGCCCATATCGACATCGATGAGATCGCCCGACGGATCGGTCTCGCAGGGATGCCCGAGATTGCCGGCCAGCGTATAGAAGGTCATCAGCGAGTGGGGTGGCCGCAGCGGCAGCAGCACGCGGCCCTGCCGGGCGAGATCGAGCACCTCGCCCCACGTCGCCGCCGGCGCATCGAGCGCGTCCGGCCGCCAGGCCTGCACTTGCGCCGCCGCGTCGATCGGAAACGCCCATTGCCGGCCGTGCCAGGCGTAGCTCGGATAGGACTGGCCGACGCTGCCCGAGGCAAGCGCGGCGCGCTCCGCCTCGCGGCTGGCGACGTCGAGAGGCTCGAGACAGCGCTCTGCCGTGACCTGGCCGACATGCGGATGATCGATGATTATAAGGTCATAGGCCCGCGCCAACTCCTCGACCGGGAAGGATTCGAAATCCTGCAGCGAACGCTTGTCCCATTCGACGACAACGCCGGTTTTCTGCTCCCACAGAGATGAACACGCGACCATCGGATCGTAGCCGCGCGGATGGCTCCAGGTCATGCCCCTGAGTGTGGGCTTAAGGAAGCGCGTGGTCACAAGCCAAACTCCGCGCGGATTTTCGCACTGTGCTCGCCGATGCGCGGCGCCGCGCGGTCGACCTTGGCTCTGATCCCATCGACCCGGAGTGGCGAACTGGTGGTGAGGATCGAGACATCGTCCTCACGCGTCACCGTCTGCAGCATGTCGAGCGACTGAAAACCTTCGCTTGCCAGCATCTCGGGCCAGTTCAACACCTTCGCGCACCAGATGTCAGCGGGCTCGAGAATGGCAAGCCATTCGTCGATGGTTTTCGTTGCAATCCTCTGGGCGATGATCGCCTTGATGTCGTCGCGCGCGGTGAACCACGATGCCGGCTTGTCGCGGTAGGGCGCCAGTTCATCGAGCGACAAAAGGTCGGCGAGCTTTGGGATCGGCGTCATGGCGATGGCGAGATAGCCGTCCTTGGCCGGATAGACGCCGTAAGGCGCCGAGAGATAGGCATGCGCGCTGCGGAAACTCGAGCGTCGCGGCAAGCGGCGGCCGTCATTGAGATGCGTGGTCAGCACCTCGAACTGGAAGTCGACCAGCGCTTCCAGAAGGCTGGTCTCGATATGGCTACCCTGGCCGGTGATGCCGCGCCGCACCAGTGCCGCCAGGATGCCTTGCGCGCAGGCCGCACCCGCCAGCATGTCGCCGATGGCGAGCCCGAACGGCACCGGCCCCTGGTCTTCGTCGCCGTTCAGCCACATCACGCCGGAGCGCGACTGCGCCAGCAGGTCCTGGCCGGGACGCTTGACCCACGGGCCTTCCTCGCCATAGCCGCTGATCGAGGCATAGACCAGGCGCGGATTGATCTGGCGGACGGCTTCGTAGTCGAGGCCAAGCCGCTCGATGACACCCGGCCGGAAATTCTGGATCAGCACATCGGCCTTGACCAGAAGGCCGCGCAATGCCTTGAGATCGGCCTCGTTCTTCAAGTCGATGGCGAGGCTTTCCTTGGCCCGGTTAATGGCGTGGAAGATGGTGGAATCGCCGCCGATCTCGGTGTCGCTGAGATAGAGCTGACGCGACAGGTCGCCTCCATCCGGACGCTCGATCTTGATGACGCGGGCGCCGAGATCGAGCAGTCTCAGCGAACAATAGGGCCCGGACAGGAACTGGCTCATGTCAATGACGACGAGGCCGGCAAGCGGCAATTCGGCTGCTACCGGCATTTCTATTTCTCCGTCTTGCCGATGAAATCGGCAGCGTTGCGGTACTTCACCGTTTGCAGGTGTTCGCAATAGAGAACCATCTCGCCTTCGCCCTTGAATACCTCGTAGCTGGCGCGGATCAGTCCCATCTCCTTGTAGCGAGGCTTTTTGTCGAGGTTGGAACGGATCGAATAGATCGTGTCGCCAATGAAGACAGGCTTTATAAAGCGCAGCTTGTCATAGCCATAGGAAAAGGCGTTGATGCAGTTGGTGGCGACAAGTCCCAGCCCAGCCGAAAAAACGAACGCGCCGGCGATCAGCCTCTTGCCGAAAATGCCTTCGCTCTCGGCAAACATCTGGTCCTGCACGTAAGGATGGATATCGAGCACCAGCGTGTTGAAGAGGTGGCTGTCGCCTTCCGCCATGGTGCGTCGCAAGGAGCGGATCTTGTGGCCGACCGGCCAGTCCTCGTAGAACCAGTTCTCGGCGTTCCATACCGGCAGGGCGGCATGATCCGCAGGCATGTTCCTGGGATGCGTCGAGGCAACGCCGACGGTCGGTGCGAAATCGTTCATGGCTCAATCCACCGGTCTCGCGAGAGCGCCCGGGCAACCCTTCGAGCACGCATCGAAGCGCCTGATTGCACGATGTCTCCTCCCGCCAATCTTCTTTTGTAAATACTATTTTCACATATGGGATTGCGTTGCAAGCAAGGACGGGCGAAATTTTGACCGGTTTTTGCGCGCGGAAGCGCGCGCAGGGCAGGAGGAAATCATGCGCGGTGTCGGGAATGCGTGTCTCGTGTTTGTCGGCAGACTGAACCGGGAGGCGCCTTATTTTCAGGACGCCCGCGGTGTCGGTCTCCGCCATCGGGATCGGCACGCCGATGTGCGTCCAGATCGTGAGTTGGCCGTCAGCAGGTAAACTCGCGACGCTCAAGCCTCTTGTATCGCCGAGAGCTTCCAGTTCGAGCCGTTCTGACGCGTGAATGTCCACAACTCGATCGTCTCGGTGGGATGGTCTTGGTCGCCCTCGACGACCTTGCCGCTCGCCCGTTCGCGCATCACGTCGCGAGACTCGTAGCGCAACGCGGCCGTCGCGTAGTCGCGGTCATCCTCGCGCCAGCTTTCCGCGATGTCGGCCTGCAGCAGGGTGACATCGGACACTTCGTTCCTGAGACCTTTCTGGGCATTGTCGGCCAGTTCTTCCGACAGATAGGACACCATCTCGGGCGTCACCGACCGGCGCAGGGCGGCATGGTCCTCGCGGCCGAATGCTTCCTGGACCTCGGTCAACAGCTGTTGGAAGGCGTCGAGGTCGGCCTGGGCCAGCGTTATCTCTTCGGAGCGGGTGGTCTCATGGCCTCCGCCCGAACCGCCGCCAAAACCGGGAATTGTGAAGGAGCCCGCGGTTCCTGTCTCCTGCTTTGCCGTTGCGCGGTTCTCGAACCGTGAAGCCTGGGCATTGCCCACGCCGGCGAGCGCGGGCGCGGGACCTCGCGCGGATTGCGACCGGAAGAACCTGATGGCCAGCATGATCGCGCCACCGATGAGCAGCGCCTGCAGCAGGAAGCCGAACATGCCCGCGAGGCCGCCGAAACCATGGCCCACGAGCAGGCCGATCAGGCCGCCGAGCAGCAGGCCGCGCATCATCGTTCCGCCGAAGCCGCTCATGAAGCCGGGCCTCTGCGGGCCGGCCTGCGGCTGCCGGGCCGCATTGTTCACGCCGGTGTTGGGCGTCATCGAACGCTCGACCGGCGCGGTCGGCGCCGGCGCGGTCCTGGTCGGCGGCGCCGACTGGAAGGTGCGTGTACCACGACTGCCGAAACTGCCGCCGCGCCGCGCCTCGGCATGATCGATCGCGACCATGGAGAATGCGAGGAACAGTCCGGCGAGGAGGGCGGCAATTCGGCTTGTGCGGGAAGTCATCGGGGTGACCTTTATCGATGTGGTTTCGGAAATTTCAGCAAAAACGTTGGCCGGGTGGCGGGCCTCATGCGGTCAATCGAACAGCTCTTCGAAGAATGATTTCTTCCGCTTCGGATAGCGTTGGCCATGCGAGCGGGAATAGTCGTCATCGCGGTCCCGGCCATCGCGCGGCTGCGAGAACGCTGCCGGCTGCGCTTGTGGCGCGGGCGACGCATCCCTGCTGGAACGCTCGATGATCTTGTCGAGTTCGCCTCGATCGAGCCAGACACCACGGCACTGCGGACAGTAGTCGATCTCGATCCCCTGGCGTTCGCTCATCACGAGCGCGACGCGGCAGGAGGGGCAAACCATACCAAGGAGAGATGTCATCAGGGGCTCCTAACCAGAAAGGAAATGAGCCCGCTTGACCGAAAGGATGGAAACGGGCCCGTTGAAGCGGTCCGACATCACGGTCGCCAAAAGCGACAGTCAGAGGGGCCCGGCCCGCACACGGGAGTTAGGCATGCGGCACGGCGCCTTCAAGGGGCAATATTGCCCGTGAGAATGATTGCTGCTCAAACCGTCACGACGATCTTGCCGAACTGCTCGTTCGATTCGAGATAGCGATGCGCCTCGACGATCTGGTCGAATGGAAACGTCCTGTCGACGATCGGCGTGAGCGTGTCGTCCTCGAGGCCTTCGAGGATGAACGCCTTGGCAGCCTCCAACTTCTCCGGATTGCCGGTGATCTCGTGGACGAGATAGCCGCGCAACGTCAGTGTCTTGCCCAACACGGCAGCCAACGGAAACGGCGTCGGGTCGCTGCTGAGGCCGCCATATTCGATGAGAATGCCGCCTTTCGACATGGCCGCCGTCAACGGCTCGAAGATCGGCCCACCGATCGGATCGAACACGACGCGTATGCCTTGCGGCCCGGCAATCTGGCTCAGTCTTCTCACAAGATACTCTTCCTCGAGGACCACCACATGCGTTGCACCGGCGTCGAGCAGTGCTTGCCTCTTCGCCGACGCCCGCGTCACCGCGATCGTTGTCGCGCCAACGCTGTTGGCGATCTGGATCGCCGCAAGGCCGACGCTGCTGGAGGCGGCGGTGATGACGACGAAGTCTTGTCCACCCAGCTTGGCGATCTCGACCAACGCACCATAGGCGGTGAGGTACGGCATCCAGATCGCCGCCGCAGTTTGCCAGTCGAGGGACGCCGGGTGTTTGACGATAAGCCTGGCGGGAAAGGTGACAAGCTCGCCGTAAGCCGGCCAGCGAACCATCGATTGCGGCGGGATGACACTGACGGCGTCGCCGGGGGTCAGCCCGGTCACGCCTTCGCCGATTGTCTCGATGACGCCTGCCGCTTCCAGCCCGAGCCCGGAGGGCAGGGTGGGTGTCTCGATATAGTTGCCCGCGCGCAGCAGCGCCTCGGCGCGGTTAAGGCCGAATGCCTTGACGCGGATTTGAACCTCACCATGGCCCGGCGGAGGAAGATCGACCTCCTCGATGCGCAGGACCTCGGGACCACCATGCTGGTGGAAGCGGACGATACGGGTCATTTTGCTCACTCCAAATTATCTGAACCGAATGAGCTATGAGGCGAAGCCTTTTGGCGATAAATGGCTGTTTAGATTGTACAGTAGAAACCAAGAGTTTCGAAAATGGATAGGCTTGAAAGCATGGCCGTGTTCGTCAGGGCCGTTGATCTCGGCTCGTTCGCGGCGGCGGCCACCGTGCTCGATCTATCCGGACCGATGGTCGGCAAGCATGTCCGGTTTCTCGAGGACAGGCTTGGCGTGCGTCTCATCAACCGGACCACGCGCCGCCAGAGCCTGACCGATTTCGGACGCGCCTATTATGAGCGGTGTCGGTTGGTGCTGGCCGAGGCCGAGGCCGCCGATGCGCTTGCCGCCGATCAGCTCTCGGAACCGCGGGGAAATTTGCGCGTCACCATGCCGGCGCATTTCGGCCGCCACTGCGTGACCCCCGTGTTGCTGCAACTGGCGCGGCGGTATCCGACGCTGGAGCTCGACCTGTCGCTGAGCGACCGCTTCGCCGATCTTGCCGAGGACGGCTACGACCTCGCCATCCGGACCGGTGATCTGGACGACAAGGCCGGCGTGATCGCGCGCCGCGTTGCACGCCAGCACATGGTCCTCTGTGCCGCGCCTTCCTATCTGGAAATTCATGGCGAACCACGGCGGATCGAGGACCTCGCCGATCATCAGGCGATTGTCTACCGCCGGCTCGGCATGATCGTTCAGCCCTGGCTGTTCCCGCGCGAGGAACAAGCTGCGGCCGAGTTCGTCCCAACCGGCCGGCTTCGGCTCGACGATCTCGATGCCATCGCCGATGCCGCCGCCGGCGGTATGGGCCTCGCATGGCTGCCTCATTGGCTGGTTCGCGAACGAATCCAGGCCGGCGCGCTGGTCGAGCTGTTGCCGGACCAGCCGCGCTATCCCTACGACTGTCATGCACTATGGCTGCGGACGCCGCATCTGCCGCTCAAGGTCCGGCTGGCCGTCGACGCATTGGCGGCCGCCTTGCCGAAAATGATGGCCTGGTCGCTGGCAGGCGAACTGCCTCTTTGAGGTGTCGCATTCCGGTGCCATATGAAGGTGGCTGACGGAATGCGCGCATTGCAGGAGAGACGGTTCATGACCAAAGGTTCGGATCTGTTCGTGGCGGCCCTCGAGAATGAAGGGGTCGATCGGATTTTCGGTATTCCGGGCGAGGAAAATCTCGACATCGTCGAATCCATCCGCCGCTCGTCGATCCAGCTGATCCTGACCCGCCACGAGCAGGCGGCCGCCTTCATGGCCGCCACCTATGGCAGGCTCACCGGCAAGCCGGGTGTGTGCATCACCACGCTCGGCCCCGGTGCGCTCAATCTGACGACCGGCTCGGCCTATGCGCTGCTCGGCGCGATGCCGATGATCATGATCACCGGACAGAAGGGCATCCTGTCGTCCAGGCAGGCTCGCTTCCAGATCGTCGACATCGTCGCGGCGATGAAGCCGCTGACCAAGCTGTCGCGCCAGATCGTCTCGCCGAAGATGATTCCGTCCTTGGTGCGAGAAGCCTTCCGCGTCGCACAGGAAGAACGCCCCGGGCCCGTGCATCTGGAACTGCCGGAAGATATCGCGGCGGCGGAGTGCGAACCGATTGCCTTGGTGCCGACGCATCCGGTCGAACTGCCCCTGGCCAGCGCTGGCGCGCTCGATCGCGCCGCCCGCATGATCACGGAGGCCAAGCGTCCGCTGCTGATGTTCGGCGCGGCGGCGTCGCGGCCGCGCGTGACCCCCGACGTCGCCCAGTTCGTCCTGCGCACGCAGATACCCTATTTCACCACGCAGATGGGCAAGGGCACGGTGCCCGGCGGCACCGAACTCTACATGGGAACGGCGGCCCTTTCGGAACGCGACTATGTCCACGAGGCCATCGAGCAGGCCGATCTGATCATCACCATCGGCCACGATACGGTCGAGAAACCGCCCTTCATCATGGGCGCGAAGGGGCCGAAGGTCATCCATGTCGGCTACCAGACGGCCGATGTCGAGCAGGTCTATTTCCCGCAAGCGGAAATCGTCGGCGACCTCGGTCCGTCGCTGGCGCTGCTGGCCGATCGCGTCGAAGGCAAGATCCCCAACGCGCAGGCCCTGCTGCCGCTGCGCGAAGGCATTTTGAGCCGCATCGCCGCGCGCGCCACCGAAGACCGCTTCACGCCGCAGCGCATCGTGCACGACGTGCGCGCCGTGATGCCGGCCGACGGCATCCTCGCGCTGGACAACGGCATGTACAAGATCTGGTTCGCGCGCAACTACCGCACACGCATGGCAAACACGCTGCTGCTCGACAACGCGCTGGCCACCATGGGCGCTGGGCTGCCATCGGCGATGATGGCGGCGCTGCTCTATCCCCAGCGCCGTGTCATGGCCATTTGCGGCGATGGCGGCTTCATGATGAACAGCCAGGAGCTGGAGACGGCTGTCAGGCTCAAGCTCAACCTCGTCGTCCTGCTGCTGGAAGACCATGCCTATGGCATGATCCGCTGGAAGCAGGCGGTCGATGAATTTCCCGATTTCGGCATGACCTTCGGCAATCCCGATTTCGTCAAATACGCCGAGGCCTACGGCGCCAAAGGGACCAGGGTCAGCGCGATCGCCGAATTGCGGCCGGCGCTGGAACAGGCCTTCACCGGCGGCGGCGTGCATCTCGTCGTCGTGCCGATCGACTATTCCGAGAACACCAGGGTGCTTGTCGACGAACTGCGCGAACGGCTGCCGGCGCCGCAGGCGAGCTGACGGTTGCCGATATGACGGCTGCGCGGCCAGTGCGGTGTCGCGCGCGTCCTCGCGGGTTGCGACGACGGTCTCATCTGGCGCCGGGCACCCATTCGGTCTCGATCAACGGGATTTGCGGGGCCGCACCGCGCGGCAGGGTCCCCTTGATCCGCGGATCATCGGTGATTTCGAACCCGGCGGCGAAGGGTTCAAAGCCGCAAGCTCCGTAGAAACCGATGACGCTGTGATGATCGAAGCTGCTGGTGTGCAGCCAGATGCGGCTGGGCTCCAGGCACCATGCCTGATCGAGCGCGCCAGCCATCAGCCGTTTGCCGAAGCCTCGGCCGGTCAAGGAAGGGAACAGGCCGAAATAGGTGATCTCGATCTCGTTGCTGGCGGCGACCGAGAATTCGACCATGCCGACATGGCCGCCGCTCTCATCGTGGCCGTAATAGAGATGCTGGCGTGGGTCGCAGAAATGCGCCGCGATGTCGGAGTCTGACATTTCGGCGGCGCGGTCCCAGAGCCAGGGAGCGCCGATCTCGAGGAAGACCGCGCGGTAGACGGCGGGGTGGGGCTCGGTGACGCGCGTCATGGCCAGGGGTTGGGCGAGACCCTGCACCGGCGCGCGCGCCTCCATCCACGTCACCGCATTGACGATCTTGCCGGCCGGCACACGTCGGTAGCCGGACGCGAGATCGGTGATTTCGTCCGGCAATGTGCCTTCGGTGACTTGCATCTGTCCTCGATCTTCCGCCGCGCAGCCTTGCCGGCATGTCAAGAAGCTGATGCCAACTCTGCGACCGCCTGCCAAGAGGCTCCAGGGGTGGGCCATCATTTTGACCCGCCTGTGTTGTTGCCTTTTCGGGAAATGGCATATGAGATATGATACATCATTCATGGGAAAGCGGAATATCGTGCCTGAGCGAATTGCGGATGAGGCCATTTTGCGGGCAGTCGACGAAGGCTTCGACCGCCAGCTCGCCTTCCTGGCCGATCTCGTGCGCTTTCCCTCACAACGCGGCGAGGAACATGCCGCGCAATCCTTCATGGCGGCTGCTTATGAAGCCAATGGCTATGCGGTCGATATGTGGCGTGTCGATGTCGATGCTATCCGCGACCTGCCCGGATTTTCACCCGTCGCGGTATCCTACGATGACGCCTTCAACGTCGTCGCCACTCATACGCCGAAAAACGCCACCGGCCGCTCGCTGATCCTCAACGGCCATATCGACGTGGTGCCGACGGGGCCGCTCGACCGCTGGGTGCGAAACCCCTACGATCCGGCGATCGAGGACGGCTGGATGCATGGCCGAGGCGCCGGCGACATGAAGGCCGGCCTGTCGGCCTGCCTCTATGCGCTGGCCGCATTGCGCGGCCTCGGCTATCAGCCAGCGGCGAAAGTGTTCCTGCAGTCGGTCGTAGAGGAGGAGTGCACCGGCAACGGCGCGCTCGCTTGCCTGCAGCGTGGCTACCGCGCCGATGCCGCCTTCATTCCCGAGCCGCTGGAACCAAGGCTGATGCGGGCACAAGTCGGGCCGATCTGGTTCAGGGTCGAGGTCGACGGCGACCCGCAGCACGCGTCGGGCGCCTTTTCCGCCGGCGCCAATGCCATCGAGAAGGCCTTCCTCATCATCCAGGCGCTGAAGCAGCTCGAAATCGTCTTGAACGCGCGCAAGATCGATGATCCGCATTTCTGCGATCATCCGCACCCGATCCGTTTCAACCTCGGCAAGATCGAAGGCGGCGAATGGACATCGAGCGTACCGGCGCGCTGTGTCTTCGAGATGCGGGTCGCGACCTATCCCGGCCAGAAGCTGGAGGATGCCAGGGCCGAACTCGAGGCCTGCATCGCCGATGCGGCGCGCGCCGATCCGTTTCTCGCCAATCGCCCGCCCAGAATGACCTATAACGGCTTCATGGCCGAGGGCTACGTGCTGGAAGGCGCCGACGAGATGGAAGCCGTACTGCGGCGCAGCCATACCGCCGTATGGGGCGAGCCGCTGACGGAACATGTCACCTCGGCCACCACCGATGCCCGCTTCTTCGGCCTCTATGCCGACACGCCGGCGATCGTCTACGGCCCGATCTGCCGCATGCCGCATGGCTATGACGAGGCCGTCGATCTCGACTCCGTGCGCAAGGTCACCCAGACCATCGCGCTCTTCATCGCCGACTGGTGCGGTCTCGAACCCATCGATCCCGAGGTCGGGCCATGAACGCGGCCGTGTCGGATGCCTTCGGCGACACGCTTGCCGAGGATGCACCTGACGTTTCGATCGCCGAGGCGCTTGCCCTGTTGCGCCTGCACTACGGGCTCACCGGCAGCGCGCGCGCGCTGCCGGGCGAACGCGATCACAACTTCCATATCAAGACAGGAGGCGAGGGCGACTTCGTACTGAAGGTCTCGCATCCGGCGGAAGAGGCCGGCTTCACCGATTTCCAGAACAAGGCGCTCGACCACATCCTGACGGTCGATCCGGCCTTGCCTGTTCCCTCGGTGCGCAAGAGCCTCGAAGGCGAAGCGCAGTTTACGGTCAGCGTCGGCGGATCGGCGCCGCGCATCGTCAGGCTGGTTACCTATCTGCCCGGCCAGCTGCTTTCGCGCTCGCCCACGTCGGCGGCGCAGGATCGCAATCTCGGCATCTTCCTCGCCCGGCTTGGCCGGGCACTGCGCGGCTTCTTCCACCCGGCCGCCGGCAGCGACCTGCTTTGGGACATCCGCAAGGTCGCCAAGACACGGCCCATGCTGGCGCATATCGCTGACGCCGGCTGTCGCGCCATGGTCGAGCGTGTCATCGATGCTTTCGAGGAACATGCGGCGCCGGTCATCCCCGGGCTGCGCGCCCAGATCGTCCACAACGACATGAATTCCTACAATGTGGTGATGGATGCCTCGCGGCCGGAAATGGTCAGCGGCATCCTCGATTTCGGCGACATGATCCACTCGCCGCTGATCTGCGATCTCGCCATCGGTGCCGTCTATCGCTGGCCGGCCGAAGGTCATCCGCTGGCGCCTGCGGCTCGCTTCGTCGCCGGCTATCAGTCGGTGCAGCCGCTCGAGATCGAAGAGCTTGGCATTCTCTTCCACCTCATTCGTGCCCGGCTTGCGCTCATTGCCAACATCGCCAGCTGGCAGGCCGAGCGGTTTCCGGCCAAGCGCGACTATGTCCTGCGCCTCATCACCGAGGTCTGGGCCTCGCTCGAACGGCTGGACGGTCTCTCGGCCGCTGAAACCCGCCGCTATTTTCTCGACCATTCCAAGCCGGAGTAGATGCCCGTGTCCCAGTCCTCGCCCGCAAATGCCTCTGCCGATGCCGAGCGCGCGCTGCTCGAACGCCGCGCCAGGTTGCTCGGGCCGACCTATCGCGCCTTCTACCGCAACCCGATCCATCTGGTGCGCGGCAGCGGTGTCTGGCTCTACGATGCACAAGGTCGAAAATTCCTCGATGCCTATAACAACGTCGCTTCGGTCGGACACTGCCATCCGCGCGTCGTCGAGGCATTGTCGGGGCAGGCCGCCACGCTCAACACGCACACGCGCTATCTCAGCGAGATCATCCTCGACTACGCGGAAAAGCTTCTCGGCATGCTTCCGCCCCATCTCGGCCACGCCATGTTCACCTGCACCGGCAGCGAGGCCAACGACCTCGCCATCCGCATCGCCCAGCACTGCAGCGGCAACACCGGCGTGATCATCACCGATTTCGCCTATCACGGCGCCACCATCGCGACGGCGCAGCTGTCGCCGGCGGCGGTCGGGGCCAAGGGCGTACCCGCGCAGCATCGCACCGTAGCAGCGCCGGACACGTTCCGCGACGGCGGCCGCGCCGCGCATGATTTCGGCAGAAATGTCGCCGCCGCCATCGAGGATATGTGCGCGCAAAACATCCGTCCGGCGGCGCTGCTTCTCGATTCCGCCTTTTCCAGTGACGGCATCTTTTTCCCCGATGCTTCTGTCATGCGCGAGGCGGCCGATCATGTCAGGAAAGCGGGTGGCATCGTCATCGCCGACGAGGTCCAGTCCGGTTTCGGCCGGCTCGGCCAGGGCATGTGGGGCTTCGCCAATTACGGCCTCGAGCCTGATATCGTCACCATGGGCAAGCCGATCGGCGATGGGCATCCGATGGGTGCGGTGATTGTGCGGTCGCAACTGGTGAGTTCGTTCGGTTCGAACACCGGCTACTTCAACACCTTCGGCGGCAATCCGGTGGCGGCCGCCGTCGGCATCGCCGTGCTCGAGGTGATTGAGGGCGAGGGGCTGATCGAGAACGCGCGGACGGTCGGCGCCTATACCGGAGAACTGCTGGATGCCTTGAAAAGCCGGCACAGCATGGTCGCCGATGTCAGGCACAGTGGCCTCTATTTCGGCGTCGAGCTGACGGCGGAGGATGGGGCCACCGCCGCTGCCAAGACTTCATCCGTCGTCGAAGCCATGCGCGACGACGGCGTGCTGATTTCGTCCTGCGGTCCGCGCGGCAATGTGCTGAAGATCAGGCCACCGCTGCCCTTTGCCAGGGACAATGCCGAGCAACTGGCCGAGACGCTCGACCGCGCACTGTCGAAATGGTGAGCCGAGCAGGCGCATGCTGAAGCTCGAGCATCAAACCCTCAATGACCGCGCCTATGGCGCGCTCAAACAGGAATTGATTTCAGGCGGGTTCAGTCCGGGCCAGACCCTGGTCATCCGCAAGCTCGCCGAAACCTTCGGCATTTCGACCACCCCGATCCGAGAGGCATTGCAAAGGCTGGTCGCCGAGCGGCTTCTGGAAATGCAGAACAACCGCTCGATCATCGTGCCCTTGCTGTCCGATCCCGCTTTCGAGGAACTGACCCGCATCCGCATCGCCGTCGAGGGGCTGGCGGGCGAGATGGCCGCCACGCGGATGAGTGAGCGCGCGCTGGTGGACATACAGGTCGCGCTCACCGGGATGCAGCGGGCCATCGAGGCGCAAGACGCCACGACCTATCTCTCCCTGAACGAGGCCTTCCATTTCGCTATCTATGAGCATGCCGGCGCGCCGATCCTCTTGAACATGATCCGCGATCTCTGGGGTCGGGTTGGACCCTATCTCAAGCTCCTGATGCGGGCTGATCGCTATATTCCGCAGTCCAATGACGCGCACCGAAGGATCGTCGCCGCGCTGGAACAACGCAACGGTCCAGCCGTTCGAGCTTCCCTCGAGCAGGACATCGCCGCGGCGGCCGCTATTCTCTCCGAGAATCTTCGCACGGCGCGCTGATCGCACGGCGGTGGGTCTATGCCGCGTGGTCCATCCGGTCACGCAGAATGCTCCAGCCGAGCAGCATGTTGGGTGCGTGCCGCAACAGGGCATGGAATGGGATTGGCGCTGGCGGTGCAAAGGGCAGCGGCAAATCGCGTGCTTCGGCTCCAGCGGCCCAGTCGGCCAGCACCTTGCCCATCGCCGTGGTCATGGCGATGCCGCGTCCATTGCAGGCGCGAGCGGCGATCAGGCCCGGGCCGAGGTCCAGGAGGTGCGGCAGGAAATCCGGTTCGACCGCCGCCATCCCCGACCAGCTGTAGGCAAGCGGCGGCAAATCAGGCAGGTCGAGGTGGCTGGCAAGCCGCCGCCAGATTGTTTGCGGCACGCGCGTATCGGCGCCGGCGCCGAGAATATGCATGCCGCCGCTGATCAACCGGTTATCGGCGTCGAAGCGAAAGGTGAAGAGATTGCGCCTGGTATCGCCGACGCCTTGTCCGCCAGGCAGCAAACGCGTGCGGATTTCGAGCGGTAGCGGCGCGGTCGCGATCTGGAAAACCTTGAGCGGAAAATAAGTCCGCTGCAGCAAAGGATTGAGCGACCCGCCATAGGCGTTGGTGGCGATCAGCACCCTGGCCGCGCGCACCGAGCCCGATGGCGTTTTCAGCGCCCAGCCATCGGCTATGCGATCGACCGACGTGACACGTGTCCGCTCGAAAATTTGCGCGCCGGCCTTTTCCGCCGCATCGGCCAGTCCGCGTGCGTAGGCGACCGGATTGAGCACGCCGCCGGAACGATCCATCCAGCCACCGACATAGCCGCGCGCGCCGGTCAACGCTTCGACCTCTCGTCGATCCAGGGTGACGACAGGCCGGCCACGCCGCGCCCACTGTCCCGCGCGTGATTTGACCTTCTCCAGCGCGGCGGGCGAGTGCGCCGGCTGGATCCATCCGGTCTGCACCGCGTCGCAGTCGATGCCGTGTCGCCGGATCAGGCCGAAGACGAGGTCGGCACTGCCGGCGGCGAAATCGATCAGCCTTTCGCCGCGTTCGGGGCCGAGATGCGCGAGGATGCTATCGGGGTCCATCTTGGCGAAGTTCGGCACGACGAAACCCGCGTTCCTGCCGGTCGCGCCCCAGGCGATGATTTCGGCTTCGAGAACGGCGACCGAAATGCCTTTTTCCGCGGCGTGCAGCGCGGTCGACAGACCGGAAAATCCACCGCCGACGATGGCCAGATCGACATCGAGCCTGCCTTGCAGCGTCGGCCGTTCCCGGCGATCGCGGCTGACCGCGTGCCAGAGCGAAGTGCCATTCGCACCCTGCCGGATCGGGGCATTCATGAGCCGGAACTGCTTTTGTCCGTAGCGATCCGCCTGCGCTTGCCAAAGCGCGGCCGCCGCGGCCTGTCACCGAACAACCCGTTCGGCCTGACCAGAAGGATGACGCAAAGCATGACACCGATGGCGACGATCTGCAGCGAGGCGGCGCGCGCCTGCTGCTCGGGCGCAAACAGCACGCTGGTCAGCGTGCCCGACCCTGCCCAGATCGCCCAGACCAGTATGCTGCCGATGACGGCGCCGAGATTGCTGCCCGAGCCCCCGACGATCAGCATCACCCAGACCTGAAAGGTGAGGATCGGTAGGTAATTGTCCGGAGCGATGAAGCCGGTGAAATGCGCCTGCAGCGCGCCGGCCAGCGCCATGATGGCGCCGCCGACGGCAAACGCCTGGACACGGTAGAAGCGTGCGCTCTTGCCGAGTGAAATCGCCGCCCGCTCGTCCTCACGCAGCGCCTTCAGCACGCGGCCCCACGGGCTTCGCGACAGGTGTTCCAAGGCGAGATAGGCAATCAGCGTCACAGCGCAAACAATGGCAAGGTTCGACAGGTTGAACAGCAGCGGCGTCTCCGCAAGGCCGCCAAAGGGACGCGGGATGAAGCCGATGCCGAATGGTCCGCCGGTCAGCTTCTGTGCGTTGAGCGCGACCAGTTGTACGACGACGGCCACGCCGAAGGTGGTGATCGCCAGATAGTCGGATCTAAGACGCAGCGTCGCCATGCCGGTAAGTGCCGCGGCAATACCGCCAACGACCATGGCGCCCGCCCAGCCGGCGAGGATGGGCAGGCCGAAGCCGCCAAGCCGCGCGGGGTCGTCCGGTGTCGTCAGCAGTGCCGAGGTGTAGGCGCCGATGGCAACAAAACCGGCGAGGCCGACATTGAACAGGCCGGTCAGGCCCCATTGCAGGTTGAGCCCGAGCGTGACCAGCGAGAAAATGAGCGCCGTGGTCAGGAAGAACGCGCCGTAGCCGATGAGATCGATCATCTTTCCCGAACTCCGAAAAGGCCGATCGGCCGCACGAACAGTACCGCCATGAGGATGATGAAGGAGACGGCGGCACGCCACTCGGCGCCAATCAGTTGCACCGCGCCGGCTTCGGCGAGACCGATGATCAGGCCGCCGAGCACCGCCCCCGGGATGCTGCCGATGCCGCCCAAAATGGCGGCGGCGAACATGGGCAGCAGCATGTCGAAGCCCATGAACGGGCGGATCTGCACCAGGATGCCGATCATCACGCCAGCCACGCAGGCGAGCGCGCCGCCGATGATCCAGGTCACCCGCACCACGCTGGCGACGTCGATGCCGACGATGCGGGCCAGTGCCGCGTTCTGGCTCAAGGCCTGCATCGAGCGGCCGACTTGAGTGCGTGTCATCAACAGATGCACGCCGAGCACGAGTATAGAGGTCAGCAGCAACAGGGCGATCTGGTCGGGCGTGATGCGGATGCCGAAGCCGACCGGCATGGCGATCTGGATCGCCCGGCTGAAATAGGTCGGCCGCGAGGTGAAGGTGAATTCGAGCAGGCTGCGTAGCGCCATCGAGGCGCCGAAACTCGCCATTACGACGATGATCGCCTGGCCTTGCGAGCGCAGCCGCGAGAACAACACCTTGTCGAGCAGCAGCGCCAGCAAAGCGGTGAATGCCATGCCGACGACCAAGGCAACAAGGAGCGGCCAGCCGAAGGACAGCGGCCCGATCGGCGTCACCTTGCCGAATATCGCGCCGATGGCACTGACCATGGTCAGCGTCGCATAGGTGCCCCAGGCCATGAAGTCGCCATGGGCGAAGTTGGAGAAACGCAGGATCGAATAGGTAAGCGTCACGCCGATGGCGCCGAGGCCGATCATCGAGCCCGTGAGCAATCCGTCGACGATAAATTGCAGGCTCATGCCGCGCCTCCCTTCCCTGCGTGCCCCGTTTTCTCCTCGCTGAGCGGGCGCTGGCCGAGATAGAGTTCGGCCACGACCGGGTCGTTCCACAGTTCGGAGGCAATGCCCTCGTGCCGGTCCTTGCCCTCGACCAGCACATAGGCGCGGTCGCCGATGGCAAGTGCAGCCTTGGCGTTCTGCTCGACCAAAAGGATGGTGACTCCGGACTTGCGGATGCCGGCCAGCATCTCGAAAACCATCGAGACGAACTTTGGCGACAGGCCGGCCGACGGTTCGTCCAGCACCAGCACCTTGGGATGGATGATCAGCGCCCGCGCGACCGCGAGCATCTGCCGCTGGCCGCCCGAAAGATTGCCGGCGGCGGTGCGGCGTTGGCGGACGAGATCGGGGAAGGCGGCATACATCTCCTCGATGCGGGCCGGGATGTCGCGCCGCTCGAGGATGCCGCAGGCAACCCTAAGATTGTCCTCGACCGACATCAGCGGAAAGATGTTCTCGGTCTGCGGCACGAAGGCGAGGCCAAGCCGCACCATGGTGTGGGCCGGCGCGGCGGTGATATCCTTGCCGTCCAGGAACACTGAACCGCCGGTGATCGGCACGAGGCCGGCGATCGCCTTGATGAAGCTCGACTTGCCGGCGCCGTTAGGGCCGAGGACGACGACGATTTCACCTTTTCTGACCGTGATCGAGGCGCCGCGCACGATCGGTACGCCAGGTTCATAACCCGCTTCGAGATTGCGGACATCGAGGACGGTCTGGCTCACGCGCTGCCTCCGAGATAGGCCTCGATGACGCGTGGATCGCGGGCGACTTCTTCCGCCGTGCCTTCGCTGAGCAACTGGCCGCTCGCCATGACAAGGACGCGGTGGCAGAGCCGTGTCACCATGTCGATGTTGTGCTCGATCAGCAGGAAGGTGATGCCACGCGCATTGATGTCGCGGATGCGGTCGATGATGACTTCGAGCAGCGTCGCGTTGACGCCGGCCGCGGGTTCGTCGAGCAGGATGATCGCGGGGTCGGCCATCATGACGCGCGCAAGTTCGAGCAGCTTGCGCTGGCCACCAGACAGCACGCGCGCCGGCTCGTGGGCCAGATGAGCGAGGGTGACGAGTTCCAGCAGTTCGAGTGCCTTTGTCCTGGCGGCTTTTTCCTGTGCCGCCACCCGCCACGGCGTGACGAAGTTGGCGAGCAGCCTTTCGCCGGCCTGGCCCTGTGCCGCCAGCATGATGTTTTCGATCAGCGTCAGATTGGGCAGCGGGCGCGGGATCTGGAAGGTGCGGCCGAGACCTCGACCGATACGCAGATGAGCGGCTTCGCCGGAGACTCGCACGCCGTTGAGAAGGATATCGCCACTGGTGGGCAGGATGCTGCCGGCGAGCAGGTCGAACATCGTCGTCTTGCCGGCGCCGTTCGGCCCGATCAGGCCAAGGATTTCGCCCGCTTTGACATCGAACGAGACATCGTTGACGGCGACAAGGCCGCCGAACCGCCTGACGACGTTGCGTGCCGTCAGAACCGGCGCACGGGTCTCCTTCCCCTGCCTTTCCGCTGCCTCGCTCATCAATCCCTCTGGTCGAAGACGATCATCGCCGCCTCCTGATTTTTGATTTGTGATCACACTTGCTTTGATCACGCTATTCGGCTTTAATTTCCTCCGCAAGCCGAAAACCCGCCGAGAACGGAATTCCATGCAAAAGGCTGCCATCGAAAAGAACAACGAGGCGATCGCGGCCCAGCTCGCGCCGGTCGGCCGTGAGACGGTGCAGGATCGCGTCTATTCCGAGCTGCGTCGCGCGCTGATCGGCGGTCTGTTCGAGCCGAGCCAGGTGCTGACCATCCGCGGTCTGGCCGACGCGCTGGTCACCTCGACCATGCCGGTGCGCGAGGCGCTTGGCCGGCTGATCACGGAAAAGGCGTTGGAGGCGCTGCCTAACCGTTCGGTGCGGGTGCCGCCAATCACGCTGGAACGCCTCGACGATCTCTTGCGGGCCCGCATCCTGATCGAGGGCGAGGCGATCGCGCTGGCCGCCGCCCGCATGGGGTCGCGCCAGATAGCCACCATCGAAACCATTCTCGGTGAATGGGACGAGATGCGGGCGCTGAAACACAAGAAGGATGTCGATCGCGAAGTGACGCTCAACCAGAGCTTTCACTTCGAGATCTATCGCTCCTGCGGCTCGGCCGTGCTGATCCCGATGATCGAGAGCCTGTGGCTGCAATCAGGTCCTTGCATCCGCGTCGCCATCTACGCCTTCTCGGAAGCCGGCGAGGTCGACACCGCCCAGTATCACCGGCGCATCGTCGAGGCGCTGGCCACACAGGACGCGCGGGCGGCACGTGAAGCGCTTGCCGCCGACATCAGCCGGCCCTTCACCTTCCTGCGCAGCAAGCTGCAATCCGCCGCCGCGAGAGACCAGACATGACCTCCATCAAGATCAGCGAGTCGCGCTCGAAGCTTTCCGTCACGGCGCTGTTGCTGCCAGGGAAGGCACCGGAAAACGGCGCCTTTCTCACAGCCTATCTCGCCATGCCACGTGTCGTCCCCGCCATTCACGCCATGTGGACGGGACCTGAGATTTCCTGTCCGGTTCCCGCCGTCGATCTCGAGGGGCAGGCCTATGCCCAACCGTTGCCGGCCGAGAACGCGACGCTGACGCCGCAGCCGGGCGATATCGTATTGTCCTACGTGCCGCCGCGCATGTGGGGCGGCAATCCCAATGCCATCTTCGACATCGGCCTGTTCTACGGGCAGGGCGCGCGGCTGCTGTTCCCGATCGGCTGGCTGGCCGGAAGCGTTGTGGCGCAGGTGGAGCCCGAGGAGCGCGATCAATTCGCGGCTGCCTGCGGCATCATCCGCCGCAACGGCGCCTGCGACATCACCTTCAGCCTGGTGGAGACCTCAAATGGCTGACGACAGTTTCGAGCTCTTCGATCTCCGCGTCGAGGCGGTCATTCCCGACGGCAAGCCGATCTATTGCGGCGCCAAGGCCGGCGATTATTTCGAGCTCAAGGGCGAGATGCTGTCGATGCCGGCGGGGCAGGGCTTCTCGATCTATTCGCTTGCCGCCGTGCTGCCGCTGCTGGCGGCAAAGCAGCGCCCGAGCCACCCGAATGACTGGATGACCTCGGACGCCGAGATCGCCTGCCCCGATCCCAACTGCGCCAGCCGGTTGAGGATCGTCAGGACCGGCAAGCGGCGGTTCAGCCATGCCGAAACCACGGCCGTGCCGCTGCCGAAGGAGAATGACCTGACATGACCGCCAAGGCCTTCGAGCTCAGTCCTGGCTACACCATCTCGCGCGTCATACGCGGTGGCTGGCAACTCGCCGGCGGCCATGGCGCCATCGATCGCAGCCAGGCGGTGGCCGATCTGATCGCCACCTTCGATGCCGGCATCTGGACCTATGACTGCGCCGATATCTACACGGGCGTCGAGGAGCTGATCGGCGCCGCGCGCCTGCGGCTGGCCAATGAGCGCGGCCTCGATGCAGCGGCCAAAATGAAGGTGCACACCAAACTGGTGCCCGACCTTGAACGGCTCGCTACGATCAGCCGCGACTACATCAGGGGCATCGTCGACCAGTCGCTGCTCAGGCTGAAGACCGAGCGGCTCGACCTCGTGCAGTTCCACTGGTGGGACTATGCGCAGCCGCGTTATGTCGAGGCGATGGGTTGGCTCGACGAGCTTCGGCTCGAGGGCAAGCTGCGCAATCTCGGCACCACCAATTTCGACACGCCCCGGCTTGCCGAAATCCTGGCAGCCGGCATCACGCTGGTCAGCCAGCAACTGCAATATTCGGTGCTCGATCAGCGCCCGGCGCACAGTCTCGCCGCACTTGCAGAGGAAAACGACGTGAGCTTCCTCTGCTACGGCTCGGTGGCCGGCGGCTTCCTCAGCGATAAATGGCTCGGCGTGGCCGAACCCGCCATGCCGCTCGAAAACCGCTCGCTGGTCAAATACAAGCTGATCATCGACGATTTCGGCGGCTGGGACCTGTTCCAGCAACTGCTTCGCGAATTGAAGGCGGTCGGCGACCGCCACGCCGTCGACATCGCCACCATCGCCAGCGCCTGGGTGCTGGAGCAGCCGCGAGTGGCGGCGGTCATCGTCGGTGCCCGCAACCAGGCGCATGCGCTGGCCAACGCCAAAATCATGGATGTCGTACTCGACGCCGATGACCGTGCGCGGATTGCCGCCGCCGTAGCGCGGGGCAACCGCCTTGAGGGAGACGTCTACACGCTGGAGCGCGACCGGCACGGCCGCCACGGCTCGATCATGCACTACAATCTCAACGCGGGCCGGATATGAAAACCACGAGCGACAAGCTGTTTTCGCAGGCCAGCGCCGAGGTCGTCGACCTGCACCGCTTCTTCGTCGACTGGTTTGTTGCCGAACGCGCTGACCACCTGGATTTCGGCCGCTTCGAAGCCGTCATGGGCGAAGGCTTGACCATGATCGCACCAGGCGGCCAGACCCTCGATCGCGATGCCGTGATCGACCATGTCCGCTCCAGCCGGGCCACCTGCGACGACGGCTTTGCTATCTCGATCGAGGACATCAAGCCCGGATGGCAGGATGGCGATACGATCGTCGTCCTCTATGTCGAGGCGCAGCTGCGCGCGGGCAAGCACAGCCGTCGCCAGTCGAGCGCGGTTTTCACCACCAGTTCATCGGCGCCCAACGGCGTCCAATGGCGGCATCTGCATGAAACCTGGCTGCAGGTGCCGGAACACTGAGACTTTCCAGACGTCAAATCAGTTCGTGTAACTCAAGGGGAACAACAATGAGAAAGACGATACTCCAACTCACCACCGCTCTTGCTCTCGTCACGATTGCCAGTGCTGCCCAGGCCGCCGACTGCAAGATCACGGTCGGCCTCGTCATGGAACTGACCGGCCCGGCCGGTGAATACGGCCAGGCCGGCGCCAAGTCGGTCGAGATGGCGTTCCGCGACATCAACGAAGCCGGCGGGGTGCGCGGCTGCGATCTCGTCACCGACACGCGCGACAGCCAGAGCCAGGGCAACATCGCGGTCGACGCCGCCACCCAGCTGGTTCAGGTCAAGAAAGTGCCTGTCATCATCGGTGGCATCATTTCCTCGGTGTCGATTCCGATCCTGACCTCTGTCACCGCGCCGGCCAAGATCGTCCAGGTCTCGCCGGCATCGTCTTCGCCGACGCTGACGACACTCGGCCGCGACGGCAAGACCAACGGCATCTTCTTCCGCACCATCACCTCGGACGCGCTGCAGGGCGTGGCCGCTGCCAAATACGCCGTCGACAAGGGCTTCAAGAAGCTGGCGATCATCCACGTCAACAACGACTTCGGCGTCAACATGGTGGCCGAATTCTCGCGTGCCTACAAAGCGCTCGGCGGCACCATCGTCTCCGACACGCCCTACAACGAGAAGCAATCGAGCTATGCCTCGGAAGTCACCGCGGCGATGGCCGGCGAGCCGGATGGGCTTTACCTAGTCAGCACGCCCGTCGACGGCGCGACCATCGCCCGCACCTGGATTTCGCAGGGCGGCGTGCAGAAATTCCTGCTCAATGACGGCATGAACAGCCCTGATTTCATCGAGTCGGTCGGCGCCGATTATCTGAAGGACGCCTATGGCACGTCGTCCGGCACCAGCCCGACCGCATCGACGGAGTATTTCACCAAGAACTACAAGGCGTTCTCCGGCATCGAACCGTCGAACCCGGCGGCCGACCGCTCCTATGATGCCGGCGCCATTGTCGGGCTCGCCATCGCGATTGCCGGCTCCGAGGATCCGGCCAAGATCAAGGACGCCATGTACAAGGCGGTCGACCCGGCCGGCACGCCGATCTATGCCGGCAAGGAAGAATTCGCCAAGGCGCTCGGCCTGATCAAGGATGGCAAGCCGATCCGCTATGAAGGCGTCATCGGTCCGGTCGCCTTCGACAAGTTTGGCGACATTACCGGCCCGTTCCGGCTGTGGAAGATCGTCGACGGCAAGGTGACCACCGATGGTGAAATGACCACCGACGACGTCAACGCGCTGCAGGCCAAGCTTCAGTAAACTGCGCGGCCCTTCCGGCATCAATCTCGGCTCTCGCGATTGATGCCAGCATCGCATGGGCAGCCGATATCGCTTGCACTGCATGCGATCACGAATAGGATCGGCCGGCTGCAATTCAGGGATGGCGAGCGTGTTGGACAAGAATACTCATCGGGCCATCCGGTTGTTGGATGCTGACGATGCGCCTTGTCACGCAGGCGCCTGAGCCGGATGTCGCCTGAAACGACGCGACTTCTGTCCGCTCTTGGCGACAGGCTGGGCGTGGGCGGCGTGCTCGCCGGCTCCGACGTCGACCAGCGCTACCGCGATGATCCCGACGGCAAGTTCGGCACGCTTCCCGAAGCCGTGCTGCGCCCGCGCGACACCGATGGTGTCGCGGCAGCACTCGCCGCATGCGACGCTCTTCGCCAGCCGGTTGTCATCCAGGGCGGACGCACCGGACTGGCCGGTGGCGCGCGCGTCCAGCCGGGCGAGATCGTGCTGTCGCTGGAGCGCATGACCGGCCTTGGCGCGCCGGATCGGCAGGCCGCCACCATCGTCGCCGAAGCCGGCGCCACGCTACAGGCGGTGCAGGAGGCCGCCGACGGCGCCGGGCTGATGTTCGGCGTCGACATCGGCGCGCGGGGTTCCGCCACGGTGGGCGGCAACATCGCCACCAATGCCGGTGGCATCCGCGTGCTGCGCTACGGCATGTACCGGGCGCAGGTGCTGGGCTTGGAGGCCGTGCTCGCCGATGGCAGCGTGCTGACGTCGCTCAAGGGCCTGCCAAAGGACAATTCCGGCTACGACCTCGGCCAGCTCTTCATTGGCGCGGAAGGGACACTTGGCGTCGTCACCCGCGCCGCGCTCAAACTGCATCCGAAGCCTGCTTCCGAAGTGAACGCCTTCTGCGCGCTGCCTTCTCTCGATGCGGCGATAGCCTTGCTTGCGCTGTTGCGGCACAGGCTCGGCCCGTTGTTGTCAGCCTATGAGGTCAACTTCGCGCCGCTCTATGATGCCATGGTCGCCAGCATGGCCATGCCGGCGCCGTTGCCGGTTGGATCACCCGTCTATGTGCTGGCCGAAATCCAGGGCAGCGAGCCCGACAGCGACGGTGAGCGCTTCGCCGAGGTTCTGATGCAGGCGGTCGAGGACGGCGTCGCCGACGATGTGGTCGTCTCGCAATCGCCGCGCGAATTCCGCGCGCTCTGGGATGTGCGCGAAGACGCCAACCGCGTCCTGTTTTCGATGAAAGGTCTGATCAGCGTCGACATCAGCATCCCGTTGGCTCGTATGGCAACTTTCCTGCAAGAAGCGGACGCCGCCATTCATGCCGTCGATCCCGGGGCCGGCATCTATGTCTTCGGCCATCTCGGCGACGGCAACCTGCACTATCAGGTTCTGACCGAGGATCCGGCGGCGGCCTACGGCATCATCTATCGCGGTGTGGCGGCCGCCGGAGGCGGCGTGTCGGCCGAGCACGGCATCGGCCTCGACAAGAAGCACTGGCTGCATCTGGTGCGCAGCGACGCCGAAATTGCCACCATGCGGCGACTGAAGGCCGCGCTCGATCCGAACAACATCCTCAACCCAGGTCGCGTCTTCGACCTCAGCCCATTGGCTTAAACTCAATTCCGTTCCGTCGCCATTTGCCTCGGGATCAGAAAACGGGCGGCGAGCACGCACAGCAGCACGGTGAACATCAGGATCAGCGCCACCAGCGCGTTGATGTCGGGCGAAAAGCCAAGCCGCATCATCGCCCACAGCCTGACTGGCAGCGTGCTTTGCGTGCCGGTGACGAGGATGGTGATCATCGTCTCGTCGAACGACAGCGCGAAGGCCAGGATGGCGCCGCCGACCATGGCGCTCGACAGGTTCGGCAGGATGATGCGCCAGAAGGTCTGCCAGCCCGTTGCGCCGAGATCGTAGGATGCTTCGACCAGCGTGCGGCTCATCGACTGCAGCCGCATCAGCACGGTGCGATAGACGATCGCCAGCACGAACACCGTATGCCCGATGACGACCGTCAGCAGCGAGCGTTCGAGCCCGATCTCGCGGAAGAAGATCAGCAGCGCCAGGCCGCTGATGATCGGCGGCATCAGGAATGGCAGGAAGATGATGAACTGCAGGATCGAACGTCCCGAGCGGCGGCCGTGATAGTAGAGCGCCAGCAGCGTTCCGCTGACCACCGAGAGCACGACGGTGCAGAGCCCAACGATGAGCGTCGTACGCAAGGCGGCCAGGATGTCATGGTTCCCGGCCAGCGCCCGATAGGTCGAGAGGGTGGGCGACGACCAGTCGACATCGCCATGCGCAATGCTGAAGAACGACGAGACGATCGGCACGAACAGCGGGCTGTAGAGCAATACAGCGACCAGCGCCGTGATCGCGGCCAGGAAGATGGTGGACGGCCGGGGCAGCGCACTCATACCGATGTCCCCCGGCTGCGCCCGAACCGTTCGCCGACGAGAATGGCGGCGATCACCACCATCGCCAGCGCCACCGACAGCGCCGCGCCGAACGGCCAGTTATAGGCCGTGCCGAACTGGCTGTAGAGGATGCGGCCGAAGGTGAAGCCGCTGATCCCGCCGACCATCTGCGGCGTCAGGAAATCGCCGATCGCCAGCACAAAGACGAAGCTCGCCGCCGAGGCGACGCCGGGCAGGCTGAGCGGCAAGGTAATGCACAGGAACGTCTGCAGGCTGCTGGCGCCAAGATCGTCCGAGGCGCGCAGCAAGGTCTGCGGGATCCGCTCCAGCGACAGGAAGATCGGCAGGATGGCAAACGGGATCAGAAGCAGGCTCAGCGTCAAAAGGATGGCGTTCATGTTGAAGACGAAAAGCGTCGACGGCTGATCCAGGATGCCGAGCGCCACCAGTGCCTTGTTGAGGAAGCCGTTGAGGCCGAGGATGCTGCGGATGGCATAGATCTTGATGACGTAGCTCATCAGCAGTGGCACCAGGAGCAGCATCAGCAGGGCATAGCGCCACCGCCCTTTCAGTGTCGTCAGGAAATAGGCGGCGGGATAGGCGAGCAGGATGCAGATGACCGCCACCGACACGCACAGCACGATGGTGTTCCAGAACACCGGCAGAAAGATCGGATCGGTGAAGAATCTGACATAGTTGCCGAGCGTCGGCGCATAGACGATCGTGCCCTGGTCGACGCTGAAGAAGCTGTAGACCAGGAAGATCGCCAGCGGCACGAGGACGAAGATCACCGGCAGGGCAAAGGCCAGCATTGTGACCAGCGGCGACAGGCGCCTTTCCGCAGAGTGTGTCGAGCCGGCTGCGCTCATGCCAGCACCAGATGGCCTTCATGCGGCGCAAAGTAAAGCGAGACCGTCTCGCCTGACTTGAGCGCGCTGCCGTCGATCCGGCTCGGCATGCGCAACCGGAGGCGCTGCGCGGCGTTATCCGCCCCCGCCATGATAGTGGCGACTGTCGACGAACCGGCAAAGGCCAGATCGGCGATGGTGCCGGAAAAGCGATTGCCGCCCTCCGTGTCAGGCGCAAGGTGCAAGGCCTCGGGACGGAATGCCGCGAAGGCGCTGGCGCCCTCAGGGGCTTCCTTCAGATGCGGCTGGTCGCCGATCGAGCAGACCATGCGGCCAAGCGCGGTCTCGATCGACCGTTGCTCGCCCTGCACGGGACCGAGCTTTCCGGCCACCAGATTGTTCTCGCCGAAGAAGCGCGCCACGAACTCGCAGTTCGGCTTGTAGTAGAGTTCGTGCGGCGTGCCGAGCTGGCGGATATGGCCGGCCTGCATGACGCAGATCCGATCGGCCATGCCGATGGCTTCTTCCTGGTCGTGAGTGACGAACAGGAAGGTGGTCTTGATCTCGCGCTGGATGGATTTCAGGAACTCCTGCATCTGCCGGCGCAATTCCAGATCGAGCGCGGCGAGCGGCTCGTCGAGCAGGATCAGGCGCGGCTGGCAGATCAGCGCCCGGGCGAGCGCGACGCGCTGGCGCTGGCCGCCCGAAAGCTGCGCCGGGAAGCGCTCGGCGAAACGCCCGAGCTGCACAAGTTCGAGGGCTTCTCCGACACGGCGCGCGATCTCCTTGCGCTTGAGATGGCGCACCGAAAGCCCATAGCCGACATTGCCGGAAACGGTCATATGTGGGAACAGCGCATAGTCCTGGAACACGGTGTTGAACGGCCGCCGGTTGATCGGCATGCGGCTGATGTCCTGGCCGTCCAGCCGGATTTCGCCCGAGCTCAACGGCTCCAGCCCGCCGATCAGCCGCAGGACCGTGGTCTTGCCCGAGCCTGACGGTCCAAGAACGGTGAGGAACTCACCGTCCCGGATCGACAGGTCGATGTCGTGCAGCACGGGAACCGTGCCGTAGGATTTCGAGACGGACCGCAGCGTCAAGAGGTCGGTGTTCTGGCTCATGGAATATTCTCGCATACGCTTCGGCGGTCCGGAACGTCCGGACCGCCGGGTCCTTCGAGGTCAGGCGCGGAAGGGATCAGGGCGTCGCCTTGACCTCGTTCCACATGTCCGAACGCTTGAGCGGGTCCTCGACATTGTTGAGCCAGACCAGCTTGTCGTTGCCGCCGGCGCTGCCCGACTCGACCACGGTGTTGCCGAAGCCGGTGCGCTCGGAAAGCTCGCCGCCGATCTTCTTGCTCAGCATGAAGTCGATCCACTTCTCGGCCGCCGCATTGTCGCGGACGCCCTTGGAGATCACCCAGTTGTCGAGCCAGGCAAGCGCGCCTTCGCTCGGGTTGACGTAGGCGACATGGGCGCCGATTTTCTGCAGCGCCTTGACCTGCTGCTGGCCGTAATTGGCCCAGATCAGCGCAATGTCATTGTTCTGGTAGATTTGCTGGGCCTCGTCGGCGGTGGTGTAGAAGCTCAGCACATTGCGCTTGAGTTCGACCAGCTTGGCCTTGACCGCCGCCATCTGCTCCTCATTGAGGTTGAACGGGTCCTTGTAGCCGAGCGTCAGCGCGGTGAACGAGAAATTGTGCTCGCCATTGTCGTAGGCGAGGATCTTGCCCTTGTAGGCCGGATCCCACAGGACCGACATCGAGGTCGGCGCCGGCTTGACCTTGTCGGTGTCGTAGATCAGCCCGATGGAATCGAAGCAGAACGGAATGCCGTAGACCTTGCCGTCCTTGGTGTCGCCGCTGACCTGGGACAGATCGCGGAAGCGCGGCAGCACATCCTTCTGGTTCGGCAGCTTCGTGATGTCGATCGGCGATACCAGATCGGCCTTGATGTAGCGCTGCAGCTGGGCGGTGTTGACCGCGAAGACATCGAAGTCCTGCCCTTCGCTGCCCTTGATCTTGGCCCAGATCTCGTCATCGCTGCCGATGAAGACGACATCGACGCCGATGCCGGTGGCGGCGGTGAAGTCCTTCACCCAGTCCGGGTCGGCGTAACCGTCCCAGGCCAGCACGCGCAGGCTCGCGGCGAGCGCCGCCGATGTCATCAGGCCGATACCGAGCCCGATCGTCGCTAGTCTCAAAAACGCTTTCTTCAGTCCCATTTTCAATCTCCCATTGTCGTTCTGGTGGACCGCAATTTCCGGGGCTTTTGCCATCACAGCTGGATGACGGCGACCAGTCCCTCGTCCGGCACCGACACCATCCGGTTGCGCAGCGGCTTGCCGAATGTCTGTGCCTGGATTTCATACTCGTCGCCGGAAGCCGTCTTGACGCCGGAGGCGTAGCTCATCACAGCCGCGCCGAAGAAATAGGCGTGCAGGTCGCCCGCCCTGCGGTGCATCGGATAGCGGAAATGGAAATGTTCGAGATTGGCGATCGAGTGCGACATGTGCGCCTCGCCGGACAGGAATTCCTGTTCCCAGATGACAGTGCCGTCGCGCAGGATACGGGAATGGCCGCGCACTTCGTCGGGCAGGTCGCCGATCAAAATCTCGGGTCCGATTGAGCAGGAACGGAGTTTCGAGTGAGCGAGATAGAGGTAGTTCTCGGCCTCCGTCACATGGTCGGAATATTCGTTGCCCAGCGCGTAGCCGATGCGATAGGGGCGACCATCCGGCCCATTGAGGTAAAGCCCGACGATCTCGGCCTCTTCTGCGCCGGCGCGTGCGAAGGCCGGCATGGGCAGATCGGCGCCGGGTGGCACGACACAGGTGCCTACACCCTTGAAGAACCACTCGGGCTGGATTCCGATCTTGCCGGCACCGGGCTTGCCGCCTTCCAGGCCCATGCGGAAGATCTTCAGCGAATCCGATTCCTCGGCGTCCTCGCCATGGGTCAGCACATGCATCTTGTCGCGGGCGGCGGCACTTCCGGTGTGGGTGAGGCCGGTACCGGTGACCAGGAAGCGCGCCGGTTCCGGATGGTCGACGGGAGCAAGCACGCGGCCATCGCGCAACAGTTCGCCATAGTCGATAGTGGCCGCACCCGTTCGCTTCTCGACCAGCGCCGCGATGGACACGCCCTGCGCGATTGCCGCCTCGGCGAGTTCCAGCACGGTGCCGGTCTTGTCGAGCGGATGCAGGCGATTGCCGTCATCGGAAACGCTACCGACCCGCCTGCCGCCATCGAGCGTTGTGTACTGAACAAGACGCATGAAATACCCTTCTTCCCTTGAGGCTGTATCGGTCACACCCAGCCCGCATCGACGATGAACTGCTGGCTCGTGCACATGCGGCTGTCGTCGGCGGCCAGGAACAGCGCCATGCGCGCTATGTCGGATGGCTGCAGCCGGTCGGGCAGGCACTGCCGCTCCGCGATCTGGCGTTCGCCAGCCGGGTTCAGCCACAGCCGCATCTGGCGCTCTGTCATCACCCAGCCAGGCACCATGCAGTTGACGCGGATGCGCTCGGGGCCGAGTTCGCGGGCCAGCGCCCGCGTCATGCCATAGACAGCGGCTTTCGCGGTGACATAGGCGGGACAATCGGGATCGCCGACCATCCAGGTGATGGAACCAAAATTGATGATCGAGCCGCCGCCATGCGCGCTCATCTGAGGGCGCACCGCCTGGGCCGCGAAGAACTGGTGGCGCAGATTGACCGCCATGCGGTCGTCCCAATAGGCCACCGTCACGTCCTTGGTCTGATGGCGGTCGTCGTTGCCGGCATTGTTGCACAGCACCTGGATCGGACCGTTGTGCCGCATCGCCTCCACGGTCGCCGCCTGCAGATCTTCGACATTGCGCAGGTCGCAGGGAACGAACAGCGGGGCGGGATGCCCTTCGGCCGCGATCGCATCGACCAGGCGCCGTGAAGGCTCTTCGGCCAGATCGACGAAGGCGACGCGGCTGCCTTGCGTGCAGAAATGGCGCACCAGGCTCTCGCCGATGCCGCTGCCGCCACCGGTTATGAACACGCTGCGGCCCTGGAGGCTGGGGTAGGTCGCGTAGCTGCCGATCTGATCCGTCATCGCGCGCCTCTCTAGTGGGAATGCCGGGGTATGCCGGCATCGCGCCGGCCGACGAGAAAGTCGAAGTCGCAGCCCTTGTCGGCCTGCAGCACGCGCTCGACATAGAGGCTCTGGTAGCCGCCTTGCGGCGGCGTCGGCGGCTTCCAGTCGCGGCGGCGGATCGCCAGTTCCTCGTCCGAGACCAAAAGCTCCAGCCGGCGGCCGGCGACGTCGAGTTCGATGAGATCGCCGTCACGCACCAGGGCGAGCGTGCCGCCAGCCGCGGCCTCGGGCGCCACATGCAGCACCACCGTGCCGTAGGCGGTGCCGCTCATGCGCGCGTCCGAAATGCGCACCATGTCGGAGACGCCTTCTCTGAGCAGCTTGGCCGGCAGCGGCATGTTGCCGACCTCGGCCATCCCGGGATAACCGCGTGGCCCGCAGTTCTTCAGCACCATCACCGAGGAAGCATCGATATCCAGCTCCGGATCGTCGATGCGGGCGTAGTAATGCTCGATGTTCTCGAACACGACGGCCTTGCCGCGATGCTGCATCAGCTCGGGCGTTGCCGCCGACGGCTTGATGACCGCGCCGTTGGGCGCCAGATTGCCGCGCAGGATCGAAATGCCGCCTTCCTTGGTCAAGGGCTCGCTCAGCGGCCTGATGACCTCGCTGTTGTAGTTGGGCGCGCCGTCGATCAGTTCACCGATGGTCTTGGCGCTGACGGTCATGGCGTCGCGATGAAGAAGCCCCACTTCATCAAGCGACGCCATGACCGCAGCTAGCCCCCCGGCATAGTAGAAATCTTCCATCAGGAACCGGCCCGACGGCATCAGGTCGACAATGGTTGGTACGTCGCGGCCAAGGCGGTCCCAGTCATCGAGGCCGAGATCGACACCGACCCGGTTGGCGATGGCGATCAGATGCAGCACCGCGTTGGTCGAGCCGCCGATCGCGCCATTGACGCGGATGGCATTCTCGAAGGCTTGCTTGGTCAGGATCTGCGAAATCGTCACGTCGCGGCGGACAAGATCGACGATCTGCCGTCCAGCCAGCTGGGCAAGCACGCCCCGGCGCGAATCCACCGCCGGGATCGCGGCATTGTCCGGCATGCCGATGCCGAGCGCTTCCACCATGCTGGCCATGGTCGAAGCGGTGCCCATCGTCATGCAGCTGCCCGCCGACCGGCTCTGGCCTTGTTCGGCGGCGAGGAAGTCGGCGATCGGCATGCGGCCGGCCTTGACCTCCTCGGCGAATTTCCAGACATGCGTGCCCGAGCCGATATCCTGTCCACGGAACTTGCCGTTGAGCATGGGTCCGCCGGAGACGGCGATGGTCGGCAAGTTGCAGGAGGCAGCCCCCATCAGCAGCGCCGGCGTGGTCTTGTCGCAGCCGACCAGCAGGATGACGCCGTCGATCGGGTTGCCGCGGATGGATTCCTCGACATCCATGCTGGCCAGGTTGCGGAACAGCATGGCGGTGGGGCGCATGTTGCTTTCGCCAAGTGACATCACGGGGAATTCCAGCGGCAGGCCGCCGGCTTCGTAGACGCCACGCTTGACGTGGTCTGCCAGTGCCCGCAGATGCGCATTGCACGGGGTCAGTTCCGACCAGGTGTTGCAGATGCCGATCACCGGGCGGCCGTCGAAAGCATCTGCCGGAATGCCCTGGTTCTTCATCCAGCTGCGGTGCATGAAGGCGTTCTTGCCTTCACCGCCGAACCAGGCTTCGGACCGCAGTTTGCGTTTGGTCTCTGTCACGATTGCTGGCCTCAGCCGTTGCGGCGTTTGTTGCGGTTCTCGACGCTGCGGCGAACGTCGTCCTCGGCATTGTCGATGAGCACCAGCAGTGCCTTTTGCGCGCCCGCTGCATCACCGGCGGCGATCTTCTCGGCGACTTCCCGGTGCAGCGGCAAGGAGTGGCGCTGGCCCTCGGGATTGTCGTTGGAGAGGCGAAAGCTCATCACCAACGCGGTTTCGACCAGTGCCGCCAGCGAACCGATCAGCTCGTTGCCGGTCATGCGCAGGATGGTCTGGTGGAACACCAAATCGGGCTGGGCGAAGCGGTCGCCGTCATCGCTGACTGCTTCCATTTCGGCCAGTGCCGCATGGATCTCGGCGATCTGCGCCGGCGTGGCGCGCTGGGCGGCAAGGGCCGCCGACATCGGTTCGATGGCCCGGCGCAATTCGAACAGCGCCCGCACATCCTCGGCGCTGACACCGCCGGCGTAGCGCCATGACAGCACGTCCGGATCGAGGAAATTCCAATCGGCGCGCGGACGCACCCGTGTGCCGGTCTTCGGCCGCGATTCGACCAGCCCCTTGCCGGCCAGCACCTTGATCGCCTCGCGCAGCACCGTGCGGCTGACCCCCAGCATCTCGCTGGAATCGTCGGCATTGGGCAGGGCCTCGCCGGGCACGAAGTCACCTTGCACGATGCGCAGGCCGATCTGCTCGACGACGGTCGCGTGCAGCGCGGTGGAACCGCTGGAAACCGCCACGGCAACCCGTGACGTGCGCGCGGTGCTGAACGATTTTCTATTCTTCATACTATTCATATGATATGTCTTATAGCCGTGGCAATTGGAGTCAAGGGATTGGGGAGCGCCGATGGCAAAGAATTCCGCCGCCGTTGCCGCGCAACGCACGGAGCTGGTCTCGATCAGTGACGGCGTCGCGACGGTCGAAATTGCGCCCGCCGCTGGTGGAGCGCTGGCCTCGTATCGATGGTGGCGGGATGGTTCGGCCGTGGATTGGCTACGCCCGGCCGGCCCAGCAGCGATCAGCCGTCGCGATGCCGGTGCCATGGCTTGCTTCCCGCTCGTGCCCTATTCCAACCGCATCAGGGATGGCCGCTTCGAATTCGCGGGGCGTTCCATTCAACTGCCGACAGGGCCGGACGATCCACATCATGAGCACGGCCATGGCTGGCGTCGTCCGTGGACGGTCGTGAGCCATGAAGCGAGCACGATCGTCCTGCGCTATCGCCACGCCGCCGATTCCTGGCCGTGGAGCTATGAAGCCGAGCAGGAGATCTCTCTGGCCGAAGGCAGGCTTTGCATGACCATTGCGGTGCGCAACCTGTCGGACGCGCCGATGCCGGCTGGCTTCGTCCTCCATCCCTATTTCCCGTCGACACCGTGGACGCATGTCCAGGCACGGGTATCAGGCATGTGGGAAACCGATACGGAGATCCTGCCCACCCGGCATGTCCCGCCACCCGTTGGGGCCGATCCATCCATCGGCTTTGACGTGTCGGAGGTGGACTTCGACACGGTCTTCACCGGATGGGCGCGCCAAGCCCGGATTTCTTGGCCCGAATACGGACGGCAGCTGGACATCGAGGCCGAGGCGCCGCTCGATTTCCTCGTCCTCTACACGCCGCCGGGCGAGCCGTTCTTTTGCGCCGAGCCGGTCAGCAACATCACCGATGCCTTCAACCGGATGGGCGACGAGGAGATCGACGCCGGCGGCATCGTACTGGCGCCTGGCCAGAAGCAATCCGCCAGCGTTCGTTTCACGCCGTCGCTGGTCATTTGACCTTCGCTGCCAGTCGTCCGAAGCGAAGCTGGTTCAGAACGGATAGTGCTGGCCCGGATCCTCGATCGTCACCCAGCGCAAATCGGTGAATTCGGCGATAGAGGCCTTGCCGCCGAAACGGCCATAGCCGGAGCCCTTGACGCCGCCAAACGGCATCTGTGCTTCATCTCCGACCGTCGGTCCGTTGATATGGCAGATGCCTGCCTGTATGCGGGCGGCGACCGCCATGGCACGTTTGATGTCGCGGCTGAACACCGCTGACGACAGGCCGTATTCGGTGTCGTTGGCGACCAGCACCGCCTCGTCCTCGCCCTTCACCCGGATCACCGGCTTGACCGGTCCGAACGATTCCTCGGCATAGACACGCATAGCCGGCGTGACGTGATCGAGAAGTGTCGCCTCGACCACGGTGCCCGTGCGCTTGCCGCCGGCGACGAGCTTCGCGCCTTTGGCCACCGCATCGGCGACGAGTTCCTCCATCTTGTCGGCCGCCTGGCTGCTGATCAGCGAGCCGAGCACGACATGACCCCGCGGGTCGCCGGCTGGGAGCTGGGACGCACGGGCGGCGAGCTTGGCGACGAATTCATCGGCGATCTTTTCATCGACGACCAGCCGCTCTGTCGACATGCAGATCTGGCCCTGATGCATGAAGGCGCCGAAGGTGGCCGCGTTCACCGCGGCGTCGATGTCGGCATCGTCCAGCACCAGGAGCGGCGCCTTGCCGCCGAGTTCAAGCAGCGCCGGTTTCAGATGCCGGCCGGCGAGCTCGGCGATGATCCGGCCGACCTTGGTCGAGCCGGTGAAATTGACACGCTTGACCGAGGAATGCGCGACCAGCGTCTCGACGATTGCAGCGGCATCCCTGGGATCATTGGTGACGACATTGATGACGCCCTTGGGCAGGCCGGCTTCGACCAGCACCTGGCCGATCAGCCGGTGCGTGCCCGGGCACATTTCGGAGGCCTTCAGCACGACGGTGTTGCCGCAGGCGATCGGCATGGCCACGGCGCGCGTGCCGAGGATGACCGGCGCATTCCATGGCGCGATGCCGAGGCACACACCGGCCGGCTGGCGGATCGCCATGGCGAGCGTGCCCGGCTTGTCGGAGGGGATGATCTCACCTGAAATCTGCGTCGTCATGGCGGCGGCCTCGCGCAGCATGTTGGCCGCCAGCATGACGTTGAAACCAGCCCAGGGTCCGGTGGCGCCGGTCTCTTCCATCATCAGCTTGGTGAATTCGCCGACCTTGGAGGCCATCACGTCGGCTGCCTTTGACAGCAAGGCGCGGCGTTCGCCGGGACCGGTCTTCGACCATGCCGGGAAGGCGGCAGCCGCGGCTTCGACCGCGGCATTGGCGTCGGCCACGCTCGCCGCGGCGGCACGCGTCGCCAGTTTGCCGGTGAACGGGTCGATGCGGTCGTAGGAGGCCGAACCGGACGCATCCCTTTTGTCGCCGTCGATCAGAAGTCCGATATCCATGGCTGTCTCCTTCGCTCCATCCCGAGCGCCTTGATGGTTTTAGAAGCCGAGCACTTCGGCATTGATCGATGCTTCGAGGCCACCGTCAACCGGCACATTGGCGCCGTTGACCCAGCGTGCGCCATCCGAGCACAGGAACAGCACGACCGGCGCGATGTCACCCGATGTGCCGGCACGTCCGACCCGGGCGATGTCGCTGTCGACGCGGGCGTCGCCAAGCACGGTGCGGAATTGTTTCAGGATCGGCGTCTCGACCGGGCCGGGGCTGACCGCATTGACTCGGATGCCTCGGCGCTTGAACAGATCCTGATGCGCAGCGCGGAAGGTCCACAAGAGCAGCAGCTCCTTGGAAACGGGATAGCCTTCCTCGTTCTTCACGGCGTGGTCGGCGACCACTTTGGCGACATCGGGGAAACCCTCGATGGCGACCATCGAGGCGGCGCGGTTGAGATTGGCGCGCCAGCCATAGCCGGCGATCGAAGCGACGTTGACGATGGCGCCGCCTTCGCGAAGTCTTGGCGCAAGCCCTTCCGAGAGTGCCCTGAGACCGAAGAAGTTGACGGCCAGCGTCGATGCCGCGCCGGTGTTGCCGGAGAGGCCGGCGACATTGCAGAGCGCGTCGATGCGTTTTGGCAGGCGCGTGATGAGCTCATCGACGCCCGCCTTCGACGAGATGTCGGCCTTGACGAAACTGCCTATCGGTGCGGCCGGCTCACGCACATCGACGCCGATCACATCGGCACCAAGCTGGCCGGCGAGTTCCGCCGTGCGCGCACCGATGCCGGAGGCGACGCCGGTGATGAGGATGGTCTTGCCGAAAAGCATGGTCATGCCTTCTCCTGATGCGGTGTGGTTTGCCGCGCCGCGGGCGCGTCGTCGGCTGGCGCGGCCGGATTTCCGGGAAGCTTGACGCGGTAGCCGACCGGCAGCAGGCGCAGCCCGAAGCGCTCCTCGATCGTCCCCCAAAGGCCGCGCGGCAGGAACAGCGAGAACAGCACGGCAGTGGCGCCGAGGCCGACGAGGTACCAGACGCCGGCGCCGCCGAACCATGTCTCGATGAGGAAGAACACCACAGCGCCGAGAATGGCGCCTTCGAAAGTGCCGATGCCGCCGACCAGCACCATGAAGATCATGTAGGCGGTCCATTGCACATTGAAGTAGGTCTTCGGCTGGAAGGTGATGGACGTCGCCAGCCACAGCGCGCCGGCGATGCCGATGCCGAAGGCGGCAAGCACGAACAGCAGACGCTTGGTGCCGGTGACGCGCACGCCAACCGAGGCGGCGGCATCTTCGTTATCGCGGATCGCGCGGATGGCGGCGCCGGTGCTGCCGCGCAGCAGGCCGAAGAGGACAGCGAGCAGCGTCGTCATCGAGGCCAGCGCCAGCCAGTAGATCGTCACCCGCCTTATCGAGGCATCGTAGACATTGAGCGAGATCAGCGACGTGCCGGTTTCGCCTTGCACCAGCCGGTCGAGATTGACCAGCAGATGGGTGAGGGCCGCGATCACCCACATGCCGATGGCGAACTCGCCGTTCCTGAGCTTCAGCATGAACAGCGATAGCGGCCAGGAAACCGCGCCGACGACAATTCCGGATGCAAAAAGCGCCAGGAAAGGGTTGAGGCCGGCATCGGCAAGGCGGATAGCGAAATAGGCGCCGAGCCCGAAGAACACTTGCTGGCCAACCGAGACCAGGCCGCCGAAGCCGGCCAGCGCATTCCACATCGCCGCCAGGATCACATAGACGAACAGTGCCGTCATGCGGTCGACGGCGCCGGCCGACAGGAATTGGGGCGCGATGGCGAGGAGCACGATGATGACGGCGACCGCGATCGCCGCGATACGCGACGCCGCTGTGCCGCGCTCGATGACGGGCGAGGTCGGAACGACGCTCATGGCGCGCTCCGGGAAGGCAGGCGTAACAGCCCGCGCAGGCCGAGGCCGGACGCCGAAAGCCGCACGAACAGCACGACTAGGAAGATAGCATGGCCGCCGATCAAAAAGCCTTGCGGATGCACTTGCGCACCGAGTGTCTGGGCCAGCGCCAGCACGACGCCGCCGATCAGCGTTCCCCACAGCGAACCGGCGCCGCCGATCACCGCCGCCTCGAAGGCGAACAGCAGTTGCGGCGCGCCGGCATAGGGATCGAAGGTGGCGCGCATGCCGAGGAACGCGCCGGCAAGGCCGACGGTGACCATGGCTATGGCAGCGGCAATGGCGTTGGCACGCCGCGCATTGACGCCGACCAGCCCGGCTGTGTCTGGGTCTTCCGAAGTGGCGCGGATCGAGCGCCCAAGCCGGGTGCGGCTCAAGAACAGCTGCAACCCGCCAAGCAGGGCCACGGCGGTTGCGAACATGATCACCGCGAGCTTGCCGACATAGATGCTGCCAGGCCATTCCCAGGAATCGTAGGACAGGCTGCCGATATAGGGCGCCAGCGAACGCGTGTTCGCGCCGAACTGCTGGAAGAGCATGTTATCGATGACGATGGCGAGACCGAAAGTCGTCAGGATCGGCAGCAGCGCGCCGCCGCGCGCGCTGCGCTCGAGCAGGAAGCGCTGCAGCGCCCAGCCGATCGCCGCCATCGCTGGCAAGACGATGAGCAGGCCGAGAAACGGTGAGACGTGGAACCGCGAGGCCAGAAACCACAGCGCATAGGCGGCGAGGACGGCGAGACTGCCATGGGCGAGGTTGATGATGCGCATCACCGAAAACATGAAGGACAGGCCGCAGGCGATCAGCGCGTAATAGCCGCCGAGCAGGATGCCCTGGATGATCTGGTTGGTCATGCCGGAACGCTCCCGGTGCTTTTCCGGTGCAGGCCGAAATAGGCCTTCGTCACATCCTCACGCGATACGCTCTTGCTGTCGCCCTCGAGCGCAATTCGCCCCTCCAGCATGCAGATGACTTTGTCCGAAACAGACAGCGCCCGATTGAGGTCTTGTTCGACGAGGATGATTGTCGTGCCTGAAGCGATCAGCCCTTGCAGTGCGGCATAGACACGGTCGACGATCAGCGGCGACAGGCCGAGCGAAACCTCGTCGAATAGCAGCAGTTCCGGATTGCTCATCAGCGCCCGGCCGATCGCGGTCGCCTGCTGCTCGCCGCCCGAGAGATGGCCGGTCTTGGCATGACGGCGCGGCTTCAAATTGGGAAACATGTCGAGCACCTTGTCGACGCTCCAGTCGCCTGGCCGCCCAGCGGTCCTGCCGAGCAGAAGGTTCTCCTCGACCGTCATCCGCACAAACAGCTTTCGCCCTTCCGGCACCAGCGCGACACCCATGCCGACCCGTTTGTGCGACGGCTCGCCGGTGATATCGGCGCCGTCCAGCAGAACGCGGCCGGCCGCCGGCTGGTGCGCGCCGGCGATGGCCCTGAGCAGGGTCGTCTTGCCGGCGCCGTTGGCGCCGACCAGCGCCAGCGTCTCGCCGCGTTCGATGCTGAAGCTCACGCCGCGCACCGCCTGCAGCAGGCCGTGCCGGACAACCAGGTTCTCGACGGAAAGCAGGCTCATTTCGGGCCTCCGCCGAGATAGGCGCGCACGACCTCCGGGTCGGCCATCACCGTTTGGGGTTCGCCATCGGCGATGATTTTCCCAGCATCCATGCAGATCAACCGCTCGGCCACCTGCAGCAGGATGTGCACGATGTGTTCGATCCAGACGATGCCGATCTTGCGGCGGCGCAACTCCTTGATCGTGTCGACCAGTTCGCCGGCTTCGCCATCGGTCAGGCCGCCGCCGATCTCGTCCAGCAGCAACAGCGTCGGTCTGGTCGCCAATGCGCGTGCCAATTCCAGCCGCTTGCGATCGAGCAGGCCGAGCGTCTCGGCGCGCCGGTTGGCGACACCAAGCATGCCGCACAGTTTCAGCGAGCCCAGCGCCTCCTCATAGGCTTCGTCGCGGGCGAGACCGGCACCATGCGACGCGGCGACGAAGACGTTCTCGAAGGTGGTCATGCCGCTGAACGGTTTCGGCACCTGGTGCGTGCGCACCAAGCCGAGCCGGCAGCGTTGCGTCGCCGGCAGGGACGTCACATCATCCCCCTTGAAGCTGACCGTGCCCAAGCTTGGCGGAAAGGCGCCGCCAAGCACGCTGAGCAGCGTCGTCTTGCCGGCGCCGTTAGGGCCGACAATGCCGACCGCCTCGTCGGCTGCCATGGTGAAGTCGACGGCATCCAGCACCACGAGCGCGCCGAAGCGCTTGTGGATGCCGGCGGCAGCGAGAACAGCCTGTTGTTGCGGATGGGTCACCAGGCGTTCCTCGTCAGCGGTCCGTCAGCCGTTGTAAGGCAGAAGCTTTGCTTCAACAGGCACTTTCGGATCGGTGGCGTTCTCGGTCACGACGTAGTCGAGCGGGAACTTGGCTCCTTCCTTGGCGGCGATCCACTGCGTGCCGATGATCGGGCCGGGCGAGACATTGGCCACGGGGCCGCTGGTGAAGTCGACCTTGCCGATCATGGTCTCGGTGTTGAGCGTGCTCAGCGCCTTCGCCACAGCGGCCTTGTCCTTGGGGTCGGTGCTTGCCTTCATCGCCTCGAAGCCGGCGTCGAGCAGCGACATCGAGGCGCCGAGCTGCTGCGTCCACTGCTTGCCGCTCGTCGCTTCGTAGCCGTCGGCCAGTTCGGTTCCCGAAACGCCGGTCAGCGGCGACTTGTAGGGGAAGGCCTTGTGCCAGTAGGCGGCGCTCGAAATCTTCATGCCGAGGTCGCCGAGCGCCTCGATGTCGGACGGGAACAGCCCGGTCTTGGCGACCTGGCAGATCTTGATCTGCTTGATCAGCCCTTGCTGTGCCGCCTGGCGCCAGAAGGCGGCAAAGTCAGGCGGGATCGGGAAGGAATTGAAGATCTCGACGCCCTCCTGCTTGAACAGCGCGATCTGCGAGGAATAGTCGGTGGTGCCGGTTTCATAGGCGCCCGGGTCGACGATGGTGAAACCCTGCTTGGCCAGCAACGGCGCGAGATGAGCGCGGATGGCGTTGCCGTCGGCGTCGTTCGGATACATGACGCCGACCTTCTTGTTGGTCTCGATCAGGTTCCACTGCGAGACGTAGGCCCTGAAGAATTCGTCAACCCCGAAGCCGAAATGATAGGTCCATTTGAACGGCGAGGGCGCGCCGGGCTTGGCGCCACGGCCGAAATACCAGGCCTCCCACGGCATGACCGTCGACAGGCATGGCACGCCGGCAGCTTCGCAGGCATCGGCCACCGGATTGATCACTTCGGGCGTCGATGTCGCGAGCATCAGGTCGATGGCCTGATTGTTGATCAGGTCCTTGGCGAGCTGGCCCGCGCGGGAGGGATCCGATTGCGTATCCTGATCGAGGATTTCCACATTGTATTTCTTGCCGCCGAGTTCGATGCCGCCGGCCAGCGCCTTGCGGGCAAGATCGAGCACGTAACCGTCGGTCTCGCCGAAGCCGCCGAGCGGTCCGGTGCGCGGGCTGACGAAGCCGACCTTCAGCGTGTCGGCGGCCTGGGCGAAGGCCTTGTTGCCGCCAAGTGCCAGGGCAGTGCCGCCGGCAATCGAGGTGGCGATGAACTGGCGTCGCGAAATGCCGGAAATGCCGGGTTTGCTGCCGATAGAATGGGCCATATGTTCCTCCCTCTGTGGCTCCTCCATCGCCACAGTGCACCAGCGTTTTGGTTCGGTAAAATGATATTTTGCGGCGTTTCATTAACCTCTGGGTTAGCAGATTTTTAGTGGGGTGAAGGCCCGTTGGCCATTCAGCGTCTCAGTTGCCCGGCCTTGCCGCCTCGCGAATGGTTTGCAACAGAATGGAGAAGGCGGGCGAGGGGACGGTGTCGGTGCGCATCGTCAGCCCGACCGGCCCCTTGGTTTCCTCGGTGTCGACCGGCAAGGCGACGAAAGCGCCGCTCGCGATCTCGTTGGCGACCACACCGGCCGAAATGATCCACACCGCATTGCTCTGCCGCATGAAGGCGCGGCCGAACGAATCCGAGACCGTCTCGATCTCGGTGGCCGGCGCGGTCATGCCGTTGGTTATGAACAGGCGATCGACAAACGGCCGGATGACGGATTCCCGGGTCGGCATCAGCACAGGAAATTCGTCGAGGCTGGCGAAGATCTCGGCCCCCGGCTCCAGCAGCGGATGTCCGGCCCGCACCACGAACAGCACCTGTTCGGAGTAGAGATGCTCGAAGAAGAAACCGGTCATGTTTTCGGGTGCCGCCAGCCGCCCGACGACGAGATCGAGCGCGCCGGTGCGCAGTTGTTCGAGCAGCACGGCGTTCTCGCCGGTGACGATCTTGAGCGCGGCGCCTGTGTTTTCCCTCAGGAACAGGCTCATAGCCCGCGGCATGACCTTCGCCGACACCGTCGGCAGCGCGCCGATGCGGATCGGATGGCGATTGACGGCGCCGTCCTGGCGAACGGAATCGACGCCGCGCTTCAGAGCCGTAATCGCCGAACCGGCATGGCTGAGGAAAATCTCGCCAAGCCTCGTGACGCGGATGCCGCGCCCGTCACGCTCGACGACGGCGATACCGAGCGCTTCTTCCAGTTCACGCAGCGTCTTGGTCACCGCCGGAGCGCTGACATGCAGGAAGTCGGCGGCGCGAGCCACGCTGCCCTGTCGTGCGACTTCCAGGAATGCCTGCAGGTGACGGAACCGGATGCGGCTCTCGGACATGGATTTGATAACCCCTGAGTTAATAAAACGGCGCAAAATATCATTTTACCGAACCAAATGCCTTGTGCAATGTGGAGATGGAGGATCGAAATCGTGCCATTCGTCACCCTTGGCGGCATCACGCTGCATCACCGATATGTCGAGGCGAACGGCAGGATGCCACCGGTGGTGTTCATCAATTCGCTCGGCACCGACTTCCGCATCTGGGACGAGGTCGTTGCGCTTCTGGCCGGCGAGATGCCTCTGCTCGTCTATGACAAGCGTGGTCACGGCCTTTCCGACAATGGCGGCGGCGTGCGCTCCATTGACGACCATGCTGACGATTTGAGCGCCCTCATCGACCATTTCGGTTTCGACAGGGTTGTTCTGGTCGGCCTGTCGGTTGGCGGCATGGTCGCGCAACGCCTCTGCGCCCGCCGGCCGGAGATCGTCCAGAGCCTGGTCCTCAGCGATACCGCCCACAAGATCGGCACTGCCGAGAGCTGGAACGACCGCATTGCGACCATCGAGCGCGACGGCATCGAGGCGATAGCCGACGGCGTGATGAAAGTGTGGTTCACGCCGGATTTCCATGCCGCGCGCGCCGCCGACCTTGCCGGCTGCCGCAACATGCTGACCAGGCAGGCGCTGCCTGGCTATGTCGGAACCTGCATGGCGGTCCGCGATGCCGACTTGACCGAGGCCGCGCGCCGCATCGCGGTGCCGACGCTCTGCATCGTCGGCGACCAGGATGGCTCGACGCCTCCCGATCTTGTCCGCTCTCTGGCTGGGCTGATCCCTGGCGCGCGCTTCGAGGTGATCCGCGACGCGGGACATATCCCTTGTGTCGAACGGCCCGAAGCGCTCACCACCTTGATCCGCGACTTTGTCGCCTCGCTTCCCAGGGGAAAGCCCGCTCATGGATGATGTCTCCAAAACCCCCAACCGATACCGGACCGGGGTCGAAGTCCGCCGCGCCGTGCTCGGCGATCCGCATGTCGATCGCGCCGAGGTCGCTGCCACCGATTTCGACCAGCCTTTCCAGGACCTGATCACCGAGGCCGCCTGGGGAACGGTGTGGGCCAGACCAGGCTTTTCGAAGCGCGAGCGCTCGATCGTCACGCTGGCGCTGCTGGCTGCACTCGGCCATGATGAGGAGGTCGCCTTGCATGTGCGCGCCACCGCCAACACCGGAGCGACGCGCGAAGATATCTGCGAAGCGTTCCTGCATGTCGCCATCTATGCCGGCGTGCCGGCGGCCAACCGTGCCTTCAAGATTGCCAAGGAGGTGTTTTCGGAAATGGACGGAGACAAGGCTGCCCATGGCTGAGCCGGGCTCCAACCGGACGCCGGAAACCGGCGCCTTCTTCCAGCGCGACCGCCAATGGCATCCGCCGGCGTTCACGCCGGGCTACAAGAGTTCTGTGCTGCGTTCTCCGCAGAAGGCATTGCTGTCTTTCGACAACACGCTGTCGGAACTGACCGGCCCGGTGTTTGGCCATGCCATGATCGGCGAACGCGACAACGACCTGATCCACAATTTCGCCAGGCCAGGCGAGAGCGCCATAGGCGAGCACATCATCGTCCATGGACGGGTGCTCGACGAGCGCGGCTTGGGCGTCCCCGGTGCGCTGCTCGAATTCTGGCAGGCCAATGCCGGCGGCCGCTACCGCCACAAGAAGGACGGTTATCTCGCGCCGCTCGATCCGAATTTCGGCGGCTGCGGCCGCACCATCACCGGCGCGGACGGCTCCTATGCCTTCCGGACCGTCAGGCCCGGTCCTTATCCCTGGCCGAACGGCCCGAACGATTGGCGGCCGGCGCACATCCATTTTTCGGTTTTCGGCCACGGCTTCGCGCAGCGGCTGATCACGCAGATGTATTTCGAGGGCGATCCGCTGATCTGGCGCTGTCCGATCGTCGGCGGCATTCGCGACAAGGCGGCCGTTGAAGCGCTGATCGCCGCGCTCGACATGCAGTCGACCATCCCGATGGACGCGCTTGCCTACAAATTCGACATCGTGCTGCGCGGGCGCCGCTCGACGCTGTTCGAAAACAGGCTGGAGGGCAATTGATGGCGCAGTCGCTCCACCGCCCGAAGGAGAGCCCTTCGCAGACCGCCGGACCCTATGTCCATATCGGGCTGACACCGAATTTCTGCGGCATCGGCGGCGTCTATGAGAGCGACCTTGGCTCGGCCATGGTCAATGAGCGGACCAAGGGCGAGCGCATCGGCCTGCGCATTCGCGTGCTCGACGGCACCGGCACGCCGCTGAAGGACGCGCTGATCGAGATCTGGCAGGCGGATGCCGACGGGCTCTACAATTCGCCCGCGGAGATGCGCGGTGCCGCCGATCCGAATTTCCACGGCTGGGGCCGTTGCGCGACCGACATGGAAACCGGCCTCTGCGCCTTCGAGACCATCAAACCCGGTCGCGTGCCGTTCCGCGACGGCCGCCTGATGGCGCCGCACATCACGCTCTGGATCGTCGCGCGCGGCATCAATCTCGGTCTGCATACGAGGCTCTACTTCTCCGACGAGGAAAAGGCGAATGCCGAAGATCCGATCCTGGCCCGCATCGAGCACCGCGTCCGCGTGCCGACGCTGATCGCCGAGCGCAAGGACAACGCTTACGTCTTCGATGTCCATCTCCAGGGGGAGAAGGAAACGGTCTTCTTCGACAGCTGATGGACGCAAGGAGCAGGACATGACCGTATCGCCCTTCGACCATCCGCTGCTTTCCGGTCTGCTCGGCGACGAGGAGGCGGCGCGGCATTTTTCCGTGGAAGCCGACATCGCCGCGATGCTCGCCTTCGAACGCGCGCTGGCCGAGGCCGAGGGCGACTGCGGCATCATTCCCAGGGAGGCCGCAGCGGCGATCGTCAGGACGCTTGCCTCGTTCCGGCCCGATACCGGCAAGCTGCGCGCCGGCGTCACCAGGGACGGCGTCGTGGTGCCGGAACTGGTGCGCCAGATCAAACTGGCCGTCGGCGAACCGCATGGCGGTTCCGTCCATTTCGCCGCGACCAGCCAGGACGTCATCGACACCAGCCTCATGCTGCGGCTGAAATCCGTCGCCGAGCATCTCGGCCTGCTGCTGACCGAGACCGTCATAAGGCTCGCCTCGCTCGAAGAGCGCTTCGGGGGCAGGGCACTGACCGGAGTGACCCGCATGCAACCAGCGCTCCCGATCACAGCGGCGGATCGCATGAGGGCGTGGCGGGCGCCGCTGCAGCGGCATCAGGAGAGGCTGTCGGGACAATCGGCGCGCCTGCTGGTGGTGCAGTTTGGCGGCGCCGCCGGAACGCTGGAAAAACTTGGCGACAAGGGGCCGGTGGTGCGCGCGGCACTTGCCGCCAGACTCGGCCTCGGCGACGCCCCGCAATGGCACAGCCAGCGCGATGCGCTCGCCGATCTTGCCGGCCTGATGTCGCTGATAACGGGCAGTCTCGGCAAGTTCGGCCAGGACATCGCGCTGCTGGCGCAGGGCGGAACCGCCATCGAGCTATCGGGCGGTGGCGGCTCGTCGGCCATGCCGCACAAGCAGAACCCGGTGAAGGCCGAGGCGCTGGTGGCGCTTGCCCGTTTCAATGCCACGCAGCTTTCCGGCATGCATCAGGCGCTGGTGCATGAGCAGGAGCGCTCGGGCGCGGCCTGGACGCTGGAATGGCTGCTGCTGCCGCAGATGATCGTCGCCACCGCCGCATCCTTGCGCCTTGCCGCCGAACTGGCCGCGCGGATCGAAAGTCTCGGCCACTGATGCGCACTCAGGTCGTCATCGTCGGCTCGGGACCCTCCGGCCTGCTGCTCGGCCAGTTGCTCGCCACCATCGGCGTCGAGACCGTCATCCTCGAACGGTCGAGCCGCGAGCATGTGCTTGGCCGCGTGCGCGCCGGCGTGCTCGAACAGGGCACGGTCGACCTGCTCGACGAAGCGGGCGCCGCGGACCGTCTGCATGCCGAAGGCCTTCCGCACTCCGGCATCTCGCTCGCTTTCGACGGACGGCTGCACCGCATCGATCTCACTGCACTCACCGCCGGCAAGCATGTCACCGTCTATGGCCAGACCGAGGTGACGCATGATTTGATGGACAAGCGCGAAGCGGCGGGGCTCATCACCGTCTATGAGGCAGCCGATGTCGCGCTGCACGACTTCGACGGCGCGGCACCGTTCACCACCTACGAGAAGGACGGCGTCTTTCATCGCATCGACTGCGACTTCATCGCCGGCTGTGACGGCTATCACGGCGTCAGCCGCAAATCGGCGCCGGAGCGCGCGCTGAAAACCTTCGAGCGGCAATATCCGTTCGGCTGGCTCGGCGTGCTGGCGGAAGTGCCGCCGGCCGATCATGAACTGGTCTACGCCAATCATGAGCGGGGCTTTGCGCTGTGCTCGATGCGCTCGACGCATCGCAGCCGCTACTACGTGCAATGCCCGCAGGATGATCGCGTCGAGGCATGGTCCGACGACCGGTTCTGGGACGAGTTGCGCCGCCGCCTGCCGGAGCGGACGGCAGCAGGCGTCACCACCGGGCCGTCCTTCGAGAAGTCGATCGCGCCGCTGCGCTCCTTCGTCGCCGAGCCGATGCGTTTCGGCCGGCTGTTCCTGGTCGGCGACGCCTCCCATATCGTGCCGCCGACGGGCGCCAAGGGCCTCAATCTCGCCGCCAGCGACGTGTGCTATCTCTTTGCCGGTTTGCGCGACTTCTATCGCGAAAAATCCATGGCCGGCGTCGAAGCCTATTCGGGCAAGGCGCTGGCGCGGGTCTGGAAGGCGGTCCGCTTTTCCTGGTGGATGACCACCATGCTGCACCGTTTTCCCGACACCGGCGATTTCGGTCAGCGCATCCAGGAGGCTGAGCTCGATTACCTCGTCCACTCGCGCGCGGCCTCGACCGCGTTGGCGGAAAACTATGTCGGCCTGCCTTTCTGAAGGCGGCTATCCATGGCGCTGCGCGGCGAAGATCGCTGGCCGGGCATTGGTGCCGATCATTGGGGCCTAGTCCGTTGCGCTGGCGTAGATGTCGAGAACCTCAGTCACGCCTGCGATCAGGAGCTCGCTGGCTTTTGGCGCGACGGATCCGCTCGCCACCGCGCCGTCGAGACGGCCGAGATACTGGCTGATCAGGGGAGAGGGGATGTCGCGCTCGCCCAGCGCCTGCATCAGCGCGTTCACGGCCTGCCGAGCCGCCTGCGCCGGCCAGTAGTAGCGGATACGGTCGCTGTAGGAGAAATGCCGCTCGATCCGCTGCTCGGCCTCGGTGCCATGATAGTAGTTCTTCCAATTGCCGGGCGCCGTCAGCATGACGCACTCCATCGCCGCCGGTAGGTTTTCGCGCGCCGGATCAGGAACCAGAATATCGGCAATCTGGCTCAGGCCATAGAGCGCTTCGCGCAGCGCGAAGGTCAGCCAGGGTCCGACCTTGAGGATGGCAAAACCGTCATCGACCAGAGCGCTCAGCGCCGCGACCGGCTGGTAGTCGGTCGAGTGGGCCTCGAAGACGAATTGCGGCAGGTCTCGCAGCGTGCCGGCGAGCGCCCGGGCGCGTTCCGGGCGGTAGGCGACCACCTCGGCATTGCCGAATTCGACACCCGGCTGCACGACGACGCCGATCGCCCGCGAGAAGGCCTGGTCGAGGCCGCGCCGGCTGAAGGCATCGCGGTGAATGCGCACCGTCTCGCCCGCGGCCTCCGGTGTCGTCACCGCCAGATGGTCCATCGCTTCCAGGGCGCCGCCCGGCACCGGCACCTCGGTGCCGATGACATAGACAGGCTTGGCGCCGCCTGTTCGTTCGACCGCGGCCTCCGCCACCTCGGCCAGCTCGGCGGCGCGCGCGGCGATCGTGGCGTCGGGCGGTGCAGCGCCTTCGCCGGCACAGCCCATGCTGGCGTCCAGGTGGATCTTGGTGAAGCCGGCCTCGGCATAGGCATCCACCATGCACGATGCCTTTTCCATGGCCTCGGACGCCGGCAGGTGCTTCCAGGGATTGGGGCCCAGATGATCGCCGCCGAGCACCAGCCTTTCCAGGGGAAAGCCGGCCTTACCGGCGATCGTCTCGACGAAGCGGCGGAAATCGCCTGGCGTCATGCCGGTATAGCCGCCTTCGTGATTGACCTGGTTGCAGGTGGCCTCGATCAGTACGTCGCCGCCGCGCGCCTTGCCGTGGCGCAGCGCCGCTTCGATGACCAGCGGATGGGCCGAGCAGATCGAGGCGATGCCGGCGCGCTCGCCGGTCGCACGGCGCTTTGCAATGGCGGCCAGCCTGTCGGTCGCCTGGCTCATGCCGGTGCTCCGGTCCTGGCGGTCGCGATGAACGCCTCGACAGAGGCCAGCGAGGCGATGCCTTCCATGGGCCCCTTCTTCGTCACCGCCATCGCGCCGCAGCCATTGGCGATCTCGAGCGCCCTTTCGGGGGCTTCTCCACGCAGCCAGATGGAGACGAAGGCTGCCGCAAAACAGTCTCCGGCGCCGGTCGGGTCGATTTCCTCGACGACGAAGCCGGGTGACGCGATGCGCCCTGACCGGTCGTAGTGGACGGCGCCGTGCGCGCCCTTCTTGACGACCACGGCGGAGATGCCGCGGTCCAGCATTTCGCGCGCCGCGCTCTCCTCGTCGGTTGCCTTGGCGAAGGTGAACAGTTCCGGCCCGCTCGGCAGGAATACATCGGTCTTCGACAGCACGAAATGCAAGGCGTCGCGCATGCCTGGCAGATCGAGCATCTCCTTGCGGATGTTGGGGTCGAAGGAGACCGTGCCGCCGCGCGTCTTGACGGCTTCGATCCCTTTGCGGGCGACATCGATCACCTCGGGCGAGAACAGCGATGTACCCATGACGTGGAAATGGTCGGCGCCGGCCAGCAGCGCGCGCGCTTCCGTGCCGATCTCGATCAGCCCGGCCGCACTCTGCTTGATGTTGTAGACGAAGTGCCGGCTGCCATCGCTCTCATAGGTGACGAAGGCGGTTCCGGTCGCGGCACCCCGATGGATGGTGATGGCCGAGATGTCGGCGCCGTCGGCGCGCAGGCGCTCTATGTTCAAGTGTCCGAAATCGTCGTCGCCCACTGCCGCGATCAGCCCTGCAGGCTGACCGAGCCGCGCCGCCTGGTCGATGAAGATAGCGGGAGCGCCTGACGGAAACGGACCGATCAGCGGGCCGGGAGCGCGAAAACTCTGGCCGATCCGCTCGGCCATGATCTCGACCAGGATCTCGCCGGCGCAAACCAGTTTCTTCATGTCCTCACCATCTGCCGGACGGTCGGCTGCCGCGTGCTCCCCTATGTCCGTGCGGTTCAAAACCTAAGTCGTCGTTTTCAGAGCGTCAATAAATAATTTGACGTGCGCAATTCTTTTGCGTTGTACTGGAAACGTGAAAATTTGACTGAATAAGTTCGGTCAAGCAATGCTGCCTCACCGCGACAGTCGCAAGACTGATTCTGGTCAGGGCGCGAAGGCTAGCATTGAGAGTAAGGGGCTGAAATATCGATGGCGGAGAAGACCCACCGCACGATGGATGATTTCGCCAGGGCGTCCGGCGTGTCGCGGCCAACCCTGTCGAAGTATTTCGACGATCCGGCCAGCGTGAAGCCGGCGACACGGGCGCGCATCGAGGCGGCGCTTCGTTCCTCGGACTATCAGCCGAACGTTTTCGCGCGCAATCTCAACCGCAAGCGCACCCGCAATGTCGGCATCGTCGTGCCGACGATCACCGATCCGTTCTATGCCGAGATGGTCAGCCGCATCGAACTGCGCTGCCGCGACGAAGGGTTTTGGCCGATCGTCATTTCCTCGCACGGTTCGCCGAAGCTGGAGGCGGAGTCGGTGAGGACGCTGATGTCACTGAAGGTCGCCGGCGCCATCGTCGCTCCTTTGGGAATAGTCTCCGAACCCGGCGTCTTCGAGCGGATGAGCGAGGACATTCCGATCGTCTATTTCGACACCTACATCGAGGGAGACACGCCGTTCGTCGGCAATGACAACCACCAGAGCACCTCGACGATCGTCGATTATCTCTGCCGGTCCGGCGAACCGCCGGTCTATGTCGACATTCCGCACGTCAACCACAATTCGAGCGAACGGCTGCAGAGCTATATCGACACGATGCACGCCGCCGGCCTGGAGTCTGTCGTTCTCAAGGCGGCGGGCGACTACAGCTGGGACTTCGAGCGCATCGGTCACGAATGGATGGACAGGACGCTCGAGAAAGGCGGTCTGCCGGCCCGCACGCTGCTCTGCGCCAATGACCGTCTCGCCTTCGGCGTGATGTCGGCTGCCTTCTCGCGCGGGCTGAAGATCGGCCGCCGCGCCGATTGCGATTTCCGTGTCGCCGCTCACGACGATCATCCGCTGAGCCGCTACACCTGTCCCGCGTTGACCACCATGGCGCAGGACTTCGCCGCCATGGCCGGCCGCAGTGTCGAGATCCTGCTGGCCTTGCTGGACGAGGCTGACCCGCCCGGCCAGGATCTGGTGCGCAACGTCAAGCTTGGCGCGACCCTGGTGATGCGTCAGTCGGCCTGAGCACGCGTCTGCCGCTGAAGCCAGGCCGCCGCCTCGCTCACCGCTTGCCGCGCGGCCAGGATGTGGCGTCCCATCGAGACGAAGCCATGGATATGACCCGGCCAGTGCCGCAACGCCAGCGGTACTCCTTCGGCCTGCAGGCGCTCGGCATAGGCCGTGCCTTCGTCGGCAAGGATGTCGTGGCCGGCGATCATGACGAAGGCCGGCGGTGCGCCAGCAAGGCTGGGGGCCAGCAGCGGCGAGACGCGCCAGTCCGCGATGTCATCAGGCGTTCGCACATAGTGGTCGCGGAACCAGGCCATGGTGGCGGCGGTGAGCCCGAAGTCGTCGCCGAAACGCCGGTAGCTGTCCGCCGTCTGGCGGGCATCGGTGTTGGGATAGATCAGAATCTGGGCGGCAAGCGGCGGCGCCAGCCCGTCGCGGGCAAACAACGCCAGAACGGCGGCCAGATTGCCGCCAGCGCTGTCGCCGGCAACGGTGATGCGGCCTGAGTCGATGCCGAGTTCGCCAGCGTTCCCAGCCATGAAGCGCAGCGCCGCCGCGCAATCCTCGAGCCCGGCGGGAAACTTGTGCTCCGGCGCCAGCCGGTAGTCGGGGCAGACGACCACGGCGTTGCCGAGATTGGCCAGCCAGCGGCAGATCTCGTCATGCGAATCGAGATTGCCAATCACCCAGCCGCCGCCATGCAGGTAAAGCACGGCGCGCGCCCCGGTACGCGGAGCGCCTATACCGCGATGGATGCGGATCGTGACCGGGCCGTTCGGCCCATCGATCTGCCGTTGGTCGGTTGCCGCGACCGGCTCGTGGTCGCCCTGCTGGGTCGGGAACGAAGCGATATACGCGGCCCGCGCCGCCGCCACACTGCCATTCTCGAACGGTTCGCCACCGGCGGCCCGGACGATTTCGAGGGCACGCAGTGCATCCGGATCGAGTGTCATCGTCATCTCCGTGCGGATCAGGCGAGCAGGCCGCGTGCCTCGTCTTCGCTCAGCAGGGTCGGCTGGACGACGTCACCGGCAATGGCGACCGAGCTTTTCGTCTCGCCCGAATGAAGGATCGCTTCCATGATCTCCAGCACATGCAGCGCCAGAGTGCCGGAAGCGCGAGGCGTTGCCCCAGTCTGCAGCGATCGCACCAGGTCGGCGACGCCGAGCATCCGGTAATTGGCGCGGTCGGGCGCCGCGTAAGGCCAGTTGCGGGCGCCGTAGAGTTCGCCTTCGCTGGCGAAATCCTTCCAGTCGGCGCCGCGTTCGGAGAGCGACACCGTGCCGCCGAACGTGTCGGGGTCAGGCAGGCGCAGAGAGCCCTCGGTGCCGTGCAACTCGATCGGATGGTTGGAATGTTTGAACACATCCCATGAGGCACCGAAGGTGACGGTCGCGCCGGAACGGAATTCGAGCAGCGACAGCACGTTGGTCGGCGTGCCGACCTTGAATTTGGTGTTCTTGAACGGCCCTTCGGCCGATATCAACCGTTCCTCCTGGCCACGCGTCGCCATCGCCATGACGCGCGCGACCGGACCGAGCAGGTTGACCAGCATGGTGAGATAGTAGGGGCCCATGTCGAATACCGGGCCGCCGCCCGGCTGGTAGTAGAATTGCGGATTGGGATGCCAGTGTTCCATGCCGCGTCCCATCATGAAGGCGGTGCCGGCGACAGGGCGGCCGATGGCGCCCTCGTCCATCAGGCGGCGCGCTTTGCGTCCGGCCGCACCAAGAAACGTATCGGGAGCCGAGCCGAGCAGCAGGCCACGCCTGGCCGCCTCGGCCACCAGGCGGCGGCCGTCGGCGGCCGAGGTTGCGAGCGGCTTTTCGGTGAAGACATGCTTTCCCGCCGAAAGGGCGGAGAACGAAATGTCGAAATGCGCCGCCGGGATGGTCAGGTTGAGGACGAGGTCGATCTCGGGGTCGGCCAGCAACGCTTCGACGCCGAGAGCGCGAATGCCGTATTCCTTGGCCCGCAACGCCGCCATCTCGGCCGAAATATCGGCGCAGGCACGCAATTCGATGCCGCCGAAAAGCCCTGCGTTGCGCAGGTAAGTCATCGAGATGTTGCCGCATCCGATGACGCCGATGCCGAGTTTGGCCTGTGATTTTGCCTGCATTTTCTGTCGTACCCTCCCAATGCGGTCACGCTGCCCGATCCATCGCGATGGTGCCGGATCGCGTTCGAAATCGCTATACAACATTTTAAATATTGACGCGCGTAAAATTTTTATAGAACATGCGGAAATGCTGGCATGATATCGGGAGGCTGCCAGCCCTGGGAGGAGAAGATGAGAGGCAGGAAAATACGGCTGGCCGATACGAATCCCGTGGGCCATCCGCATCGGATCTTTCGGTTGCGGCCATGGACCGCGACGGGTTCAGGCATAGATCACCATGGCCCCCGTTCTATCCAGCTGGCTGCGTATTGGGCCGGGCAGGCCATCGTCGGTGATCACCACATGGACGCTCGACAGCGAAAATGCCTTGGAGGTTCCGCTGACGCCCCATTTGCTCGAATCCGCAAGGAGGACAACGCGCCGGGCCATGCGCACCAGGTTCCGCTTCGTTCGCGCCATGTCTTCGTTCACGTCGACCACATCCAGTGACGAGTCGATCGCATGCGCTCCCACGAAGACCTGATGCGCCACCAAGCCGCCGAGAGCCGTGTCGGCATCGGTAATCAGCGTGCTCACCGTGTCTGGATAGACCCGGCCACCGATCATGTGCACGTCGAGCCCGGGCCGATGCATCAGATGCTGCACGATATTCATCGCCGTGGCCGCGACCACGACATTGTTGAGTGGCGGTAACTGCATGGCAACCTGCATCAATGTCGAGCCGCCGTCGAAGATGACCGATTGGTTGTCCTCGAACAGCTCTACCGCTGCCCGGGCGATGCGTTTCTTCGCATCGAGGTTCGTTTGCATCCGCCGGGCGAACGCGGCCGTGGTCGAATCCGTGGTCCGGGTCACCGCCCCTCCACGGGTCTTGGTCAGTAGTCCCTTGCGGTCCAGTATCTCGAGGTCGGAGCGCACCGTGACTTCCGACACGCCAAAATCGTCGGACAGGTCCTTCGTGCGAACCTGCCCGCTGCGTTGCACCTCACTCAGGATCGATTGGCGTCTCTGCTCCGACAACATTGCCCTGTCCTTGCCTCCATGCGCCGAGCAATCGCCCCGGCCTCGACCCACCTTACCAAAAATACGCAAATTCGAAAGCTTTCGAAAGATTGCATTTATCGTTTCTTTCGCAAACACTGGTTCCAGGATTTTGAAACCAAACGATTGGGACATTTTGCACTCATGAGCCTAGGAACCAAAGTGCGCCTTGCGCGCCTCTTTTCGCATCCATCGGGAAATCTTTTTGGCGGCGCGGTCGACCACTTTGTCGGCTATGGAGACGTGCGCAAAGGGGGCCTTGCCGATCTGCCGGGCGCGCTGGCTCGGGTCATGGTGGGCAAACCCGATTACGTCAGCATCCAGCCCGGCACTGCGCGCCATCTATGGCCGCAATACGCGGGCAAGGCTTCCCTGGTCATCCAGGCCGGCTGCTTCACCCCGGACGATCGCATCAGTGAGCTGATTGCAACGCCCGAGGATGCGGTGCGCGCTGGCGCCGATGCGTTGGCCGTGGCCATTCCGGTACGCGGCGCGACCGAGGGCAAATACATACGCTGGCTGACCGATTCGGTGAATGCGGCGGCCCGCTACGGCATGCCGGTAGTCGCGCATATCTACCCTCGCGATTTCACCGACGGGGCAAAGATCGTCTTCACCCCCGACGAGATCGCCTATGCGGCGCGCATCGGCTACGAGTCCGGCGTCGACGTGATCAAGATCGGTTACACCGGCGATTTCGAGTCGTTCCGAGAGACCGTTCGGACCTGCCCGGTGCCGGTTGTGATCGCGGGTGGCCCGAAGACAGATACGCTGCTCGGCGCCCTCCAGCAGACGGCGGACGCCATCCGTGCCGGCGCGCGTGGTGCCGTGGTGGGCCGCAATCTCTGGGGGCATGGCGATCCGCAGAAGGCAGCGATTGCCTTTCGGGGCGTCATCCATGACGGTCTTTCGGCGCAAGACGCCCTGGCAAGGGCAGGTGCCTGAACGATGCCCACCGTCCCTTCAATCCTCGGCTTCGGAGCTATTGCGATCGACGACATCGTCTATGTCGATCAGCCGTTGTCGGCGGGCAAGGGGAAGGTTCTGCAAAGCACCAGAGCTTTCGGCGGAAATGTCGCGACGGCCCTTGCCGCCGTCGCGCGGCTCGGCGGAACCGCCGGGTTCATCGGATGGCTGGGCAGCGCCGCGGACGACGCCGTGCTGTGCGATCTCGTTGCGAGCGGCGTTGAAACCGCATTCGCGCCTCGCCACCCGCACGCACGCCCGGTGCGCTCGCGGATCACCGTCGGCTCGGATGGGGAGCGGTTCATCGCGTATGACGACGAAGCGATGCTGGGCACCGCGCCGGACTTTCCGGACGAGGTCCTCAGTCGCGCGACAGTCCTGATCGTGGATAGTTACGCGATCCGGTCGCTGGATGTCGTGGTTCGGGCTCGCGATCTCGGCCTTGCGATCCTCGGCGATATCGAATGGAGCAGCGGCCCGGCCACCGAGAGACTGATCGCGCTCTGCGACCATCTCATTCTTCCCCTCGGCTTTGCGCGGGCTTTCACGGGGTGCCGATCGCCCGCCGAGATGCTCGATGCATTGTGGTTGCCGTCGCGGTCCGCCGTGGTTCTGACGGATGGCGGCAAGGGCGTCTATTATCGCGGACGCGACGAGACCGGGCTCTGGCACCTGCCTCCGCATCGGGTCGCCGTCGTCGATTCGACCGGCGCCGGTGACTGCTTTCACGGCGCCTATGCCCTTGCATTGACGCGCGGGGCCGACACCGCAGGCCGGGTCGCATTCGCCGCCGCAGCGGCGGCCCTTTCGATAACGGGGCGGGGCGGGCGCGAAGCGCTTCCGACCGACGGCCAGGTGATGGAATTCCTGGCATCGACGAACGCGCCGTCGGCAGTCGAATTGAAATATACGCAGCTCGATACCGGAACATAGCCTGAAACTGTCCGAGGAAACATTTCACAGGCGGAATAAGCCAAGGAGCACAATAAAAATCAGTGGCTTAGACTTGTGGAGGGAGGAAGATGGCAGAAGTCATTCTTGAAAATATCTGCAAGACCTACGGGAACAATTTTCGCGCAATCGACCACTTGAACCTGTCGGTCGAGCACGGTGAGTTCTTGATTCTCGTCGGGCCGTCCGGCTGTGGCAAATCAACCGCGTTGCGGATGATCGCGGGATTGGAGGACATCACCAGCGGCAGCCTTCGGATCGGCGGTACCGACGTCGTCGACATGCCGCCCAAGGACCGCGACATCGCGATGGTCTTCCAGAGCTACGCGCTCTACCCGCATATGACCGTGTTCGAAAACATCGCCTTTTCGATGCGGCTGGCAGGCAAACCCAAGGCCGAGCGCAAGAAGCGCGTGGACGAGATCGCCAAAACCCTGCAATTGACGTCGCTGCTGGACAGCAAACCCGCAAACCTCTCAGGCGGGCAGCGTCAACGGGTTGCCATGGGCCGCGCCATGGTGCGCGAGCCGGCCGCCTTTCTCATGGACGAACCCCTTTCCAATTTGGACGCGAAACTGCGTGTTGAAATGCGCGCCGAAATCACCAGTCTGCAAAAGCAGCTCGGCGTTACGACCATTTACGTGACCCACGACCAAACCGAAGCGATGACGATGGGGGACAGGGTCGCGGTGTTGAAAGGCGGCGTGCTGCAGCAGGTCGACACCCCAAAGAGACTCTATGAATCGCCGGTGAACGCCTTCGTTGCCGGCTTCATCGGTTCTCCTTCGATGAACCTTTTCGAGGCAACCCTGAAAGGCAGCGAACTGATTTCCGGCACCTTCGCCATCCGGCTGCAGGATGAGGCCTTCGTGCGCAGGCCGGGATTGAGATCGTATGCGGGACGCAAGGTCGTGTTCGGGGTCCGACCGGAGCATCTCTATGACAGCAACCTCGAATCCGGCCGCAAGTATCAGACGATACCGGCAAAGGTGACCTCGATCGAAGAACTCGGGTCCGAGCACATCGTCCATCTGAACATCGATGCGGTCCGGGTGGACTCCGGCGACCCGGACGCGGTGGATGATTTCGGCCGGGCGTCGAACGCGGTGGCGAAATTCGAACCGGTCAGCGCAGTCCGCTCCGGCTCGGAAATCCAGTTGGCCCTGGATGACTCCAAGCTCCATTTCTTCGATCCCGAGACGCATCTGGCGATCTGAAGATCCGGGGCAAGGCCCGCAGGCGAGAGCGAGGGTGTCTGCGTAAGAAGACTTCTGAATAACCACACGATCGGCAGCATTGTGCAGCCGATCCCAAAAGAAGGAGGAGAAAATGACCTTTCGTATAAAACCCGCGATGCTGAAAATAGCCGCGGCCGCGTGGTTGCTTGGCGCAACCGGCGCCATGGCGGACACGACGCTGGAATTCACCCAATGGTGGGAGCCCGAATTGCCGGCTGGCTCGCTCAGGGCAATCATGGACGATTTCGAGGCCGCGAACCCCGGAATCAAGGTGACGCTGGTCAGCGGCCCCTACGCGACCACGCGAGACCAGATCTCGGTTGGTGCTGCAACCGGAACGCTCAGCGACGTCGTCGGTCTCGACGGCGCATGGGTGAACAATCTGAATGCGCAGAACGCGCTCGCCGACATGAACCCGATGATGGATGCGAGCAAATTCGACAAGAGCCAGATCGCCGACATCATCAAGGTCGATGGCAAGGCGGTGATGTTCCCGGTCGCTTCGTTCGTCTATCCGGTCTTCGTGAATATGGACCTCGCCGCCCAGGCAGGCGTGACCAAGCTGCCGTCGACCCGCGCGGAATTTCTCGAAGCCGCCAAGAAGATGACGCACGCCGACAAGAACCAGTATGGCTGGGTGCTGCCCCTGTCGCTGCAAACGCCGTCCGGTGTCCAGAACGACATGATGTCGTGGGTCTGGGCTTCGGGTCAATCGATGATGGCGAACGGCAAGCCCGACCTCGAGGGCAAACCGGTGGTGGACATGCTCACCTTCGTCAAATCGCTCAACGACGCCGGCACCATCTCGCCCGGCATCGCCACCAAGACCGAGCAGGAAAAGGTCGAGGAATTCGTCAACGACCGCGTCGGGATGATGATCGACTCGCTCGCGCATGTGAACCTTATCCGCAAGCGCAATCCCAAGCTGAACTTCGACCTCATCCCGGTTCCGGTCGTGGAAAACTATACGGGAAAGCGCGGCCTTCCCTATGCCTCCTGGGGCATCGGCATCTCCGCGGCCTCGAAACACCAGGAGGAGGCCTGGAAACTCGTCCAGTATTTGATGAGCGAAAAGGTGAACGCCAAGCTCGTTTCGCTTGCAAACGCCTTCCCGGGCAACGTCAACGCCAAGCCTGACTTCGTGACGTCCGACAAGGCTTTCGGCAAGGCTTTCGAGATCTTCAAGACCGGCTATCTCGCCAACGAGTTCACGGGCTTGCCGGTGGCTGAAGACCTGATGACCCAGTTCGACGTGCAGGCGCAAAAGATGCTTGCCGGTGAGCAAACGCCGGAAGAGGCGGCCGCTGCCGCGCAAAAGGCCTGGATGGCGAAATTCTGATCGCCATGCTTCGCTCTTGCGGCCCACTTATCGGCTGGCCCGCCACTAGGCGGGCCAGCCGGCAAATGACGAACCTGAATGGTATTTGAAGCTCTTTTCTCTTGTCGCGAGGTTGCCACCATGACCCGGCAGAAGCGCTCCCATCACAAGCTCAGACGAGCTGTGGCGCCCTATCTCTATCTGTCGCCCTCGCTGCTCATAGTCGGGCTCCTGATGCTGTTGCCGATGGTCACGGTGATTGCCTATTCCTTTCAGAACAGCGCGGTACTGCGCCGTGATCCATCCTTTGCCGGGCTAAAGCACTACCAGGCGATCTTTGACGATCCCGTGTTCTGGGCTTCGCTGTGGCATACGCTCTATTTCACGTGCATGAGTGTCGTTTTCCATATGACCATCGGCATGATCTTCGCACTCATGCTGAACAGCGACCGTATCAATCCGACGCTGCGCAATGTGCTGCGCGTGCTCTACATACTGCCATGGCTGTTCACCGCGGTGATCATCGCGGTGATCTGGCGCCTCCTGCTCGAGCCGAACGGTGTCGTGAACAGCATTCTCATGCAGATGGGCATCATCGGTTCCAAGGTCGAGTGGTTTTCCTCGCCCGAGACCGCGCTGCACGCCGTCACTTTCGCCAATATCTGGGCGGGCTACCCGCTTTTCATGGTCAGTCTGCTCGCAGGCCTGCAAGGCATTCCCAAGGATTTCTACGAGGCCGCCGATATCGACGGGGCGAAGGCCTACCAGAAGCTGATCTTCATAACCATCCCGCAGCTGATGCCGATCATCATCAGCATCTCGCTGCTCGATTTCATCTGGACCATGCAGGTCTTCCCGTTGATCTGGATAACCACGGGCGGCGGCCCGATCTACGCGACCGAGGTCCTCAGCACCTACACCTACAAGCTGGCGTTTTCGAGCTACAACCTGTCCCAGGCGTCGGCGAGTGCTGTGGTCATCCTGCTGATCTCTCTCGGACTGACGTTGTTCTATATTCGCTATCAGCGGGCCAGGTAGGACGCCATGAGGAAGCGGAATTCTGGCAAAGACAAGCTGATCACCGTCGCGCTGCATGTCGCTCTTGCGGCTGGACTGTTCTTCGCAGCCTTCCCGATCTACTGGATGCTCAGCAGCTCGTTCAAGTCGAATACCGAAATCTTTGCCCTGCCTCCAACCATCCTGCCGAAGGCCTTCACGCTGGAAGCGTATGCAGCCATCCTTGGCGATCCGGTGAAGCTGCGTTTCTTCTTCAACAGCTACTTCGTTGCGGGAGCGGTGACCGTGCTGACGGTGCTGATCGCCTTGCTGGCGGCCTATGGGTTCAGCCGCTTCAACTTCCGCGGCAAGGGCAGCCTGAACACAATCATCATCAGCACGCAGACGATCCCGCCGATCACGCTTTTGATCCCCTTCTTCGGGCTTGTCGTCTCGTACGGCATCTTCGACACCTATGCCGCGCTGATCCTGACCTACCTGGTGTTTACGTTGCCCTATGCGATCCTGCTGATGACAGGGTACTTGAACACGTTGCCACGCGATCTCGATGAAGCCGTTGCCGTTGACGGCGGCACGAGTTGGACGGCGCTCTGGCGGGTGATCGTCCCGATCTCACTGCCTGGTATCGTGGCGACCTCGGTCTACACCTTCCTGTTGTGCTGGAACGAATTTCTCTTTGCGCTGACGCTGACGAAGTCGACGTCCATGCGCACCGTCCCGATCGGCATACAGCTGTTGATGGGGCAGCACGCCTTCGAATGGAACCAGATGATGGCGATGAGCGTGCTCGGCTCGCTGCCGCTCTTGCTCATCTACCTCGTTGCCCAGAGGTTCTTCCTCGCCGGCATGACCGCGGGCTCGGTCAAGTAGGATGTTCTTCCAGCGCCACATCATCGAAGGACTGACACAGGGCGGCCCCAAGGAATAGGCGGAATCAAGGAATGAAAGGATGAACGTGAAAGACCTCAAAGTCGGCTGCCAGACCTTCACCTGGGAAATGCTGGGCAAGGACTGGACGGGTGGCCCCGACGATCTGTTGAAGGCGATCGCGGATGGCGGTTATGCCGGCATCGAGATCACCGACACCATGATCGGCCGCTACGCCGGCAAGCCGGCCGAGTTCGCCGCCGCGCTGAAGTCGTCCGGCCTGGCGCTGGTTTCCTTCGCCTTCGGCTCGAAGAGCGGCTTCACGCTCAAGGATGAGATCGGCGCCGACCTCGAAACCGCCAGGCGCTGGATCGATTTCGTGGCAAACTTTCCCGATGCGCTGGTGTCGATGGGCTCGGCGACCGTCGTCTCCGAGGGGCCGCGCGACGGCAAATTCGCTATCGCGGCCGAGCTGTACAACAAGGCCGGCGAGCTCGGCCGCAAGGCTGGTGTCCAGATAGCCTTGCATCCGAGCTCGCATCACAACACGCTGCTGTTCGACCGCGCCGATTACGACGCGATCTTTGCCTTGCTCGACCCAGATCTGGTCGGCTGGGTGCCGGATACCGGCCACATCCTGCGCGGCCACAAGGACATGGCGGATACACTCACCACCTACCGTGACCGCATCCGCTACATCCACCTCAAGGACGTCGACGCCAAGGGCACATGGGCGATGCTGGGCGAAGGCGTCTGCGACACGCCTCGAGTCATCGAGATCGCCGGTACCGCGCCGAACTTCAACGGCTGGCTGGTGCTGGAAGAAGAATCCGACACCGCTGCCGCCGATCCGGCCGGTGCGGTCAAGACCAACCGCCAGACGATGCGCGGCTACGGGGCCTGAGACGATGATCAAGAAACAGGACAGACGCCTCAGGGTCGGTGTGCTTGGCTGCGGCCCGATCGCGCAGTTCGCGCATCTGGAATCCTGCGTCAAGGCCGGTAATGCCGACCTCTACGCCATCTGCGACGCGGCGCCCGATTTGCTCGCCCGCATGGGCGCCACCTACGAGCCACGGAAGACGTATGCCGACTACGACGCCATGCTCGCCGATCCCGAGCTGGAAGCGGTCATCGTCGCCACGTCGGATGCCTATCACGTGCCGATGTCGATCAAGGCGCTCGATGCCGGCAAGCATGTTCTCTGCGAAAAGCCGATCGGCACCTCGATCGAGGAAGGCGAGGCGCTGGCCGCGGCGGTAAAGCGCTCCGGCAAGGTGCTGCAGGTCGGGCACATGAAGCGTTTCGACCCGGCGCTGGAGGCCGCGCGCGACTTCGTCCGCGACGAGATCGGCGAGGTGCTGGCGCTGAAGGCCTGGTATTGCGATTCCACCCACCGCTACACCAACACCGATGCCGTGCAGCCGCTACCCGTCACCAGCAAACTGGCGAAGAAGCCGGGCGGAAATCCCAAGGCCGATCTCAGGCAATATTTCATGCTGGCGCACGGATCGCATCTGGTCGACACCGCGCGCTTCCTCTGCGGCGAGATCACCGCCATGCGTGCTCGCCTCAACGAGCGCTTCGGCGCCTATTGCTGGTTCGTCGAGACTGAATTCGCCAGCGGCGCGCTCGGTCACCTCGATCTGACCGTCGCCGTGCGCATGGACTGGCACGAGGGTTTTCAGCTCTATGGCGAGAACGGGTCTGTCATCGCGAAAACCTTCAACCCCTGGTACTTCCGCGCCAGCGAGGTCGACATCTTCCACGAGAAGGACGCGACCTCGCGAAAACCGCTTGGCGCCGACGGCCATTTCTTCCGTCGCCAGCTTGAAGGCCTTGCCGACACCGTGCTCATCGGCGCGCCGATGCGCGGCGCCAATGTCGAGGACGGTATCGCCTCGATCCGCGCCATGGTGGCGATTGCCCGTTCTGTCGAGACTGGCGAACGGGTTGAGCTCGCCTCGGTTTCGGGTGCGGTCTGATGCGCCTCGGCATCTTCGCCAAGACCTTTTCGGGCACCGACCCGGCCGCCGTGCTGACTGCCGTGAACCAGGCCGGATACGAGACGACGCAGTTCAATCTCGCCTGCGCCGGCCTGTCGTCGATGCCGGATGTCGTGCCGGCGGATGCCGTCGCCGCCATCCGCACCGCAGTGCGATCGTCGGGCGTTTCGCTGGCCGCGCTGTCGGGCACCTACAACATGGCGCACCCCGACAAGGCTATGCGCGACGATGGACTTCGCCGCCTTGGCATCGTCATCGAGACTGCCGCCGCCCTCGGCATCCCGCTGGTCACGCTCTGCACCGGCTCGCGCAATGCCGCCGACCAATGGGCTTACCACCCCGACAATGCCGATCCGTCCGCCTGGTCCGACATGGCCGCCGAGATGGCAAAGGCGCTAGCGCTGGCCGAGGAGGCCGGCGTCGATCTCGGCATCGAGCCCGAGCAGGCCAACATCGTCACCTCGGCCACGGATGCGACGCGCCTGATCGCCGAGATGGGCTCCAAGCACCTGAAGATCGTGCTCGACCCGGCAAACCTGTTCGAGCATGCGACGCCGGACGAGGCGGGCATGATCGTCGCCGCCGCGATCGATGAGGCCGCCGGCCACATCGCCATGGCGCATGCCAAGGACCGTTTCGCCGACGGCCGCTTCGCTGCTGCAGGGCAAGGCATCGTCGACTTCCCGGATTTCGTCGCGCGGTTGAAGGGCGTGGGTTTCGATGGCGCACTCGTCACACACGGTCTGTCCGCCGACGAGGCTGCTGGCGTGGCCATCTTCCTGCGAAGGCTGGTCTGATGGACGCCGCGCCAACGATCATGCTGCGAGATGACGCCGCGCTCCGTGTCTTCGACACGGGGCAGGGACTTCCCATCGTCTTCCAGCACGGTCTCGGCGGCGACGCCGCCCAGGTGGCGCAGAACTTTCCCGACGGCCCCTCGCGCCGCCGGCTCACGATCGAATGCCGTGCGCAAGGCGGCGCCAGTGCCGGCAGTAGCCGTCCGTTTTCGATCGCCATGTTCGCCGACGATGTGCTGGCCGCCGCCGATGCGGCGGGAATGGAGCGCTTCGTCGCCGGCGGTATCTCGATGGGTGCCGCCATTGCATTGCATCTGGCGGCCCGGCATCCCGATCGCGTCTCTGGCCTCGTGCTGGTGCGCCCAGCCTGGGCCTTCGACGCGGCGCCTGGGAATATGCAGCCTTATGTCGAAGTGGCGGAACTGATCGACCGGCTTCCGCTGGACGAGGCGCGCGCGGCCTTCGCGTCCTCCGCGACAGCAACCCGCTTTCGCAGAGAGGCGCCAGACAATCTCGCTTCGCTGCTCGGCTTCTTCGCGCGTGACAATGCGACCGTCTTCGCCGAGGTGATGCAGGCGATCGCGAATGACGGACCCGGCGTGACGCGAGCCGAAGCTGCAAGCCTTGCGATGCCCACGCTCGTCATCGGCAGCGGCGTTGATCTCGTCCATCCCTTGGCGACCGCCCGCGAACTCGCCAACACCATCCCCGGCGCGGCCTTCGCCGAGGTAACGCCGAAGGCTACCGACAAGAACAGCCATTTCGCCGAAATCCGTGCCGCCATCGGTGGCTTCCTCGATAGAAATTTCAACAATCAGGACCAATCATGATCTCGAAACCCTTGTCAGGCCCGGCCGCCATCGCCGCATTGCCGCGCGACCGTCTGATCGCCGAATTCTCATCGTGGTCCGCCAATCTCGCCAATTTCGAGAGCGACCTCAGGCGCATCGAACCCTATGTCGATCTGCACCACATCGACGTCGCGGACGGCCATTTCGCGCCGTCCTTCCTGTTCTTCCCCGATCTCGTCGCCCGTATTGCCAAACTGACGGCCAAGCCCATCCACGTCCATCTGATGGTCGATGGGGCAATCGTCGAAGAACAGACGCGTCAGTTCATCGAGGCTGGCGCCGACATGATCAGCGTCCATGCCGAGAATGGCGAAGCGGGCCTGCGCGCGGTGCAGCTGGCGCGTGCACTCGGCGCCGAGGCCGGCGTCGTGCTGAGGCTGGAGACCCCGGTCGAGGCGGTGACGCCTTTCGTCTCCGAGGTGGCTTTCGTCACGCTGCTCGGCACCGCGATCGGGGTCAAGGGCCAGGGCCTGTCGGAGAAAGCCTGCGACAGGCTTGGGGAGGCCCGCGCCATCCTGAGGAAGGCCGATCGCGAGGCAGCAGTGGTGCTCGCCGCCGATGGCGGCATCCGCCACGAAACCGTGCCGCTGCTGCGCGCCGCCGGCGCCGAGACCGTGGTGCTCGGTTCGCTCGCTTTCGGCGACAAGGATCTCGCCGGCCGCATCGGCTGGCTGCATGGTTTGAAGGTCGCGGCATGAGCATCGAAGCCGCCCTTGCGATCGATCTTGGCGGCACCGAGCTTCGTGCCGCTTTGGTCGACCGTGACGGCAAGATCCTGGCTTTCGCAGCTGTGCCGACGCAGGCGCAGGCCGGTCCCGAAGTGGTCATCGGCCAGATCGAGGCGCTGGCGGCAACCGTCCATGCCGAGGCGCCGGGGTTGTCGATCCTCGGCATCGGCGTCGGCGCGCCGGGTCCGCTCGATCCGCTGGCCGGCATCGCCGTCGGACCGCCGACGCTGACCGGCTGGCAGGATGTGCCGTTGGCCGACATACTCGAACGGCGGCTCGGCCTGCCGGTGCGGCTGGAAAATGACGCCAATGCGGCGGCGCTCGGCGAATGGCGCTTCGGCGCCGGCCACGGCGCGCGCTCGCTGGTCTTCGTCACCGTCTCGACCGGGATCGGCGGCGGTGTCGTTGCCGACGGACGCATCCTGCACGGCCGCCGTGGGTTGGCCGCCGAGATCGGCCACATGACCATCACCAATGAAGGCGAGCGCTGCGTGTGCGGCGTCGTCGGCTGCTTCGAGGCCATCGCGTCGGGCACCGCGCTCGGCCGCCGCGCCAATGCCGCGACGTCGCCCCTGGACGGCTCGACGCTGCGCCGCCTGTCGGCAAACGCCGAGGTGACGGGCCGCCACGTGGTCGAGGCCGCACGGCTGCAGGACGATCTCGCTCTGGCCTTGCTCGAGGAGGAGGCACGCTGGCTCGGCGTCGGCTTCACCAATCTCTTGCATCTCTATTCGCCAGACGTTCTGGTCGTCGGCGGCGGCATCGGCAATGGCCTCGACCTGATGGCGCCCGTCATCGAGGCGACCATCCGCCAGCGCGCCATGCGCGCCTATCGCGACGTGCCGGTCGTCCAGGCCCAGCTCGGCCGCCACGCCGGGCTGGTCGGCGCGGCCAGCCTCGTGCTGTTCGATGATCTGGGCACGTTGGCGGCTCCCATGCCCGTCGGCCCAAGCACATATCCGGACACGAGGAGGGACTTCAATGGCTGAGCTCGAGCTGCGCGGCCCAATCGCGCTGCAAGTCGATCCGACGCGCTGCCATCTCTTCGCGGCCGATGGCAAGGCGCTGTCGCCGCTGGGCAAAGCCGCCTGACGTCACGGACATAAGACGATGGCCGCAAGCTGCGTGCCTGCGGCCGTCGTCATTTCACGGAACGGCGGATTACTCGGCGGGAACGATGTCCGCCGGCAGGCTGTCGTCGGCGGTGCCAGCCAATGCGTTGGCCAGCTTGGCCTCGTCGAGTTCGCCTTCCCAGCGCGCCACGACCAGCGTCGCCACCGCATTGCCGACGAAATTGGTCAACGCCCGGCATTCCGACATGAAGCGGTCGACGCCGAGGATCAGCGCCATGCCGGCGACCGGCACCGAGGGCACGACCGAAAGCGTCGCGGCCAGGGTGATGAAGCCGGCGCCGGTAATGCCGGCGGCACCCTTCGAGGATAGCATGGCGACCAGCAGCAGCAGGATCTGATCGCCGATCGACAAATGGATGTTCGTCGCCTGGGCAATGAACAGGGCGGCAAGCGTCATGTAGATGTTGGTGCCGTCGAGATTGAAGGAATAGCCGGTCGGGATGACCAGCCCGACCACCGAGCGCTTGGCGCCGGCCTTTTCCATCTTTTCCATCAGCGAGGGCAGGGCCGCTTCCGACGACGAGGTGCCCAGCACCAGGAGGAGCTCTTCCTTGATGTAGCGGATCAGGGACAGGATCGAGAAGCCGTTGTAGCGGCAGACGGCGCCGAGCACGACGAACACGAACAGGAACGAGGTCGCGTAGAAGGTTCCGACCAGCATCGCGAGGTTGATGACCGAGCCGATGCCGTATTTGCCGATGGTGAAGGCCATGGCACCGAACGCGCCGATAGGGGCGGCCTTCATCAGCACGCCGACCAGTTTGAACATCGGTGCCATCAGCGCCTGCAGGAAATTGAGCACCGGCGTGCCCTTGTCGCCGACCAGCGCCAGCGCGATGCCGAACAGCACCGAGAAGAACAGCACCTGCAGGATGTCGCCGTCGGCGAAGGCGCCGACGATCGTGCCGGGGATGATGTTCATCAGGAAGCCGGTGACCGACTGGTCATGCGCCTTGGCGGCGTAAGTGTTCACGGTCGAGGCGTCGAGCGTCGTCGGGTCGATGTTGAAGCCGGCACCCGGCTGCACGACATTGGCCACGACAAGGCCGATGATGAGCGCCAGCGTCGAGAAGGTGAGGAAGTAGAGCATCGCCTTGCCGGCGACGCGGCCGACTTTCTGCAGGTCACTCATGCCGGCGATACCGGTTGCGACCGTCAGGAAGATGACCGGCGCGATGATCATCTTGACCAGCTTGATGAAGGCATCGCCGAGCGGTTTCATGCTCTCGCCGATCGACGGATAGTAATGGCCGAGTAGGATGCCGACGGTGATCGCCACCAGCACCTGCACGTAGAGCTGGGCATAGAGGGGCTTGCGCTGCGCGGCGGGCGCGGCGGATTGGTCTGCGATATGCATGGAACTCTCCCTGGCCGGATGGACGGAACCCGCCCTGCGTGACTTCTCCCATCGCGGCGCTCCGGTTGCCCGCCGCTGCAAGGACTTTTGCAAGCGCTGTGCCAGATGGCGGAAAGGCTGGAATCCCTAGGTTTCAGCCGTTCCTGCCCTGCCTTCGACGGAGATTTGTGCGGATTTCCGCACAGGTCTTGTTTGCCCTGGCGGAATTTCGCATTAGACTGGGGCCAAAGCCTCGCAGGGAAGGAGAGGGCCGACGCCGCGACAGCGCATCGATAGCAAATCCCCCGGGTTTGCCGGCCGCGACCTGTTGCGCGAAGCGGTAGCGCGCCTGCGCGGCGGCCGTTGGCTGCTTCTGGCCCTCGCGCTCGCGGTGCTGGTCGGCGCGGTCGCCATTGCCGGGCGCATCGCCGAGGGTCAGGCTGCCGGCAACCTGCGCGCCGGGGCACTGGCTGCCTTGCCGCTGGCGGCCGGAACCCTGACTGGCGAAATCGAAAAGCAGCGTCTCGTGCCGCTGGTGCTGGCGCGCGACGATGCGGTGCGCGATGCGCTGCGCCGCGCCGGAAAGGTCGAGGAAACCGCTCTAGACGCCAAGCTGAAGGCCATCGCCGGCGATGCGTCGGCGTCCGTCGTCTATGTCATCGATACGGCGGGCATGGCGATATCGGCCAGCAATGCCGGCCAGCCGGACAGCTTTGTCGGCATCGACTATAATTTTCGCCACTATTTCACCGATGCGATGGCCAAGGGCGCCGCCAGCCAGTATGGCCTCGGCACGATCAGCGGCAAGCCGGGACTCTACCTCGCCAGCCGTGTCGACGACGGGGGCAAACCGCTTGGCGTCGCGGTTCTGAAGGTCGAACTCGGCGGTGTCGAAGCCAATTGGCGCGCCAGCGGCTTTCTCGTTTTCGTCACCGACGGGCGCGGCGTCGTTCTGGCCACCAGCCAGCCCGACTGGCGCTTCCATGCGCTGGCGCCGCTCTCCGCCGCGGACGCCGCTTCGGCGCATGACCAGCTTCAACTGGTCGACGCCGCCTTCGAGCCGCTGCCGATACGGCGTGGCGCCGGTGACCGTCTGGCGACAATCGACGAAGCCGGAAAATCGCGCCGGTTCGTCGAGGTGGTGCAGGACTTGCCCGATGCCGTTCCCGGCTGGCGCCTGTGGCTGCTGACGCCCGCCGATGCCGCCCTGGCTGCCGCCGCCAACACCGCGCGCCTGACGACGCTGCTCGGGCTGCTGCTGATGGGGCTGCTTGCCTACGTGTTCACCCGGCGCCGTCGCGCACGCCAGCTGCGGCAGGAAGCGCTGGCGCGCATGAATGCCGAACTCGAGAGCCGGGTCAGCACAAGGACGGCTGAACTGACCCGATCCAACAGCGCTCTCGCCGGCGAAATCGCCGAGCGCGAAAATGCCGAGGCCAAGGTCCGCCGGCTGCGCGACGATCTCGCCCAGGCCAACCGGCTCTCCATCCTCGGCCAGATCGCCGCCGGCGTGGCGCATGAGATCAATCAGCCGGTCGCCGCGATCCGCACCTATGCCGAGAACGCCGGCCGCTTCCTTGACGCCGGCAAGACCGAACCGGCGAGCGGCAATCTGACCTCGATCGTCTCGATGACCGAACGCATCGGCGCCATCACCGGCACGCTGCGCAGCTTTGCCCGCCGGCCCGGCACTGCTGCCTCGCCCTTGCCGGTGCGCGAGGCGATCGAGGGCGCGCTGTCGCTTCTGTCCGGCCGCATCCGCGATTCCGGCGTCACCATCGTCAAGCCGCGCGGCACCGCATCGCCATTGGTGATGGCAAGCCGCATCCGGCTGGAGCAGATCCTGGTCAACCTGTTGCAGAACGCGCTTGACGCCATGAAGGACCGCCCCGATCCCCGCATCGAGATCGACCTCGCCGAACGTGACGGTCACGTGCTGATTTCGGTGCGCGACAATGGGCCCGGCCTCGGGCCGGAAGCCGCCGGCAATCTGTTCATGCCGTTCCAGACCACCAAGGAGAAGGGGCTTGGCCTCGGCCTGGTGATCTCGCAGGAGATCGCCCAGGAATTGGGCGGCACGCTGCGGCTCGACCCCGACACCGCCAGCGGCGCATCCTTCACCATCGACTTGAGGCGGATCGAATGACCCAGGGATCAGAGCTGGTGGCGCTCGTCGACGACGATGCCGACCTGCTTCATGCCACCACGCAACTGCTCGAACTTGCCGGCTTCACGGTAATCGCGCTCGACGCCGCCGAAGCGGCGCTTGGCGTCGTCGACAAGGATTTCGAGGGTGTGGTCGTCAGCGATATCCGCATGCCTGGCATGAACGGTCTGCAGCTCTTCGACCGCATCAAGGCTGTCGACGCCGACTTGCCGGTGATCCTGGTCACCGGGCATGGCGATGTCGATCTTGCGGTCGCCGCGCTCAAGGACGGCGTCTATGATTTCATCCCGAAACCCTATGCGGGGGAGCGTCTGGTCGAGGCGCTGAAACGGGCATCGGAGAAGCGGCGGCTGGTCATGGAAAACCGGCGGCTGCGCGAAGCCGCGGCACTTGCCGCCGACGGCATGCCGTTGATCGGCGAAGCACCCGCCATGAGGCGATTGCGCGAGACCTTGCGCCAGATCGCCGACATGGATGTCGACGTGTTGGTGGAAGGCGAGACCGGAACCGGCAAGGAAGTCGTGGCCGACCTCCTGCATCGGTGGGGCCGGCGTCGCACAAAGCCCTTCGTCGCATTGAACTGCGGCGCTCTGCCCGAAACCGTCATCGAAAGCGAGCTGTTCGGCCACGAGGCCGGCGCGTTTACCGGGGCGCAGCGGCGGCGGATTGGCCGGATAGAGCACTCCAGCGGAGGCACGCTGTTTCTCGACGAGATCGAATCCATGCCACCGGCCCTGCAGGTCAAGCTCTTGCGGGTGCTGGAGACGCGCAGCCTCACTCCGCTCGGCTCGAACGAGACACGGCGCCTCGATCTCCGGGTCGTCGCGGCGACCAAGGTCGACCTCGGCCGGCCCGACCAGCGCGGCGATTTCCGCGAGGACCTCTATTTCCGCCTCAACGTGGTGACGCTGCGCATACCGCCGCTGCGCGAGCGGCGCGGCGATATCGCGATGCTGTTCGGCCATTTCCTAGGCAAGGCGGCGGAACGGTTCGGCCGCCCTCTCGCCAGGGTGAACGCCGCCGTGAGCCATCATCTCCAGTCGCACGACTGGCCGGGCAATGTGCGCGAGCTCGCGCATTTCGCCGATCGCGTCGCGCTCGGCCTTGGGCCTGAGGACGAAGCCAGGTCCTCGCCCGCACGATTGCCGGAGCCTGTCGCCGCGCTGCCCGAAATGGTCGGGCAATACGAGGCGCAGCTCATCCGCGACGCACTGCGCCATCATGGCGGCGATGTGCGCGGCGCCATCGACGCGCTCGGCGTGCCGCGCAAGACGTTCTACGACAAGCTCAAGCGCTACGGCATTGCTGCTTCCGACTTCCGCCCCTCTTGACGCTTCCAACTGCGCAATCCGGAAAGAGCCATGAACACGACACTCGAAACGACGGCAAATCCCCAGCCGGAAGAACTCGCCTTTCTCAGTGAACGGCTGACAGCGTTCAACGACGCCGATGTCGGCGCGTCCGAAAGGAAGGCGTTGGCCGTATTCGTGCGCGGCGAGGACGGCGCGGTGGTCGCCGGCATTTCGGGCTACACTGCCTGGGGCTGGCTCTACGTGCAGTGGCTGTGGGTCGACGAAAGGCTGCGCGGCCAGCACATGGCCGGCCAGATGCTGGACGCGGCCGAACGCGAAGCCGTGGCGCGCGGCTGCCAAAATGCCTGGATCGACACTTTCAATCCCAACGCCGCCAAGGTCTATCAGAGGCAGGGCTACCAACCCTTTGGGACGCTGGCCGATTTCCCTGTCGGCCGCAGCCGCATCTTCTTGCGGAAGACGCTGCCGACCGGTTGATCAGCCAGCCAGCTTTCCGCCGCGCATCGGCTGCGGTGCGCCGGTCGTGCTTGGAAAACTGATCGGCAGGCCGCGCAGCACGCGCACCGCGAGGAAGGCAAAGCACTCCGCCTCCACCGCGTCGCCACTCCAGCCGAGGCTTTCGGCCAGCACCACCTCGACGCCGGCGCGGCTGGCCAGCATGGCCATCATCGTCGGGTTGTGGCGGCCGCCGCCGCTGACCACCAGCTTCTTCGGCCGGCTTGGCAGAAGGTCGAGCGCCTTGCCGACAGCCGACGCGGTGAAGGCGGTAAGCAGGGCCGCTCCATCCTCGGCGCTCAGGCCATCGGCCATGGCCGCGCCGAAGTCGAAACGGTCGAGCGATTTCGGGTAGGCCTTGGTCAGATAGGGATGCTGCAACAGCGTGGCGAGCCGGGCTTCGTCGACCGTTCCCGCGCGGCCAAGCGCGCCGCCGCGGTCCATTTCGCCGAGCCCTTTCGACTTGATGAAGTCGTTGAGCGGCGCGTTGGCGGGGCCGGTATCGAAGGCGATGACATTGTCGGCGCCGTCCCACCAGGTGATGTTGGCGACGCCGCCGAGATTGAGCACGGCCACCTCGCCACTGGCGCCGGCGCTGCGCATCAGCGCGGTGTGATAGGCGGCTGCCAAGGGCGCGCCTTGCCCGCCGGCGCGCATGTCGGCCGAGCGGAAATCATAGGCGACCTTGGTACCCAATATCTCGTGCATCAGCTCGCCATCGCCAAGCTGGCGGGTCTGGCCGAGCCGTCCGACCTGCGGCGCGCGGTGCAGCACGGTCTGGCCGTGAAAGCCGATGACGCCGACATCAGCCATTGTCATGCCGTATCCTTCGACGAGTTCCTTCACTGCTGCCGACTGCGCACGCGTCAGCGCCTCTTCCGCCTTGCGAAAGATCGCCGGTTCGGGTCCGACAAAATTCCAGGCTCTGGCCGCTGTCAGCGTCTCCTCCAGCAAGGAGCGGATCGACGGGGGATAGGGCATCAGCCGGTAGGTGCCGAAATCCTCGATCCGCTCGCCATCGGTCTTGATCAGTGCCACGTCGATGTTGCCGTCAAGCACGGTGCCGGTCATCAGGCCGACGGCCCAGATTGGTTCCATGGTCTATCCCTAGCCCCTGTTGACGAGATCGCCGACCGCCTGCCGCAGCAGGACGATACCGCTGTCGAAATGACGTGTCGGATGGATGCGGTTGGTGAGTAAGGTCCACGCCTTGCCCTTGTCGAAGTCTATCCACAGTCCGGTGCCGGTAAAACCGGTATGGCCGATCGTTCCCTGACTGCATAACGCACCGCCGGACCAGCCTTCGTGAGGTCGCTCCCAGCCATGGGTTCGGGTGGCCGACAAGGGCTCGCGCATCAGCGCGATCGATTGTCCGGATGCGCCGGTTCCGTCCAGCAGCCCCTGGGCAAAATCGAGCACCGAAGCGGCCGTGCCGAACAGGCCGGCGTGCCCAGCGCCCTTCAGCGCCGAGCAATTGTCGTCGTGGACCTCGCCGGACAGCACGCGGTGGCGCCAGGTGCAGTCCTCGGTCGCAGCGGCGGCATCGGGCTGCGCGAACCATGCAAAACCCGGGCCGGGCTCCATGGCGCGGATGCTCTTGCCCGACAGCCGCTCCAACGCAAAGCCGAGCAGGATGAAGTTGATGTCGGAATAGACCGGGTCGCGCGCCCGCCATTCCCGCTGCAGGATGAAGGCGCGCAGCAGCTCGGGATCGCGTCCATAGGTGTAGATCGGCTCGACTGCGGGGAAGGGCGTCTGGTGGCCGAGGCACTGGCGGAAGGTCACTGTCCGCTCCCAGGCGTTCGCGTCATACTGGCGAAGATCGGGGAGTACCGAGGTCAGCGGCGCGTCGAGATCGATGATGCCGTCCTGCGCCAGCGCCAGGATGCGTGGCGTGGTGAAGATCACCTTGGTCAGGGACGCCAGGTCGAACCAGGTGTTTTCCCGCATCGGCCGCGGCTCCGGCACGAGCTGCGCAGAGCCGATCGCGCGGACGATGCGGTCGCCATCACGGCTGACAATGCCGAGCACGCCGCCGGGGATGCGCTTGGCGGTTACTGCCGTTGCCAAGGGCGCGAATGCGCGGTCGAAGATCTGGGGGAGGCTACTCAATGCCAGCCTCCTTCGGAGAAGTAGCGCTCTACGGCGCCCCCCTCTGTCCTGCCG
>NZ_JAIUGQ010000015.1:0-128409 GCF_020164715.1 Mesorhizobium sp. ESP7-2
AAAAGGCCGGATGGAGCCCCGACTACCTCGCCTCAATCCTCGGTCAACTTCCCCGTTAACCTGGATTCGCAGCCCTGTTCGCTGGCCCTGCCGATTGACGATCTGTTCAGCCGCGAAGGATTTCCACCCTGCCGCCTCGCGCCCTACATGAAGTTCGAGCGCGAAAAGGAGACCCCATGGGATTGCTGGTCGATGGCAAATGGCAGGAGCGTCCGTCCACAACCAAGAACAGCGGCGGCAAATTCGTGCGGGCGCAATCGCAATGGCGCGACTGGATCACCCGCGACGGAACGCCGGCCGAGGGCCGCAGCCGCGGCTTCAAGGCGGAGCCCGGCCGCTATCACCTCTATGTCTCGCTTGCGTGTCCGTGGGCGCACCGGACGCTGATCTTTCGGGCGCTGAAAAAGCTCGAAGACGTCATTTCGGTGTCCGTGGTCCATCACTTCCTGGGCGCCGATGGTTGGACCTTCCTGGCGCAGGATGGCGGCACCGGCGACGCGCTCTATGGCCTCGATTTCCTGCATCAGATCTACACCAAGGCCGATCCCGCCTATTCCGGCCGGGTAAGCGTGCCGGTGCTGTGGGACAAAAAAGAGCGGACCATCGTCTCCAACGAATCCTCCGAGATCATCCGGATGCTCAATTCCGCCTTCGACGAATGGGGCGACGCAAGCCTCGATTTCTATCCGCATGCCCTGCGTGGCGAGATCGACGCGGTCAACACGCCGGTTTATTCAAACGTCAACAACGGCGTCTATCGCGCCGGCTTCGCCACCACGCAAACCGCCTATGAGGAAGCGTTCGGCGAGTTGTTTTCGACGCTCGATGCGCTGGAAGATCGCCTTTCCAGGCAACGCTATCTGGTTGGTGACCGCATTACCGAGGCCGACTGGCGGCTGTTCACCACTCTGGTGCGCTTCGACCCGGTCTATGTCGGCCACTTCAAGTGCAATATGCGCCGTATCGCCGACTATCCGAACCTATCGAATTATCTGCGCGATCTCTATTCCGTGCCTGGTGTCGCCGACACGGTCAGCCTGCACCACATCAAGGCGCATTATTATCGCAGTCACGAAACGATCAATCCGAAACGGATCGTGCCGGTGGGACCGGAACTCGACTATGGCGCGCCGCACGATCGAGCGCGGTTCGGGAAGGCGGCTGCCTGATTACCAATAGGGCGACGCTGGCATGTTGCCGAAGACCTCGGCAATCCGTCGCAGCGTTGCCGGTGTCGTGCCTTCCGGCAAGCGATCGAGCGGGAAGAAGCCGGCCTCGGCGATTTCACGGTCGGGCAGTTTCGGCGCGATCTGGCTGAAATTTTCGACGAGATAGAAGCCGACATGGTCGCGCCGGCTGGAGCGGCGGTTCAAATGCATCGATTTGAAAACCGGCGGCGTGGTCAGCGCGATGTTGCCTTCCTCGGCCAGTTCGCGCGCCAGCGCGTCGGCCATTGTCTCGCCAGCCTCGACACCGCCGCCGGGGATCTGCCAGCCGGGCACATAGGTGTGGCGAATGAGGAAGACGGAATTGGTGGCGGCATCGTGGATCAGGCCGCGCACACCGAGCGTCATCGGCCGCCGCAGCACGAAATAGAGATGGAACAGGCGGGCCCTCAAACCCGGCCAGCCAGTCTGGCGGAACGGAACCTCGTCGTCGCTCGCCATCAGTCGCGAAACCGTGGGTGGAAAGGGGCGCGCGCGTCGCCTATGAAGGAGGAATGTTCAGGCTCGCGCATATTTCCGATGTCCATCTGGGGCCGCTCCCCGATGTATCCTATCGCGATCTCGCGTCCAAGCGCGTGCTCGGCTACGTCAACTGGCAGCGCAATCGCCGCCGCCACATGCACGATGCCGTCATCGACGCCATCGTCGCCGACATCAAGGCGCAAAACCCGGACCATCTCGCCGTCACCGGCGACCTCGTCAACCTGGCACTCGATGGCGAGATCGAGATGGCCAAACACTGGCTCGAGACGCTGGGGCCACCGCATGACGTTTCGGTCGTACCGGGAAACCATGATGCCTATGTGCCCGGTGCCTTCGACAAGATCTGCCGGTCGTGGGCGGCGTGGATGAGCGGCGACGGTGCCAACACGCCGGTCGATCGCAATGCCTTTCCGTATGTGCGCGTGCGCGGCAATGTCGCGCTGATCGGCGTCTCGACGGCGCGCGCCACGGCGCCCTTCATGGCCAATGGTTTCTTCATGGAGGGGCAGGCGGAGCGGCTCGGCAAGATCCTCGAGAGCACGGCGAAGCAAGGGCTGTTCCGCGTGATCATGATCCATCACCCGCCGGTGCGGGGCGCCGTTTCCCAGCACAAGCGGCTGTTCGGCATCGCCCGCTTCCACAAGATCATCCGTCGCCATGGCGCCGAGCTTGTGCTGCACGGCCATTCGCATCTGCCGTCGCTATTCCAGATCGGGCTTCGCGGTGTAAAGGTCCCAGTCGTCGGTGTCGCCGCCGCCGGCCAGGCGCCGGGCGGCAAACAACCCGCCGCGCAGTACAATCTGTTCGAGATTGACGGCGAAAAGGGGGACTGGCGCATCCGCCTGACGCGGCGCGGCCTGACCGGACCGTCCATACCGCCTTCCGACCTGCAGACCCTGGAACTCGGTGTCGAAGCCGGCGAGGCTATGGCCGCCAGTTGAGAACCATGGCGGCGAGGCGGTCCCAAAAGACCGCGGCGGACACCGCGAGGCCAACCAGTCCGCCGGCGGCGATCAGCCCAAGGCCGGACAGGAAGGCCGACCAGCCCTTGCCTTGCGTCGACGCTCGCAGCGGCGGCTCGGCTTCCGCGACCTCGGCGCGTCTCATGCCGGCGACCGCCGGCTCGACGCCACCTTCCATCATCCTCTGGCGCTCGACGATGCGCTCGGCGACATAACGTGTCACGGAATCGGCGACCGGCTTCATCTCGGTCGATTCGGCAAGCACGACACGGCCAACACGGGTGTCCTTGAGGAAGCGGTAGGTGCGGCGGTCGCGCCCCATCGCGACATGGCTGACGGCGTCGATCCACAGGCGCGGCTGTAGCCCCGAGGAGACCACAAAGTCGAAATTGTCCATGTCGGCTGGAACATCGGCAAAGACGGGCGCGAGGTCCGCGGCCAGGAGGTCGAGGCGCATGCGGTGCGCCTCGCGCATGTCGACCACGACATCGTCGCGGTCAGCGAAGGCGTTCTTCACGTCACGGATGGCATCGGACAGTTTGCTTGACGGATCGATCTTCTCGCCTGCGTCCTTCATCGGCGTCTGCCTCGCGGGGTTGGTTAACACGCAGTTAACACAGCCGCCGGCAAAATGCACTGGCGCTATCAAGGCGGCGAGGCGCCAAGGCGGCGTCGCGCGGGAAGTGTCAGCCGGTCGCGGCGAGTTTCGGGCGCAAGGGCCTGGCGCGGCGGTTCATGTTGCGCCGGATGATCGTGGCGACCAGATCGGGCGCCTCCTCGATCAGCATATGGCCAGCCCCCAGCACGTGGTGCACATGAAATCGCGCGGGCAGATTATCCGTGTGGGTAGAGGGCAGCACGGAGTCGTCGCTGCCCCATACCACCATCACCGGCATGGTCAGTGTGTCCAACCGGTCGCGCGGGATGACGCCCTGCCGGTCGTCGCTGGTCATGGCGGCAGCAATCTCGATGAGTTTCTCCACCTGGCCGGGTCGCCTGCGCATGTCCCCAAGGGCGTCCACGGTGTGATCGATGGGCCGCGTCAGTGGCCCCGACATCGCGACGAGGCACGCCCGGATGTCGGATGGGTGCCTCGCGGCGGCAAAGCGGCGCAACAGCGGGCCGTTGATCTCGGCGCCGAAGCCGCCAGGCGCCAAAAGTGTCAGCGATGCCACCCTCTCGGGCTCGGCCAGCGCCATCAGCGTCGCCACCGCGCCGCCCATCGAGTGGCCCACCAGATGAACGCGCCTTACCGATCGTGCGGTGAGATCGGCGAGGACGGCCTTCGCCGCCACCTTGGCCGGGCCGGCGCCGGGGAAATCGAGCGACAGCCCGTGTCCGGGCAAATCATAAGCGAGTGTGCGCGCGGCAGGCGACAGCGACGGGACCACTTCGTGCCAAATATCATGGCAGCCGCCGAAACCATGCAGCAGAACGATGGTCTTCGAACCGGCACCTCGTTCGGTGGCATGAAGCGATGAAATCATGAAGCTGGGACTTGTTGCAGGGCTATGAGAAACGCGAGATCACCGTCAATTGCGGCTGGATTGCGCCTCGTCTAGTGGGATGGCCAGTAAAATTTTCGCGATTTGTACGGTTGATGACAGAACTCGCCGGCTAACCGATATTCGATGATCGGTGCGTACGAAATCGACAATGCTCAGCGCCGTCGATATTGCTGGGCGTTAGCCTGCGCTGCCGAGTCCGGCGGCGCGTAACGCGCCGACCAAGCGCTCGGTCAGATCGGCCGGATATTTTCGGTCTATGAAGGTCGCGCGCGGGTTGGCGGCGAATTTCGGAAATTTGGCGGTCAGTTCGTCGAGCAGCCTGCGCGCCAGATTGTCCCGACCGGCGATCTTGGCGCCGATCAGCCGGGCGGCAAGATAGTGCGACTTCGTTGCGGTTGTTCTGAGAGAAGAACTGGCGATCGCGGCCTTGTTCGTGTCGCCAAGCATAAGTTCGCCGGCGAAAAGTCCAAAATCCCACCATGTCGGATGGCCGCTGGAGGCATCCACCGCCTGGGCCAGGATCGGCGTCCCCTCGGCATACCGGCCGGCGAAAATCAGACCGTAGCCATAAGCGGCGGCCATGGCGAGATCGTAGCGATTGAGGTCATAGGCCTTGCGCATCCAGCGCAGCGCCTCGTCGGCATTGCCAAGACGGGAATTGATGTAGCCGTAAGAGCGATGCGCATAAGGGCTGGTCGGTCCCATCTGAACGGCGCGGTGGGCGAATGTCATCGCCTTCTCGATGGTGGCATCCGGCGGATAGGCGTAGTGGTCATTCACGGCCTCCAGGTGGAGCGAGGCGAGTTCCGAATAGACCAGCGGTGACTTGGCACCGTTTTCGGCGAGGGTTTCGAGGCAGCGATAGGCGTCCTCGTGGGTCCTCGCGTTCTGGTCGAGATAATATTTGTCGTTGAGCGTCAGGCACTGCGTGAGGGCGGTCTGAATGCCGCTTTGTTCGAGATAGCCGTAGATCGTGCCGGAAGCAGGGAGAGCGGACGTCAAGATGCCGGCTATACTGTTCTCGACGGCGGTCGGTGCGCTGTCGGCGGCGGTCAGATTGCGCGACAAAAGCACCCGTCCGGTCGCCACGCTCTGCAGTTCGATCGTGATGTCACCGGTATCCGGCCCAGGCAGAATATCGAAGATGAAGCTCGTGGCATTGGTGGCCGGATCGGTCGTGTCGACCGTGTTGCGACCGATGAAGTCGATCGTATCGAAGCTGCTCAAGCCGGCGCGCAGCGATGCGGCGACACGGCTGGCATCCGTGCCACTGGCCTTGACGGCGATGTAGACGAGCGGCAAGGCCTCGCTGGCGGGGGACGACGCGACGCTGTCGGTCAGGCCCGCGGTCTCGAGCGTGGCCGCAAGGTCGCCGCCTGCCAACAGCGCACCGCCGCCCTGACGCAGGATCAAAACGCCGAGCATGGCGATGACGACGGCGATCGCCATCCAGAAGAATCCGAGGTGACGTGCCACCGACGGCGCCGGCGCGACCATCGGTGCCGGCAAAGTAGCGGCCGGAATGGCACTTTCGGCGGTGCCGCGTTGCGCCGATGGAGCCGCCGCCGCTCCGTTCTGGATGGCGGGTTGGGACGTCTCCGGCAAGCGGATTGCGTTGAGCTCATAGGCCGGGACATAGCCGCCGCGCGGAATGGCTATGCGGACAGGCTCGGCAACACCTTCATTGGCGAAATATTGCTGCAGCAAGTCACGCAGCCGGCCGGCCTGAACCCGCACCACCGCGTCGGTCGAAGGATCGAAATCGCCATCCTTGCCGAAGACATCCATGGCGATGGAAAAGCCCTTGAGCCTGTCGGCTTCGCCTGCCTGTTCGCGCTCGACAAGATAACGCAGCAGCTTGCGTGCCCGTTCGGATCTTCCGAACGTTTCGCTGGCAAGCAGTCGCTCCAATGTTTCGCGCACTGCGGGGGCGGCAGGCGTGGCATGCTGCAAGTGTCGATCCTCTCGAAGTCGGCACAGGTTAAGGCACGGATCATATAATGCCCACACCGCCATACAAGTATACACGCATTATGTGATCGCGTACCTCACTGGATATTTTTCCGGTGGTTAACGACACGGTCGGTGTCGGCCACGCAATGGTCTTGGGAGTCATCATCAGCCAGTCGAGGCCAAAGCCTTGTTCGGGCTTGAAAAATGGCGGCGCGAGGAAGCTACTTCTGCCTTCGCGCCGCCGACCGCCGATGTTATCGCGCCTTGTGACCGACGATACGGTTGGCCGCTGACGTCACCGCTTCCAGCGAGGCAGCGACGATGTTGGTGTTGATGCCGGCGCCGAACAGCTTGCCGCCGGGATACTCCATCTCGACATAGGAGATGGCCGACGCATTCGAACCGCGCTGCATCGAATGCTCGGAATAATCGAGCACCGACATCTCGACGCCGACATGGCGCGACAGCGCGTCGACGAAGCCGTCGATCGGGCCGGTGCCGGTGCCGGAGATCGTCATTTCCTTGCCATTGTCGAGGATGACCGCCTCGACCACGCGCCGGCCCTTCACCTCGGTGTCGGGATAGGTGTGATGGTCGAGGAACTTCAGCCGGGCGCCCGGCTGGTCGACATAGGTTTCGAGGAAGCGGTCATGAATACGTTTTGCCGGTACTTCCTTGCCTTCGGCGTCGGTGATCGCCTGGATCGCCTGGCTGAACTCGATCTGCAGGTTGCGCGGCAGATTGAGGCCGTAATCGGCCTGCAGCACATAGGCGATGCCGCCCTTGCCCGATTGCGAGTTGATGCGGATGATGGCCTCGTAGCTGCGGCCGACATCGGCGGGATCGATCGGCAGGTAGGGCACTTCCCAGTGCGGCGTGTTGGCCTTCTTCAAGGCCTTCATGCCCTTGTTGATGGCGTCCTGGTGCGAGCCGGAAAAGGCGGTGTAGACGAGTTCGCCGACATAGGGATGGCGCTCGGGAATCTTCAGCTGGTTCGAATATTCGTAGACGTCCTTCATCCGGTTGATGTCGGAGCAGTCGATGCCCGGATCGACGCCTTGCGTGTACATGTTGAGCGCCAGCGTGACGATGTCGACATTGCCGGTGCGCTCGCCATTGCCGAACAGCGTGCCTTCGACGCGGTCGGCCCCGGCCATCAGGCCGAGTTCGGTGGTGGCGATGCCGGTGCCGCGATCATTGTGTGGATGCAGCGAGATGATCAGGTTTTCGCGGTTGTCGAGGTTGCGGCACATCCATTCGATGCGGTCGGCATAGATGTTGGGCGTCGACATCTCGACCGTCGACGGCAGGTTGATGATCAGCTTGTTGTCAGGGGTCGGCCTGACGATCTCGGTGACGGCGTTGCAAATCTCCAGAGCGACCTCGAGTTCGGTGCCGGTGAAGCTCTCCGGCGAATATTCGAAGCGATAGCCGCCGCCGGCCTTGGCCGCCATGTCGGTGATCATCTTGGCGGCGTCGGTGGCGATGCGCTTGATGCCGCCGACATCCTTCTCGAAGACGACGCGGCGCTGCAACTCGCTGGTCGAGTTGTAGAAATGCACGATCGGATTGGTGGCGCCCTTCAGGGCCTCGAAGGTGCGGCTGATCAGTTCGGGTCGGCACTGCACCAGCACCTGCAACGACACGTCGGCCGCCACATTGCCTTCCTCGATGCACCAGCGGGCGAAATCGAAGTCGGTCTGCGAAGCCGACGGGAAGCCGATCTCGATCTCCTTGAAGCCCATGTCGAGCAGCAGGCCGAACATGCGCGCCTTGCGCTCGTGGCCCATCGGATCGATCAGCGCCTGGTTGCCGTCGCGCAGGTCGACCGAGCACCAGATGGGCGCCTTGTCGATGACCTTCGAGGGCCAGGTCCGGTCGGTGAGGCCGACGGTAGGGTAGGGCTGATATTTTCGGGCCGCGTCCGGCATGCCCCGGATTGGTTCCATTTCCTTGCCGGCTACCGCGGCATCATGGCGGATTTCTTCTCGTGCGTTCATCGTCGTTTCTCCCGGCGGCCGGCGGGTCCGCCCTTCAGGCGGATGTGGTGCCAAGCGGCGCCTATACCAGAATTTCGTTCGCTTGATGTGAATTGCCAAGGAGCATGCGCTTGCGCGGCGGTTCGACCGCCGGGCGCTCCTTCAGCGAACCCGGCGATCGCCGATAAGGCCGAGAAGAAGCAGGGTCGAGGCAAGCGCGCGCACGGTCTTGCCGGCAAAACCGGTCTGACGGGAAGCAATGGTGGCGCGCATGTTCATGGCCGCTCTCATACAGGAGCGGCCTGTTTGAGGCAAGCGGGGCCGGCCCCGTCGAATTTTATCCCTGGGCGGGTGCTCTTCCCCATACGCTGCAAATGGGCCAGAGTTGAACGGTGGCGGGGTGCCGCCGGCAGGGGGTCGTCCATGAATTTCGTGTTCTTCTCGCCGCATTTTCCCGCCAATGGCGCCGATTTCTGCGACCGGCTGAAGAAGGCCGGCGCCACTGTGCTCGGCATTGGCGATGCGCCTTTCGACGCTCTGGACAGCAAGCTGAAAGCTGCGCTTTCGGAATACTACCGCGTCGCCGACATGGAGGACTATGAGCCGGTGTTCCGGGCGATCGGCCATTTCATCCACAAATGGGGCCGTATCGACCGCTTCGAATCGCTCAACGAGCACTGGCTGGAACTGGAAGCCAACATTCGCACCGACTTCAACATCTACGGCACCAAGCTCGATTTCGTGAAGAACCTGAAGCGCAAGAGCCGCATGCGCGCCTTCTTCCGCAAGAGCGGCGTCGAGACCATCGCGCAGCGCAAATGTTCCGACCGGGCCGGCGCCATGACCTTCGTCCGCCGCGTCGGCTATCCCGTCGTGGTGAAACCGGATTCAGGCTCCGGCGCTTCGAACACGTTCAAGATCTCCAATGCGAAAGAGCTCGACCAATTCTTCCGGGACAAGCCGGAGGACGTGACCTTCGTCATGGAGCAGTTCATCGAGGGGCTGGTGGTGACTTATGACGGGCTGGTCAACCGCGACGGCGAGGTGGTGCTGGCGGCCAGCCACCGCTACGACCAGAGCGTCATGGATGTGGTCAACAAGGACCGCCACATGAGCTACACCTGCTTTCCCCGGATCAGGCCTGTCGTCGAGGAGGCCGGCCGCAAGATCCTGAAGGCGTTCGACGTGCGCGAGCGCTTTTTCCACATCGAACTGTTCGAGACCAGGGACGACCGCATCATCGCGCTGGAGGTCAACATGCGGCCGCCCGGCGCCTGGATGACCGACGCGATCAACTACACGTTCGACATCGATGTCTACGCGGCATGGGCGGACATGGTGGTCAAGGACGCCGCCGGCGGCCCTTATGAGGGCAAGTATTTCACCGCCTATGCCAGCCGCAAGCGCCATCTCGACTATTTGCACAGCCATGCGGACGTGCTAGCCGCGCACGGCGACAAGATCGTCCATCATCAGCCAATAGAAGAGGTTTTCAGCCGCGCCATGGGGAATTACGCCTACCAGATGCGCTCTAAGGACCAGGCGGAGCTGCGCGAGGCGGTGGCCTATATCCATGCGGAAAAGGCTTGAGGGCATGGACATTTCCTATCACAAGGCTTTCGCCCGCAATCTCGGCCGCGACATGGAGTACAAGCGCTACGGCCATGCCGGCCGGCCTGTCGTGGTGTTCCCGACCTCGCAGGGCCGGTTCTACCAGTTCGAGGATTCCGGCGGGGTGGGGGCGCTGGCCGAGTTCATCGACACCGGCCGCATCCAGTTGTTCACCGTCGACGGCATCGATTCGGAATCCTTCTTCGCCAGGGATGTCGATGCCGCGCACCGTATCGCCCGTCACGAGGCCTATTTCCGCTATGTGCGCGAGGAGGCGCTGCCGGAATTCCTGTCCACCGCCGCGCAGGCCAATGGCGGGCGCAAGCTGAAGCCGCTGTTTTCAGGCTGTTCGATGGGAGGCTACCATTCCTCGAACTTCGTCTTCCGTTTTCCCGAACTCGCCAGCGGCGTCATTTCGCTGTCGGGGGTCTATTCGGCCCGCGATTTCTTCGGCAAGGCGCTCGACGGCGACATCTTCTACAACTCGCCGCTCGATTATCTGCCAGGGATCGTCGACCCGAAGCTGCTGGCGCGGCTGAAGACGCTCAGGCTGATCTTCTGCTGCGGGCAGGGCGCCTGGGAGGAGCGCATGCTGGTCGAGACGCGCCAGCTGGAACAGATCCTGCGCGACAAATCCATTCCCGCCTGGGTCGATTATTGGGGTGGCGACGTCAGCCATGATTGGCCGTGGTGGCACAAGCAACTGGCGTATTTCTTCGGCCGCTGGTTGGATGACGATCTGATGCACAGATTGGACTGAGGTGCGTTGATATCCAGCTGGCCCGCAAATGGCTGATGCCTACCCTTCCTGGCAGGCCGGCAGCGGGACGACCTCACGTTCCGCCGCCGATCCGCGACGCAGGCCGAGGAAGACGACCAGGGCGGTGACGATGGTGATAGCCGCCAGCACGATCAACAGCCTGTCGAACGCCGCTTCGTAGGCCTCGACCAGAACGGTGGCGGCGGCCTCCGGTAAATGTTGTGCGGTTGCGCCGACATTTCCAGTTACCAGCAACTGCGCCGCGGCGGCCGCATCGCTGGAAGACGCAGCGCCTCGAGCGGCGAGCTGCGTGGCGGTGAAGCCTGACAGGCTTGCCATGACTATGGCCAGCGCCACACCCTCGCAAGCGACACGGGTGGTGTTGAAGATGCCGACGGCCATGCCGGCGCGCTCCGTCGGCACGACGCTGACGGCGAGCCCGTCCATCAATCCCCAGGGCAAGGCGATGCCGGCGCCGATCAGGATCAGCGGCGCGACCAGCGCGACGGCGACCGATGGCGTCAGGCTCAGCCAGACCAAACCGGCTGCCGCGACGAGCAGTCCGACGCCGCAGATCGTGGCCGGAGCGATCCAGCGCGCCAATTGGCCGGCGAGCAGGGGCAGGACCAGCAGCGGCCCGGAGAGGCAGATCATCAATTGCCCGGCCTTGATCTCGCTCATTCCTTCGATGCCGATGAAGCGGATCGGCAAAAGCACGAGCAGGACGACGAAGCCATAGGCGGGCGCCGCCGCAAGAAACTGGACGCCGACGAAGCGCGGAAAGCGAAACAGGGTAAGATCGAGCATCGGCCGGCGCACGCGCCGCTCGACGACGACGAACAGCACAAAGCAAAGGAAGGCCACGCCGAGAAGCGTTACCACAAGAGGATCGGCCCAGCCGCTCTGCGGCGCCTGCAACACGCCATAGGTAAGCGAGGCCAGCGCGACGGTGAACGTGCCGGCGCCCGCCCAGTCGAGGCCGGTCGCATCCGGGTCACGCGATTCCCTGATCGTGCGCAGGCTGAGGATTGCCGAGGCAACCGCGAGTGCCACGACCAGAACAAAGATCGAGCGCCAGCCGAATGCGGCGATGAGCAGGCCGGAGGCGATCGGGCCGAAGGCCAGCCCGATGCCGAAACTGGTGCCGAGGAAGGAGAAGGCGCGTAGCCGCAATGGTCCCTCGAATTCCTGGGCAAGTGCGGAGGCGCCGCCGGCGAAGGCCAGGGCACTGCCGAGCCCTTGCGCGGCCCTGAATATGTCGAACCAGGCGATGTCGGGCGCCAGCATCGCGGCGAGCGAAGCGAGGATGTAGAGGGCGAGACCGACGAGGAAGATCCGCTTGCGGCCATGATTGTCAGCCAGAGCGCCCGCCGCCATCAGGCTGGCGGCGAAGGTCAGCATGAAAGCGTTGGTCACCCAATTGAGCGCGATCGGGCTGCCGCCGAGATCGGCCGCGATGCGGGAAAGCGCGACGGCCGGCCCGGTGAAGGTCAGGGGCATCGTCATGGCGGCAAGGCATACGGACAAGAGCACGAGCCATCTCTCGGCCGGGCCGACGGTGATCTTCAAAGTCATGGGTTTTCCTGTCTGAGCAGTCTGCGCCGGCATGCTGCGCTATCGCGGCGCCGGTCATGCGGACCAAGATAGGTCGGCGACGGCTCCGGAAAAATGGTATTAAATATCTCGACATAACGGACTGAAACGCTCGAATGGAGCAGTTTGATGGATCGCCTCAGCGGCCTTCTGGCCTTCGCCCGTACCGCCGAATTCGGCAGCTTCGTCGCCGCCGGCCGGGCGCTCGGCATCTCCGCTTCCGCAGTCGGAAAAAGTGTCGCGCGGCTCGAACAGGAACTCGGTGTGCGGCTGCTGCAGCGCTCCACGCGGCGGATCGGCCTGACGGAGGAAGGCAAGCTGTTCAACGAGCGCGTGCGACGTATCCTCGACGACATCGGCGATGCCGAGGCGATGCTGTCGCGGACACGCGAGACGCCGCGTGGGCGGCTGCGCGTCTCGACCCCGATCGTCACCTATCACCTTTTGCTGCCGGTGCTGTCGGAGTTCATGGCGCGCTATCCCGAGATCGAGCTCGACATCGATTTCAACGACCGGATCGTCGACCTCATCGAGGAAGGCATCGACGTCGCGATCCGCAGCGGCGAGCTGCCCGATTCACGATTGGTGTCCAGACCCATTGCGCCGTTTCGCATGCTGCTGTGCGCGGCGCCTTCCTATCTCGAACGCCATGGCATACCCCGCGTGCCGGCGGATCTCATCCGGCATTTCGGCATAAACTTCCGCTATCTCAACAGCGGCAGGCTGCTGGACTGGCCGTTCATTACCGGGAGCGCCCAACCGCAGATCCGTTCGATGCTGACGTGCAACAACATGGAAGCCTTGAAAGGCGCCGCGATCGCCGGCCTCGGCATCGCCTGCATGCCCGATTTCCTGGTGCGGGAGGCACTGCGCGAGGACAGGCTGCGCACCGTACTGGACGATCATGTCGATGGCCGTGGCCAGTTCCGGATGCTGTGGCCCTCCAATCGCCATCTGTCGCCAAAGGTGCGCGTCTTCGTCGATTTCCTGCCCGAACGCCTTGCGGCGGCGCGATAGGATCGCACGCTGCCGCGCTTTCACTCCCTGATGCTTCTGGCCACCAGCCGCGCGATGCTCGGGCCGACAAGCAGCACGATCAGGAAACGCGCCGACTGGAGCGCCATGACGAAGGAGATGTCGACGTTCTGCGCGGCGGCGGCGATGATGGCGACGCTGTCCATGCCGCCGGGGCTGGTCGCCAGATAGGCGGTCAGAGGGTCGACGCCGGCGAGATGGCTGATGAGGAAGGCCAGGCCGCCGCAAAAGGCGATCAACGCGACGATCGAGGCGATGATCTGCGGCAGGGCGCGTGCCGCATGGCGCAGGATCGGTCTGGTGAAGTTCAGGCCGATCGACCAGCCGACCATAGCGTAACTGATCGCCAGCAGCCATTGCGGCAATTGCATCGGCACCCCGAGGCCAAGATGGATCACGGTGCCGAAGATGAAGCTGCCAAGGAAGAAAGGCGAGGGCAGCCGGCAAAGCCTACCCGCCAGGCCGCCGACGATTGCCATGCCGATGGTGGCGGCGAAGGGCTGCGGATCGATCGCCGGGAACCAGTCGATGGGCGGGACCTCGATGCCCGAGGTGTCGACCCACATCTTGGCAACGAGGGCCGCCGTCATCGAAACGAAGATGACGCGCAGATACTGCATGAAGGCGACAAGGCGCTGGTCGGCGCCAAAGGCGCCGGCCATCAGCACCATGGCAGTAGCGGCCCCCGGCGAAGAGCCCCAGACGGCGGTAGTGCCGGGCAGGATGCGCCAGCGGCTGATCAGCCAGCCAAGCAGGCTCGAGGCCGCGACGGTGGCGATCACCACGCCGAGGAACAGCGGCCATTCCTTGTAGAAGACCGGAAAGATATCGGCCGAGATCGAAGCCGCGACGAGGCAGCCGACGACAGCCTGGGCGGAGCCGAACAGAAGGCGCGGCACCCGCACAGTGGCGCCATTGGTGCCGGCGATGATGGCTGCCAGCATTGGTCCGATCAGCAGTGCCGCCGGCAGGGCCGCGAGTTCCAGCGCACCGGCAAACAGGGTGGAGATGACCAGCAGGATCAACCATTGCCATGGCTTGCTCAGCCGCTCCATGCGCTCGATGGCGGGCTGGTCGGGATATGGCTGCTCGGCCTCGGAATCCATGCTCTGGTCTTAGACCGGGCGGCAAGGAATGCGAACCCGCTCGCGTCAAAAAATGCGACAGCTTCTAGGTATCCGTGCCGAACAAGTGCTCGATCTCTCCACCGCCTATGCGATCGAAATGGTCGGGTACGGAAAACTGGCCAGCCATAAAGCCAACCCGTCGCGCCTGTGCCGGGGGCGATGGATCGAGAGGCATGACTTTGACCAATGGTTTGCCAGCCCTGGCGATGATGAATGGCTCGCCTTTGGCGGCCAGGTCAACGAGACGTGAAAGATTGGCCTTCGCATCGCTAATGTTAACGGTCTGCATCGCGCCGCCCGCCCACCTCAGCCCGTTTTGGCTTCAGCCAAGCCGAAGCCGCCGACCGGGTGGGTCTCCACCTGGAACTCGAAGCCGCCGATGAAGGGGCGTGCCTTGGCGATGGCCGCCTGGACTTCCGGTAGCTGCAGGGATGCCTTGTGGCTTGCCTGATCGGTCCACACTTCGGTCACCCAGATCGCGTCGGCGTCGGCCGGGTCGGTGGCGATGATATAGCTCAGGCAGCCGGGCAGGGCGCCGGTGCTCTCGCGCAGCACAGTCATGACAGCGTCGCGTTGGCCGCGCGCCGCCCGCATCTTGCCGATCAGTCCGTACATGTCCTCGTCCCCTGGGTTGGCGCGAAAGGAGTGTGTTTAGTATGCCGATCGCCGGTCAAGGCATCAACTGGCCGCCATTGACCTCGATCACCTGGCCGGTGATGTAGCCGCTCAACAGGTCCGATGAGAGGAACAGATAGGCGCCGACGCAATCTTGCGCCGTGCCGGCGCGGCCCTGCGGAATGGTGGCGACCATGCCCTTGATCTGCTCGTCGGTCGAATAGCGTTCGTGGAAGGGGGTGAGGATGGTACCTGGCGCCACGGCGTTGACGCGGATGCCGAAGCCGATCAGTTCCTTGGCCATGCCGCGTGTGACGTTGGAGACGAAGGCCTTGGCCGAGCCATAAAGGCCAGCGCCGCCGCCTGCACCATTGCGCGCGGCGATGGACGAGGTGTTGACGATGAAGCCGCCCTGTTTTTTCAGCCACGGGATCGCCTTACGCGAGGCGGTCAGCACCGAGCGTGCGTTGAGATCCATCACCGCGTCGTAATGCGCCTCGGTCTGCTCGGCATAGGGCACGCGGCCGAGCATGCCGCCGGCATTGTTGACGAGCCCGTCGAGGCGGCCGAAATGTCGCGCGGTGTCCTCGACGACGCGTCCGACATCGGCGGGAAGAGAAAAATCGCCCTGGACGAGGAAGACCTCGCCGCCGCCGTCGCGAATGATCCGGCCGAGTTTTTCGGCGGCGTCGCGGCTGGAATTATAGTGCAGCGCCACTTTGCATTTCTGCTCGGCATAGGCGAGCGCGAGGGCTGCGCCGATGCCGGTCGAGGCGCCGGTGACCAGTACCGCCTTGCCGGCGAGATCGGGGATGACAAGACCAAGGGCTGTCTCTGGCACGGCTGTTCCTCCGGGGATCTTCAAGATTCTTGGCGGGTCTTGCCACCCTTGCATTCAAGTCAGCGCCGCTTCAAGGCCTGAGATAGAGATAGCCCTGGCTTTGCAATTCGGCGAGCTTGACGACGCCGCCCTTGTCGGCGGCATGGAATCCGTCGAGCAGATCGGCGAGCGTAACGTCCATGCCGTGCATGGTGTTGCCGCAAGCGTGCGGGTCGAGCCCTTGCTGGACAAGACCGGTAAAGCGCCCCGAAATCGCGGCCGATATGCCCTTCGACTTGAAGGCGGCAAGGGCCGGACCATGCACGACCAGAGCGATCTCGACGTCGCCGCCGGTGCCCTCATAGTGGTTCTTGATGTTGCCGAGCACGAAATTGACCTTGTCGAGGTCGCTGAGGTGATAGGCGACCTTCAGCCTGGCTGGCTCGGTGGTCGCTGCCTGTACCGCCCGCAGGCCGAGAAGGGTTCCGGCTCCGGCGAGAACCGCGTGGAACATGTCACGTCGGCGCATGGCGTCCCCTTCCTGGCTTGCCGGCTCCCCGCGATTTGCGTGGCTCAAGCCGCAATACTAGCATAAATTGACGTTACGCCTGTCGATGCGGAGGAGGGGCACGTGGCGTTCAGGGAATGGAAGACGCTCGCCAGCGCCGGATTCGGCGTCGCACTGTTTGGCGGAGTTGTGGGTTCTGCTTTTGCCGATGATGCGCTCAAGCTCACCGAACTCAGCCCTAAAGGGGCGGACGCCTGCTTCGGCCGGGTCTATGACGCGGCGCACCTCAAGGCGCATCCGAAGCAGAAAGTGGCGCGGATTTTCTTCTACTACGGCCGTGATCCGGTCAGACGTCCGAATGAGGAACCGAGCGCGAATTCCGATACGTCCTACAATGGCTTCCTCACCACCACGGTGCGCGGTGCCAAGGCGCCGGAATGGGCCGGCGGCTGGTGCAATCACCAGTCCGAGGACGGCAAATCGGCCCCGATCCGCTGCGGCATGGATTGCGATCGCACGCTGGCGTCGCTGAAGGTCGACGACAAGGGCAGGCTGATCCTGTCCGATCTGTCGCCTGATATCTACCTCGATGCCGGTTCGGAAGAGGAACTCGGCACGGCTGAATACGACAGGCAAGCGCTCGGGTCGGAGGACGACAATTTCCGCCTCGACCCAATGCCGGCTGCCACCTGCAAGGCCGAGTTCGCACGCATCGATCCGATCGATCCGGCGCTCGGGGCGCCGTTGCGCGAGCGGTTCAAACCCGATCAGGCCTTCTGTTACGGGCGCGACTATGATGCGGCGCATATGAGTTCGCATCCCGGCCAACTGACGCAGTCGATCCGGGTGTTCCGCGGGCCGGTGGAACTGGCCTCCTTCGCCTCCGGGGGCGATGTCACGAACTGGCCCGACGGCGCCGACATCGCCGTCTCGATCGCCACACGGCAGAAGGGGGCCAAGATCACGCAGACCTATTCGTGCCAGGGCGAAGCCGACCAGTGGCGTTGTGCTGCGAGGTCGAAGATGAGCAATTTTTCCTGCGATATCGCGCAAAAGGAAATCTTCCTAAAGCGCGGCGCCCACGGCACCATCATGCTGGCCAATCCCAACAGCAGCCTGGCGGTTGTCGACCTGTGTTCGAAAGCCGCAGACGGCAAGACCAAGTCGGACGATAAGGTCTATCGGCTGGAGGCCATGCCGCAATCGGCCTGCGCGCCTTGAACACCGCTTCGTCATCCTATGGCGGAGCAAGGAGTGAAGCGACGCGGCGCAGACCATAGGATCCATGCCGCGCCCTGGAGGCGCCGCAACGGTACAGAATTCTGCTCCGCTGCAGCTCTCCTCACGCAAACGGCACGGCGGTCGTGCCCTTCGGCAGCTTGGCCTCGTCGTCGGGCTCGACATGGATTGTCACGCGCACCGAAGGAATGTCGGCCTTCAGCGCGTCCTCGATACGGTCGCAGATGATATGGCTGGCGCCGACCGACATGTCGGCATCGACGACCAGATGGAACTCGATGAAGGTGGCGCGGCCGGCGATGCGGGTCTTGAGGTCGTGCACCTCCATCGCGCCCTTGCAATTGGCCGAAATGATGTCGCGGATGCGCATGTGCTCCGCCGTGCCGACGGCCCGGTCCATCAGGCCGTTCATCGACGAGCCGATGACATGCCAGCCCTGCCACAGGATGTTGAGCGCGACGATGACGGCCAATGCCGGGTCGAGGATCTGCCAGCCGGTCAGGATTGCTCCGACCAGGCCGCCGAAGACGCCGACCGAGGTCACCACATCGGTCATGATGTGGTTGCCGTCGGCGACCAGCGCCGGCGATTTCTCGGCCCGGCCTGTGCGGATCAGCGTCCAGGCCCAGAAAGCATTGATGACGGTGGCGATGCCGTTGATCGCAAGGCCTTCCCAGGGCTGTTCGAGCGGCGCCGGCGTCTGCCAGGAGCGCCAGACCTCGCTCAGGATCAGAAGCGCGGCGACGACGATCAGCACGCCTTCGAGCACGGCCGAGAAATACTCGGCCTTGTGATGGCCGAAGGGATGATCCTGGTCGGCCGGCTTGTAGCTGACCTGGATCGCCCAGAAGGCCGCCATCGAGGCAATGACATTGACGATCGATTCCAGCGCGTCCGAATAGAGCGCGACGGATCCGGTCAGGTACCAGGCGGTGGCTTTGAGCGCGAGCACGACAAAGGCGACCACGATCGACCAGAAGGCAAGGTTGGCGACCTTGCGCTTCGCGGCGGCTTTCGCCGCGATCGCCATGCTGTTCTCGGCTTCGGCCATTACCGTCAGGCTGCCTTTTCCTTGGCCTTGCGCGGCAAATGCGCGACGATGTTCTCGATGATGCGCATGCCGGCATTGTGGCCGAGCGTCATGATCGATTCCGGGTGGAACTGCACCGCGGCGATCGGTTCCTTGCGGTGCTCGAAGGCCATGATGACGCCGTCCTCTGTCTCGGCGGTCACCAGGAAATCGTCCGGCAGGCGCACCGGATCGGCGAAGATCGAGTGGTAACGGCCGACGGTAACTTCCTTGGGCAGGCCGGAGAAGATGATGCCCGGCTTCGAGACGCGAATCCGCGACGGCTTGCCGTGCATGGGAATGTGCAACTGCCTGAGCTCGCCGCCATAGGCTTCGGCTAGTGCCTGCAGGCCGAGGCAGACGCCGAAGATCGGCAGGTCGCGGGCGCGCGCGCGTCTGATGGTCGCCGCGCAGTCGAAATCCTTGGGCGTGCCGGGTCCGGGCGACAGCACGACGAGGTCGGGCTTCAGCCGCTCGAAGACTTCCTCCGGCACCGGCGTGCGCACGGTCGAGACATTGGCGCCGGTCTGGCGGAAGTAGTTCGCCAGCGTATGCACGAAGCTGTCCTCATGGTCGACCAGCAGGATGTTGACGCCGTCGCCGACGCGCGCCGTGGTGCGCTCGGTGCTGGTCGAATTGCCCATCTTGGCGTCGCGGATGGCGGAGAGCATGGCGGATGCCTTCAGTTCGGTTTCGGCTTCTTCTTCCTCGGGAATGCTGTCGAAGAGCAATGTAGCGCCGGCGCGCACCTCGGCGATGCCGTCCTTAATGCGGATGGTGCGCAAGGTAAGCCCGGTGTTCATGTCGCCGTTGAAGTTGACCATGCCGATGGCGCCGCCATACCAAGCGCGCGGACTCTTCTCGTTCTGCTCGATGAAGCGCATGGCCCACAGTTTCGGCGCGCCGGTGACGGTGACGGCCCAGGCATGCGAGAGAAACGCGTCGAAAGCGTCCATGCCTTCGCGCAGCCGCCCCTCGATGTGGTCGACAGTGTGGATCAGGCGCGAATACATCTCGATCTGGCGGCGGCCGATGACGCGCACCGAACCTGGATCGCAGACCCGCGACTTGTCGTTGCGGTCTACGTCCGAGCACATTGTGAGTTCGGACTCGTCCTTCTTGGAGTTGAGCAGCTTGATGATCTGCTCGCTATCCGAAATGGCGTCGTCGCCGCGCTTGATGGTGCCGGAGATCGGGCAGGTCTCGACGCGGCGGCCATTGACGCGCACGAACATCTCCGGCGAAGCGCCGATCAGGTATTCGTTTTCGCCCAGATTGATGAAGAAGGAATAGGGCGACGGGTTGATCGACTTCAGCTTTCGCGAAATCTCGGATGGCTGCGTCTCGCAGCGTTCGTAGAACATCTGGCCGGGGACGACCTCGAACAGGTCGCCGCGCTTGAAGCTGTCCATCGCCCGGCGCACCAGATTGGCGTATTCGCCCGGCTCATGGTCGCCGCGCGGCGGGATGCGGTCTGCGGTCTTGAACGGCTCGGCGACCTGGTCGCGCGGCAGGCCTTCGGTCGAAAAACCCTCGCCCGCATAATCGTAACGGTCAGTCCAGGCCTTGGCCGAATAGTGGTCGACGACCAGGATCTCGTCGGGCAGGAACAGCACCAGGTCGCGCTGGCTTTCCTTGCGAACCAGCGTGTGGTCGACCGGGTCGAACTGGAAGGCAAGGTCGTAGCCGAAGGCGCCATAAAGGCCGAGATTGGCGTCCTCGGCCGTCTTGAACAGAGCGGTGATGGCGCGCAGCACGGTGAAGACGGAGGGAACGCGGCTGCGCTCCTCCTCGGTGAAGACACGGCCGGGCTTGGCGACGTCGAGGCGGATCAGCTTTTTCGTAGTCTCGGCGATCGTGACCTCGGCGAGACCATCCAGTGCCCTGCCGATGACAGGCAACAGCGCCTCGCCACGGCCGTTCAGCGCCTCGATGCGCATGGCGCGGCCGCGTGCCGAGATGACCAGCGGCGGATCGATGATGGCCGTATCCCAGCGCGTATAGCGGCCGGGATATTCGTAGTTGGAGGAAAACACCGCGCCGCGCCGCGAATTCAGCCCGTCGACATAGGTGTCGATCGCACCTTCATAGGGCCGGTCGTGGCGTTCGCGGGTGATGGTGATGCCACCCGCCGTCACGAAGCTTTCAGCGCCGTTTTCCAGAACCTTCAACGTCATTGCCGTCTCCACCAGCTACTTGGGCAACGGACCCGGGAATGGCTTTGAAAAACAAATGGCCGCCCGGACATTCCGTTGCGGCCACCCTCTATTTTCACGCGCACGCGTTCGAACAGGCCGCTGTCAGCAGGCCCACCACCAAATGGTCTTGGTCGAACGCATGTTCATGGCGATTCCCTTAGCGGCGATCGGGCGGCCGCGCAACTGGATTCGACGGAGTCTAATCCTCCAGCGTGCCCGACCTGGCATCGCTGCTCTTCCGGTCGCCGACCAGTTTCAACAGGTCTTCGCCGGCGCGGATGATGCGGCGCGAGCGGCGGGTCAGGATGATGCCGTCCTGCGGCGCGAACACTTCGGTGCGGCCATCGGCTTCGCCCGGAGCGTGGACAATGGTGGCGAGACGAGCGCCCCGGGTGACGCGGTCGCCGGGCTTGACGTCGTAAAGGACCGCGCCGCCCCGTGGTGCCGGCATCATATCGATGTTTTCCAGAGGTGCCGCGACACCCTTGAACGGGCCGGGTGCGGGCAGGGCGCTGTCGGATATCACGCCCCGCGCCGCCAGCAGCCGGTAGAGGCCTGCCGCGTCGGCCGAGGCAAGCGCGCCGTCGACATCGAGGATGCCGCGATATTCGACCGTGGTGGCGACGCGCCTGTCGAACTTCGCGATGTCGGCGGCGGCGTTCTGGTAGGGCATGATCGAGGCGCCCTCGAAGGTGCCGTCGGTGTCCTCGCTCCACAGCACCACGGCATCGACGCCCATGGCGGCGGCGCAATCGGCCATTCCAGGCCACAGGCTGGTGTGGACGTAGAGATAGGCAAGGCCCTCGTCGTCGCAATGCAGATCGAGCACGATGTCATGGCCGAGCGAGAGATGCACCAGCAGCGACTTCAGCCGCTGGTCGGCGCCGCCAAAAGTGGCGTCCGGCAGAAGCCTGGTATCGGGCGCGGCAAGCAGCGGAAAGCCGCGATTGAAGTTGGTGCGGGTGCCCAGATGAAAGCGGCCCTGGTGCTCGCCGAAATGATATTGCGCGCGGCCGATCGGGTTGACCCAGGGCACGATGGTGAGGTTGCCCCTGATGCGGCCTTCGGCCTCGGCCTTGTTCAGCCTCGGCATCAATGCATCGATGGCGACGACGCCAGGCAATTCGCCGGCATGGAGTGCCGCCTGCAGATAGGCCGAAGGCGCTGCCTTGTCGGCACCGGCGAAGCGGAACACCGGGAATTCGTAGGAAACGCCTTCGCTGTCCCCGGCGATGCGTTCAATCGATTTCTGCATGACGTCCTCCTTCAAGACCGAGAAGACATGCCCATTGGAGGGTGCCGATGTCGATTGGTCCAGCCCGCCGCGCCATGGGCGCAATAACAGTCTTTTGCCTTGGTGCATGTCGTTGTCCCAAAGCCGCTGCGCAGCCTCGGGTCAAGCCCGTGGGCATGCTTTTGGGCGACAGGCAGCTACTCGGCGGCAGGCTGGAGGGCGGCGATGGGCGCGCGCCGGTCCAGCGCCTGCGACAGCACCGCAACAGTAACCGCAATCAGGGCGAGCACCGCGCCGACCAGCGGCAAATTGGCATAGGAAACGCCTGATGACAGCGCCACGCCGCCGATCCAGGCGCCGCCGGCATTGCCGACGTTGAAGGCGCCCTGGTTCAGCGTGGCGGCAAGGTTCGGTCCTTCGGAAGCCGCCTCGACGACACGGATCTGCAGCGGCGGCACGACGACGAAGATGAGCAGACCCCACAGGAAGACGATGCCGATGGCAACGCTGGCGATCGCGCCGAACTGCATGAAGCCGACGAACAGCAGGGCCATCAGCAGCAAGGTGGCTATCACTGTCGGCATCAGTTTCCAGTCCGCCAGCCTACCGCCGATGATGTTGCCGATGGTCATGCCGGCGCCGAACAGCAAAAGCACCCAGGTGACCGCCGCGGTCGACAGGCCCGACACGTCGGTGAGGTAGGGTTTGATATAGGTGAAAACGGCGAACAGACTGGCCGAGGTCAGCGCAGCGATCAGCATCGCCAGCCACACCTGCAACTTGCCGAGCACGCGGACTTCGGCGCGCAGACCGCCGCCGCTCGGCTCGGTCACATCCGACGGCACCAGCCAGGCGATGGCCGCGACCGAGATCAGGCCGATGCCGACCACGGCCAGGAAGGTGGCCCGCCAGCCGAAGGCTTCGCCGAGTGCGGTGCCGGCCGGAACGCCGAGAATGTTGGCGAGCGTCAGGCCGGCGAACATCAGCGCGATGGCACTGGCGCGCTTGTTGCGGGGCACCAGGCTTGCGGCGACGACCGAGCCGATGCCGAAAAAGGCGCCGTGGCCGAAAGCGGTGAAGACGCGCGCAGCCATCAGCAGCCAGTAATTGGGCGCGATGGCGCAGAAGAGATTGCCAACGACGAAGAGCGCGGCAAGCCCGACCAGCACGGGCTTGCGCGGCAAATGCGCGGTGGCCATCGCAACGATGGGCGCGCCGAAGACGACGCCCAGTGCGTAGCCGGTGACCAGCAGGCCGGCGGCGGGGATCGTCACGCCGAGATCGGCCGCGACCTCCGGCAGCAGGCCCATGATGACGAATTCGGTAGTGCCGATGCAGAAGGACGCAATGGCAAGCGCAAGGATCGGCAAAGGCATGGGAGGTCCAGACTGAATCGGTTCAATCTGGAGACTGCGCGAGGATCGCTGCTGGGCGCAACAGACATTGCCGCAATGCAGCAATGCAGAAATCGTGGAGCGCATTGGAAACGAGCGCCGGGGCGTCCGTAGGGCGGCTCGGCGATTCTACCAACGCCGAACCACTCCTGTCTCAGGCCAGCGGCTTCACTTCCTGGGCTATCGTCGGCAGCAGCTCAGAAACCGTCGGATGGATGTGCATCGCGCGCGCCAGCGTGTCGACCGGCGCCTTGGCGTACATCAGGTCGAGCACGCAATGCACTGCCTCGTCGCCGCTGGGGCCGAGCACCGAGCAGCCGAGGATTTCCCTGCTGTCGGCATCGACGAGGATCTTCATGAAACCCTGCGTCTCGCCCTTTTCGACGGCGCGGCCGACGCGGGTCATCGGTCGCTGGCCGACCAGGGCGCGACGTCCGGATTTCCTCACAGCGGCCTCGGTCATGCCGCAACGGCCGAGTGGCGGGTCGATGTAGAGCGCGTAGGCCTCGATGCGGTCGCTGACCTTGCGCGGATCATTGTCGAGCAGATTGGCGGCGACGATCTCATAGTCGTTGTAGGAGGTGTGGGTGAAGGCGCCCTTGCCGTTGCAGTCGCCCATCGCCCAGATGCCTGGCACGCTTGTGCGCAACTGGTCGTCGACGACAATCGCGCCGCGTCCGTCGACCTCGACGCCCGCCTTGTCGAGACCGAGATCATCGGTGTTGAGCGTTCGGCCCAGCGCCAGCAGCACATGCGATCCGATCGCGGGCGGCTTGCCGACGGAGAAGGTCACGGCAATATCCCCACCGTGTTTGGCGAAGCCGATGTTGTCGGCGCCGACATGGACCGCGATGCCTTCGTTTTCGAGGATCGACAGGATGGCGGCCGAGACGTCCTCGTCCTCACGGCCGGTCAGGCGCGGGCCCTTTTCGATGACGGTGACTTCCGAGCCGAAGCGGCGGAACATCTGCGCGAATTCGAGCGAGACGTAGCTGCCGCCGACGACGACGAGGTGGCGCGGCAAAACGTCGAGATCCATCATCGAGGAATTGGTCAGATAGTCGATGTCGCGGATGCCGGGCAGATCCGGCACCGAGGCGCGGCCGCCCGTATTGAGGAAGATCTTTTCGGCGGTCAAAAGGTCGTCGCCGACGCGCACCGTATTGGCGGATACGAAGCGTGCATGGCCGCGATAGAGCGTGCAGCCTTTCATACCGGCGATCCATGTCTCCAGATTGCCACGGGCGTCGTTGGTAACCTTGTCCTTGCGCGCTTTGATCCGGGGATAATCGACCCCCACGGGGCCTGGGAGCGTCACGCCATAGTCGGCGGCGCGCCGCGCCAGATGCGCGGCATAGGCGCTGGCGACCATGGCCTTGGTCGGCATGCAGCCGGTGTTGACGCAGGTGCCGCCGACCAGCTTGCGCTCGATCAGCGCCACGCTCATGCCCGCGGCCGTCAGGCGGCCCGCCAAGGGCGGCCCTGCCTGACCAGCGCCGATGATGATGGCGTCGAAGGTTTTCGCAGTCATGCCGTCGCCGCCACGATCAGCAGGCCGCCGACGATCGCCACCGCGTCCTCGATGAAGGCAGCGGGCGGGTCCTTGCCGAAAGCTGCCGCCAGCCGGCTGCGCGCTTCGGCACCACCCAACGTGCCGATGACCGCGCCGATGGCGCCGGCGATCAGGCAGACGATGGTGGCGCCGCCGGCCGCGCCGAGCACCGCGCCAGAGAACGCGCCGAGCAGGATGCGGCCGCCGAACTGCTGCGGCACTTTACGGCTTGGCGTCGACGGCAGCTGGTCGGTGACCAGTTCGACGATGGCCAGGATGGTGAAGATGCCGACAGCGGCCCAATGGCTCATGAAGCTCGCCCAGGTGCCGGCAACCGGCAGCCAGCCGAGATAGGCACCCCAGGCGACGGCGGCAGGTGCCGTCATGGCGCGCAGGCCGGCTATGACGCCGATCAGGAGTGCAAGAATGTAGAGCATGGTCGCCCCCTCGATCCCGAGCCGGAACAGCCCTGAAACGGCAGGCTACCATAGGCCGGATATTTGGCTAGGCCGTAGACTCACGCACAGGGGATTGAGGCGAGTAAGAGCCAATGCTTCAGTTGGCTGGAGCGTTGACAGCAAATTGCGCGGCGAAAGCCCTGATATAAGCGGGCCGAGCTTCCCCGCGCGCCACATAGGCGGCCAGGTTTTGGTATTCGTCCAGAATGCCTGACATTCTCAGTCGCAGCAGTACCGACACCATCAGGAAATCGCCGGCGCTGAACGCACCATCGAGCCAGTCGGCGACACCCAGGTGAGCCGAGAGACTGTCCAGCCGGGCGCGAACACGGTCCTTTACCAGCGGCAAGCGCGCCTCGCTCCAGGGCTTGTCAACTTCGAATATCCTTGCCGTGGTCAATTCGAGGATCGGCGGCTCGACGGTGTTCAGTGCGGCAAACATCCACGTGATCGCGCGGGCGCGGGCATTGCGACCCTTCGGCAGCAGGCCCGCATGCTGTTCGGCAAGATGAAAGACGATCGAGCCGGTCTCGAACAGCGAGAGAGAACCGTCCTCATAGGTGGGGATCTGCCCGAAGGGTTGGATGGCCAGATGTTCGGGCGCTTTCATCCCTGCGAAGGAAACAAAACGAACCTCATAGGGCTGCCCACCTCTTCGAGCGCCCAGCGAACGCGGGTATCGCGCGCCAGCCCCTTGCCGCCATCGGGCGATCGTTCAAATGCCGTGATGGTGATGGTCATCGGTCGTTTCCCTTCTTGGGCGAATTTCTTCGGCTTCGTATCGAGGACGAATGAGTTACCCGGAAATCGACAGCGGTCTTGAACTTTTTCGTTGCCGGGCGCGGATCGCGAATGCCCGCTTGCGATCAAGGTCGTGACGGCACGGTGGCCAATTCCGTGAAGCCGCGTATCCTGGTCTATAGGTTCACGTCAGTCCTTGCCTCGGCGCTGTTTCGCGATGATGTCAAACGGAGGCACTGCCATGGTTCAGAGCGAACGTGCGAAGATGGCGGCCGGCGAATGGTATACATGCCTGGATAACGATCTTGGCGCGTTGCGCGGCTTGGCCGCGGATGCCGTGTTCGAGCACAATACGCTCCCGCCCCGTCAACGCGGGAACCTCGGGCCAGCCCTGCGGACACTGCTGGGCGGCGTGGGCGAGGAGGTCCGCATCGAGGCGCCGTTTCATTGTGCCTACGGTTTCAATCTCTTCCTCGGCGACGGCGTCTTTCTCAATGCCGGCTGTACCATTCTCGACACCGCGCCGGTGCGCATCGGCAAAGGGACGCTGCTTGGCCCCAATGTGCAGATTTATTGCGCCGAACACCACAAGGAGCCGGCAGGGCGGCAGGCGGGACTGGAGATCGCCAGGCCGGTCACGATCGGTGAGAATGCCTGGATCGGCGGCGGCGCGACCATCCTTGGCGGTGTCAGCATCGGCGAAGGCGCCATCGTCGGCGCCGGGACCGTGGTGACGCGCGACGTGGCGGCGAACACGACCGTGGTCGGCAATCCGGCGCGGGTGCTCAGTCGGGGCTGAGTGCGCTTGCGTGCCCAATCGATGCAGCCGGGAGGTGTGGCACGCGCTCGCCGACATCGGCCCGCCTGGAAAATTCACGCCGATATTGCGCCGGCGACGTTTTCAGTCTCGCGGAAAAGTGCTGGCGCAAAGACGTGGCGCTGCCGAAGCCGGCCTCGAAAGCCACGACGTCCATCGATTTTTCCGTGGCTTCCAGCAACCGCTGCGCCAATTCGATGCGCTGGCTGGTCAGCCAGTCGCCAAAACTGGTGCCGATCGATTTCTGGAAGCGGCGGGTGAAAGTGCGCCGTGTCAGGCCGGCGGCTTCGGCGACGCTGTCGAGGCTGTGCGTTTCGCCAAGCGCCGCGCGAACCGCGTCGAGCGCCTCGGTGAAACGGTCGGCATTGGCGCTTTTTGCCACCGGGCGCTCGATGAACTGCGCCTGTCCGCCCTGCCGGTGCGGCGAAAGCACGACGTGCCGGGCGAGCCGCAGCGCCGCCTCCGCGCCATAGCGGGCGCGCACGATGTGCAGGCAGCAGTCGAGCCCGGCGGCGACGCCGGCGGAGGTGACGATGTCGCCATCATCGACATAGAGCACGTCCGCGTCGACTGAAATGTCGGGATGAAGGGCCCGCAACCGGTCGGTATAGGCCCAATGCGTGGTCGCCTTCCGTTCAGAGAGCAGGCCGGCGGCGGCGATGGCAAAGGTGCCGAGACACAGGCCCACGATCAGCGCGCCGCGCCGATGGGCGCGACCGAGCGCTTGCTCGAGCGGTTTGGCCAGAGGTGCTTCGAGGTCCTTCCAACTCGGGATGATGACGATATCGGCGTCTTCGAGCGCGGCAAGCCCGTGCGAGACCAGGATGCTCAGCCCGGCATCGGTCCGGATCAGCCCTTCCTCGACCCCGCAGACACGGAAGTCGAAGCGTGGCAGGCCGAGGTTGCTGCGGTCCGCGCCGAACACCAGGCAAGGCACGGAGAGATGGAACGGGCTGATGCCGTCGAAGGCGAGGACGGCGATGATGGGAGCACTCATGGGACGTTTCCACTGTGAAGGTGGATTGTCCCAATTCTTTCGGATGATGTCAATCGGGCCACTGTTGGCACCTAAGCCACCACGTTATTTTCGGCCCATCGCATTCAAGCCTGAAAGGAAACATCATGTCTGACCCAGCCAACACCGCGCCGCGCCGCGCGCTCGTCGTCATCGACGTCCAGAACGACTATGACGGTGGCAATTTGGCCATCCAGTATCCGCCGTTCCGCGACAGCGTCGTCAACGTGGCGCGCGCCATGGACGCAGCCGCCGCTGCCGGCATCAAGGTGGTGGTCGTCAAGCAGATGGCGCCCGAGACCTCGCCGATCTTCGCCAAGGGCAGCCATGGCGGCGAACTGCATCCCGAGATCGCTAGGCGTCGTCGCGACCATTATGTCGAGAAAAATTTGCCGAGCGCCTTTACCGGCTCCGATCTGGAGGCCTGGCTGCGCGCCAATGCCGTCGATACGATCGCGGTCGTCGGTTACATGACGCATAATTGCGACCTGTCGACCATCATCCACGCCGTGCATATGGGTTTTGCCGTCGAGTTCCTGTCCGACGCGACCGGTTCGGTGCCCTACGCCAACAGCGCCGGCTACGCCTCGGCCGAGGAGATCCATCGCGTGGTGAGCATAATCCTGCAGTCGCGCTTCGCCGCCGTGCTCAAGACCGCCGAGTGGGTCGACTGTCTGAAGACCGGCGCACTGCCGCAACGCGACACGATCCATGCATCCAACCAGCGGGCGCTGGCGCGCAGCGCTGCGTAGGACGACCCGCAAACAGAAAGGGCGCCGCGGCGATGCGGCGCCCTTTCTTGATTGTTGGGACAAAAGATCAGAACAGGCCTTCGATCTGGCCGGCCTCGTTGAGGAAGATCTTCTCCGACGACGGCTTGCTTGGCAGGCCAGGCATGGTCATGACCTCGCCGCAGATGATGACGACGAAGCCCGCGCCGGCCGAAAGCCTGACCTCGCGCACCGGCACGGTGTGGCCGGTCGGCGCGCCGCGCAGGTTCGGATCGGTCGAGAAGGAATACTGGGTCTTGGCCATGCAGACCGGGAGGTTGCCGTAGCCGGCCTGCTCCCAGGCGTGCAACTGGTCGCGCACCGACTTGTCGGCGATCGCTTCGGAGCCGCGATAGATGCGCTGGACGATGGTGTTGATCTTCTCGAACAGCGGCATCGCGTCGGGATAGAGCGGCGCGAACTGCGACGCGCCGGATTCGGCAAGCGCCACCACCTTGTTGGCGAGCTCCTCGATGCCCGCCGAGCCATTGGCCCAGTGCTTGCACAGGATAGCCTCCTCGCCCATCGAGGCGACATAGTCCTTCATCGCCTGGATCTCGGCGTCCGTGTCGGAATAGAAGTGGTTGATGGCAACCACCGCCGGCACGCCGAACTGGCGGATGTTCTCGATGTGGCGGCCGAGATTGGCGCAGCCCTTCTTCACCGCCTCGACGTTTTCCTTGCCGAGGTCTTCCTTCTTGACGCCGCCATTCATTTTCATGGCCCGAACGGTGGCGACGATGACGGCCGCCGCCGGCTTCAGACCCGCTTTGCGGCACTTGATGTCGAAGAACTTCTCAGCGCCCAGATCAGCGCCGAAGCCGGCTTCGGTGACGACATAGTCGGCGAGCTTCAGCGCCGTCGTGGTGGCGACGACCGAGTTGCAGCCATGCGCGATGTTGGCGAACGGACCGCCATGCACGAAGGCCGGGTTGTTCTCCAGCGTCTGCACCAGGTTGGGCTGCATGGCGTCCTTCAAAAGCACGGCCATGGCGCCATCGGCCTTGAGGTCGCGGGCAAAGACCGGTGTCTTGTCGCGGCGATAGGCGACGATGATGTCGCCGAGGCGCTTTTCCAGGTCCTTCAGGTCGGTGGACAGGCACAGGATCGCCATCACTTCCGAGGCGACGGTGATGTCGAAGCCGGCTTCGCGCGGAAAACCGTTGGCGACGCCGCCGAGCGAGCTGATGATTTCGCGCAACGCCCGGTCGTTCATGTCCATGACGCGGCGCCACACGACGCGGCGGGTGTCGATGCCGAGCTCATTGCCCCAGTAGATGTGGTTGTCGATCAGCGCCGACAGAAGGTTGTGGGCGGTGGTGATGGCGTGGAAGTCGCCAGTGAAATGGAGGTTCATGTCCTCCATCGGCACGACCTGTGCGTAACCGCCGCCGGCGGCACCGCCCTTGACGCCGAAATTCGGGCCGAGCGAAGCCTCGCGGATGCAGACGATCGCCTTCTTGCCGATGCGGTTGAGACCGTCGCCGAGGCCGACGGTGGTGGTGGTCTTGCCTTCGCCGGCCGGGGTCGGGTTGATGGCGGTGACCAGGATCAGCTTGCCGTCCTTGTTTCCCTTCACCGACTTGATGAACTCGGCCGAGATCTTGGCCTTGTCGTGGCCGTAGGGCAGCAGATGCTCGGTCGGGATGCCGATCTTCTGGCCGATCTCCTGGATCTGCTTTTTCCTGGCGCCACGCGCGATCTCGATGTCGGACTTCACTTCGGCCATGACGGCGTTCCTCTGGATTGGACGGTGGAGGGGACGGGGTTGATCTCACTCGCAAGAAGGCTGGAGCCGGACGCGCGGGCATCTAACCCTGTCGCTGCGGCGGCGTCAACTTTCATGCAACTATGTTTCCTATAGAGAAAATTCCTCTGCGGCGGACCGACCTGTTCCCGGTTCTTTTGGCTCCGCTTGCCGCGCCGTATAGAAGCCAGAGCAGGGGCGCTTCCGCCGTCTCAAAACAGCCGCACAATGCACGGAATGCGACAGACGCGACGGCGCAAATTCGCCATCGCATGGGTTGCCACTGAACAGCGCTACTGCGTCAGCACGTTGCTGATTTCGACCATATTGGAGCGCACCCGCAGGATGTAGAAGCCCATCGTCGTCAGATGGGTCGGCAGCAGCCAGCCGTCCTCGCGACCGTTGGCGATGATGAAGGGCTGGATACGCAGGGCCGACACGAACTGCGCGTCCATCGTGTCCCACAGGCTCTGCAGGTGCTTTTCCTTGATGACGTCCTCGAAATCGGCCTGGGCGCCCTTCATCAGGCCGTAATAGGCATAGAGCTGGCCATAGGCGAACCAGTAGCGGTCGTCGGCACGGAAATCGAACCAGCCATTGTTGTGGTTCTCGGCGCGTTCCTTGAGGATGGCCGATGTCGAACCGATGTCGCTGGCGATGCGATCTATATATTGCTTCAGATTGTCCGCGCGCGCATCGAAAGTCGCCTGGCAGGTGGCGAGACGAGCGTTGAAAGAACGCAGATTGCTCATCGCGCGCCGATACATGCTGGGCGTGGTCGCGGTCATGCCGTTGCGGCTGATATACCAGATGGACTCGTCGTACTGCAGCTGACCACGAGCATCCTGGAGATTGGTATCGATCTGCGAGGTGGTGCGCACACGGCCGAGGTTGTCTGCAAGCTCGGTGGCTGTGCGCCGCACCGCCTGATTGATGCCGCGCTGGAACGAAGCCTTGTTGTCCATCCATGGCGTGTTGTCCCAGTCGATGCCGAACAGGCCGAGCTTGTAGAGGACCATCGACGACACCCAGGCATTCTGGTTGACGTTGAAGTCGATCAGGTCGGCCGCCACCTGGGCGATGCCGGAATTGCCGCAGGTCTTTGCCGTGTCGGTGCCGGCGCCGGCGGCGACCTGCTCACCGGCGGAAACGTTGCGCTTCTCGAAAGTATAGGTATCCGGGTAGTTCGGGTTGAACTTGTTCCACCACTGGGTGGCGTAGAAGAAGTTGGCGTAGAGGCCGATGAGCACCAGGACGGCAAGGCCGACTATCGCCTTGAGGATCCAGCCGCGCTGTGTGTACCACCGGCCGGCCCACATGAAGGGCCACAGGATCACGCCGATCACAAGGCCGATGCCGCGGCCGATCCACTGGAAAATCCGGGTGAAGAAATTCACGATCGGATCGAGCATGGCTGTATCACCCCCTCAACATGATGCCAAAAAGTTGCGGACTTTTTGGATAACATCGTGCACCAAAACAACAAGTTAGAACGGAATGGCGGTTCATTTCGTTCTAGTCGGTCAGGCCGTAGAGGCGTGTGCGAAACGCCACCTTGTCCTTCAAATATGTGGTTTTCAGAACGTCCACAACATGCGATCGCCAGGCGTCGCTGAAGCCGTCATAGTCCTTGTAGAAGCCGTCCTTGTTGAAGATGTAGCGCGAGACGAAGTCCGACGGCACGAAATCCGAGATCAGCCGGTTGGTCAGCCAAGCGTCGGGATGGTCGGGCCTGGCGCGGACCACCAGAAAGCGCTGCTGCGGGATGACATCGTCGATCTTGAGGTGGCCGAGCTGGGCGATCTCGCGCTTGGCGGCATTGAGGAACGGGAAATTCCCGTCCGAGGTGATCAGGTCGGCGTGGCTCTGGATCCAGGTCTGCAGCCAGACCTTGTCGACATCTGTCAAATTGCGGTCCGGCTCGGCGTCGCGGATCAGCGCGCGCACCACCATTTCGGCACGGTGCTCGAGATAGCCAGAGGTCTCGATCCAGGAGGCGCGCGGGAGTTCGACGCGGCCGGTGGCGGCCAGGAATTTAAACACCTTGTCGGCGTCCCTGATCGAGAGATAGCTCACCTGCCAGGGCCGCGAGCGGCGGAAGCCGGGGGCGGCCGGATCGCTGATCACCGTCGTCATGTCGGGATCGACAAAGACGTAGAGCCCGCCGAAATGGCTGGTCCAATAGGCGTTGTGGCGGAAGATCACCTGGTCCGGCACCAGCGCGTTCTCGCGGATATCGCCGCAGACCTTGGCGAGCTCGACCATGCGGGTCAGCATGGCATTGTCGCGCCAGGCGTCGGGCTCCTGCTTCAGCCGGTCGACGAGCTTGCCGAGTTCGGCGGCCTTGCCCAGCACGTCCTCCGCCGACAGCACCTTGAACTCGACCTGGTTGATCGACAGCAGATCCTCGATGTCGTTGACCTTGGGAACGGAATCCTCGATCTCGCCGTAGATGACGTCCTTGATGGTCAGCGCGTCGATGGCGCGCTGGTTCCTGGACATGAACTCGAACATCAACTGCGAGGTGTTGGAGAAGGCGGTGTGCACCACCGGCAGGTCGATCTGCGAGGGCGTCAGGATGATGAAACGGCGGTTGACCTCATTGGGATCGAGATAGTCATAGTCGCCACACTCCTCGGCCACTTCGGGCGAAAAGCCGGTGCGGTCGATCTGGAAGCTCTTCAGCTTGGTGGGCTCGAGGCCGAAAGCGGCCAGCGCCTTGTTGTAACGCTGGATGAGATGCGCCTCGTCGACGGTGAGCAAACGACGGTAGATGAGTTCGTTGTCGCGAAGGAGGTCGGGTTTTTTGCTCATCTTGCCTTCTCCCCGTTCACGGGGAGAAGGTGCCCGAAGGGCGGATGAGGGGCGGCGCAAACGCTCATCATCTCGTCTCCGAGATCGAGGGCAGAAACGTCACGTCGGTGCCAATCATCTTCTTGTGCAGCCGACCATCGAGTGCCGCAACGATCGTATCCAGTACGCTCCTACGGCCGGTCAAAACATCAGTGTGCCAAACCCTTAATACCGACCAACCATTCCTGTTCATCGTCTCATCCCTGTATCGATCAGAGGATCGATTTGCATGCTGGCTTCCATCGACTTCCACAACGAGGTTGGCTTCGCGGCAGGCGAAGTCGGCAAAATATGGACCGATCGGCAGTTGGCGAATGAATTTGTGGCCGTTCAATCTTCGCCCACGCAGTTCATGCCACAGTTTTTCCTCGGCATCGTTGTCGACTTTTCGAAGCTCGCGGGCTCTTGCCACCTTGGGCTCGTTTCCACCACGCATGGCGCTGCCCCTCATCCGCCCTTCGGGCACCTTCTCCCCGTGAACGGGGAGAAGGAAGAAGAGCGCCCCTCACGCATTCCACATACCCTTCTTCTTCATCTCCTCCATCTCACGCGCAGCGCGTTCGCGCAGCCTTGCGTCACGCAGCAGTTTTTCGACCGCGGCGTCGTCGGACTTGTCGGAATAGCGGAACTCGGAATCGGCGTAACGGTTGATCTCCTGCATGACCATGTCCATCGAGAACGGGCCGCGCAGTTCCTCGATCATCGCTTTCTTGTCGTCGTAGCTCTTGTGCATGAAGGCTTCCGGCTTTTCGAACCAGTCGTCGGGAAGCTCGATGTCCATGGCGCGCATCTTGATGGCGTCGGTGACGTTCTTGATGGCGCGGCCGGTGAAGCGCGGTTCGGCGTCCTTGATCAGGTGCAGGTAGGTGCCGATGTCGGCCATGGTCCTGGGCGCGCCGTTTTCCTTCATGTAGCGTTCATAGACACGCATCAGCCCGTCCTCCTGCGGCTCTTCGTGCGCCTCATAGGCTTCGGTCACGGCGCGCTGGATTTCCTGCGCGGCGTAGAGCTCGTGCTTGCCCAGAGGGATCCCGTGGTTCTTGCCGGCGAGCAGCACGAAGATGTCGATATAGTCGTCACGCGTCTGCGGCCCGTCGACCAGCCAGCGGGCGCCGGCGCGCTGGCGCAGCGCGTCGTCGACATTCTCGGGATAATTGGAAAACATGCCGAACGAGCAATTGCCGCGCACCACGGTGGCGGCACCGGCGAAGGCATCCATCAGCACGCCGGTGATCTCCTGCTGGCCCGCCGAGGCGCGATCGTCGGAGCGTCTAGCGGCCACCTGGTCGATGTCGTCGATGGTGCCGAAGCCGATGACGCGCGGGTTCAAGACATTGTTGATGAACTGGCGGCAGTTCTGGCCCGACTTGCCCTGGTAGGAGGAAATCTGGTCGACGCCGAAATTCTCATAGGCGAAGGGATAGCCGGCGACCTGGCAATAGCCGTTGACGAGACCGGCGATCATCTGGATCAGTGTCGTCTTGCCGGTGCCGGGCGCGCCGTCGCCGATGAAGGTGAACAGGAAGCCGCCGAGTTCCACGAATGGGTTCAGCTCACGCTCGAAATCATAGGCCATCAGCATCTTGGCGAGCTTGACCGACTGGTATTTGGCGATGTGGTTGCCGACGACCTCTTCCGGCGTCTTGAAGGTCATCACCAGCGGCTTGGAGCGCTTGCCCGGCGCGACGTCGAAGCCGTCGAGGGTGAAGTCGTCGGCGTCGATGCGGATATGGGCGTTCTCGAACGGGCCGATGCCGTCGAAGCGGGCTTTTCGCGCTAGGAGGCCGTCGATGGCGACGCGGGCGAAGGCGCGCGCACGGGTCATCAGATCGGTATCGTCCGTCGAGCCCGATATCGCCTTGTCGAGGCCGGCCAGGATCGATTTCACCGCATCCTGGGGTGTGTCGAAGAGGAAGTCCGGCTCGGGGATGTCGTTCGGCGCCTCGCCGTCGCTGTCGATGAGTTGGAACACATAGGAGGCAAGGCTGAAGGCCGAGATATAGGCCGAGGCCGACAGAAGCTTCTTGAAAGTCGCGGCGTCATCGCCTTCGAGCGGCGCGCGCACATTCCGCGCCTGCAGGCTTTCGAGATCGGAGCCCTCGGCGAATATGTCGGATATGGCAAGCGCAATGGCCGCGCCGCGCCGGGCGCGGAAAAGCAGCGTGTGCTGCGGGATGGAGAGCAACTGGTCGTCGGGATGGACAGCGGCAACCGTCTTCGACAGCTCGACTTCGCGCGTGCGGCGCACCGAGCCGACCGAGACGGTGGAGACGAAGCGCCGGTTGGTGCCGGCAAGCGCCGTGCCGGATTCGTGCGAGGGATCCTCCAGCACCACGATACGGGTGATGAAGCTCTGCGCGGTGGCACGGTGCTTTTCGATAGCCGCTTCCGGGATGGTGGTCAGGCCAGTGTCCATGAAGGGTGCTCCGTGGTGTGGCGGTCAGACATCCGATATCACCTGCCCATTCGACAGGATGTGAACCTTGTAGCCGGCAAAGATCTTTTGCGCTTCCCCGGCTGCGTAGAGCGCCTGGTAGGCTTCGTGCGGGATCAGCGCGTGGTTTTCGTAGCTCGACACGCCCTGGCGCGCGGCCTCGAGATCATCGGTGTTGATGAAGAATTCCTCGGACGACGGTTCGCTCGACCACAGGCCCTTGCGGCCTGGTTTCTCCCCTTTCGAGTAAACCTCTTGAATGGTCCAGGTCAGCAGCCAGGCATTGTCGGGCTTGCGCACCTTGGCCAGCACCTCGGCGACGACGGAATTGTTTTCGGTGACGCCGGCCGAGTAGAAAGGACCGAGCACCACGCGCCTCAGCTGCTTTGGATGCAGGTCGGGGAAATCCTTGTCGAGGTTGACGGCAATCGTTGCCGGCGACAGTGTATAGGCCGAGTTCTTCTCGGTGAAATCATCGAAGCGGTGGGCCAGCTCCGGATTGAGCAGTCCGTCGACAGGCAAGGGAACATCGACCTTGTCGTTGAGCTTGTCCTTGTCGACGAGCTGGCTGACCATGCTTGCCGAGGAATCCTCCACCGTCACCATGTAGACCAGCGGCAGGTTGGCGCTGCCGTCGAAGGTCGCCCAGTGGACCAGATAATAGGGCCGCGCCGTCTTCGGATTGACCGACACCTTGGCAGTCTGCGCCAGCGTGAACGGACCGAAGGTCTGCTCGCTCTTGACGTCCTCGAGATAGAGCCGCTCGGCCATCGATTTCTGCAGCGCCTCGGGAAACTGCTTGTGGCGCAGGATGAAGTCGGCCATCTCCTCGCGCAGTTCGCCGGCCTGGGGAATGTTGGCGAGCCGGCTGTCTGCCTGGCGGCGGTCGTTTTCCAGTTCGAGCAAGTTCTGGAACACCGGGTAGCCGCTGTCGGCGCGCGAAATGCGGAACGTGTCCATGAAGCCCAGCCGGTTGCGCCAGCAGGAGAAGGACTTGTCGAGTCGGGCGATGTATTCGGCAACGATCTTGGCGACGATGCCGTGTCGGTAAAGCGGCGAGCGGTCGTCGCGCATGAACACTTCAAGGCCGCCGAGCGCGGCCGTGATTGCCGAGAAATACCGTGCCGCCGCGTCGTTTTCGGGGGTCATGCTTTCAGCTCTGCTATTGTCGCACCGGTGCGCGCGGCAATTACGACTGCACGTAGTTGGCCGAATTGTGCTTCTTCAGCACCTCGTCGAAGCGGCGGGCGAAGGCGTCGTCGGCGAGCTTCTTGCGGCGCTGGATGTCGGCGCTGGCCACCATGTTCTTCTCGTGCATCTCCAAGAGGTCGCCGATGTGCTTTTGCGAGGCGGCGCCGATGCCGGCCATGGTTTCCTCGGCCGTGTTGTCGACCTGGCTGCCCAGCGTGTTGATCTTGTGGGCGACGTCCTGCTGCGCGGCGGTCTTCAAGGAATCTTCCAAAGCCTTGTAAAGCACGATACGCTGTTCGGTATCGATGGTCAGCTTGTTGATCAGCGTCGACTGCGCCGCGATCTGGTTGTTGAGCGAATCGACAAAGGTCTGGAACATCGAGGTGTAGCGCTCCAGCGTCTGGCTTTCGGCCAGCAGTTCCTGCTCCTTGGCCTGTTTTTCATTGTATTCGGTGGCCAGCTTGGAACGTTCGCCCTCGAGCTGCGTGCGGTCCTTCTGGCTGGTCGACGCGGCGATCCTGTTTTCGATGTCGAGCAGCATCGGATTGAGCTCCTCGATGCGCTTCTGCACGGTTTCGAGGTTGATCATGGTGGTCTTGCGGCGCTCGATAACCTGCGACAGGCTGGCCTCGGAGGTCTTGTAGCGCTGATCTAGGACCTCCTTCTGCGCCTTCAATATGCCGACGATGGTGTCGGACTTGGCCAGCAGTTCCTGCAGGTTGCCGGCGAGCGACATGTTGCGCACGCGGTCGGTGCGCATGCGCTGCTTGCGCTGCGCTGAAAAGACGCCGACGAAATTTTCCCAGCCGGTGTAGTTCTTCATGCTCTCGAACTCGGCGCCGAAGACATTGGTGGCGTCCTCGAGCCCGATGATCAGGTCGGCGATGTTGCCTTCCATCACCTTCTGCTGCTTCAGCACATCCTCGATGCGGGCGTTCTCGATGTCGAAATTGGCGTCGCCGATCTTCTTGTCGGCGGTTGCGAGCGTGTCGAGCACGGTGCCGGACTGCTCGATCTTGGTGCGCATGTCCTGGACGACCTGCCTGGTCCTGGCAATTTCGGCATCGAAATTCTGCAATGTCGCCATAGGGCCCTCCCGCTTCGGCTTCCGCTCGCTGGTTGCGAACAGCGGCGAATATATGTGGGGTACCAGGGGATTGAAAGACGTGAAGACAGTGCGCGTCGCGAAAACAAATATCCGGCCGAACCCTTGAAAGGCAATGGAGCCGTGGTCATGGCGCGATCAATTGGCCGGCCAAGCCTGGTTCAACTGATTTTGAACTTTCATGCCGGCAAAGCAATCAGTCGACGCCGAGGCGGATGGCTCCGAAAACTCGACAACAACTGATCCTTGCCGCCCCACAGGCGGGGCAAGCCGGTCCGCCGCACTCCGGACGGCGTCTGCTCAGGGCTTGGGATCGGCCTTCAGATACGCAATGACATTGGCGATGTCGTCGTCATTGCCCAGGCCGCTGAAGGCCATCCTGTTGCCCGGCACTTTCAGCTTGGGCGATCTGAGGTATTCGGCAAGATTTGCCTCGTCCCAGACGAGACCGGCAGCACCCGCGCTCTTCATGGCATCCGAATAATGGCCGAGGAAGCTTTCGGCGGTTCCCGCGGTGCGACCGATGAGGCCCATCAGATGCGGGCCGACCTTGTCGCGGTCCGTCGCCGCCTCATGGCAGGCCATGCACCGGTTGAAAACATGTTTGCCCAGCACAGGATCGCCACCGGCCCGGGCGGCAACGGAAGTAGCAAGCAAAACAAGGCTGGCGGACAAGACGGCTCGAAGCATGGCTGACCCCGGAGAGTTCTGGCTGAGGGCGGGAAAATAGGGCGCCGACCTTAACAAAGGCAACATGGAATGGCGCGACTGCAAGAGGTGGCAGCCGGCTGCTCCGCCGACGTTCAGCGGGCCTTCGTTTCAGCCGCCGACAAAGCCGATGAAGTCGTCGGCTGTCGCGCGGCCCATCTCCTCTTCCCAGTGGCGGCGGCAGAGCGAGACATAGACGTCCTTGCCGATCGCCACCTGTTCGCCCTGGCGGGCCACCTTGCCGTCGGGACCGAGGCGCACGACCATCGTCGCCTTGCGGCCGCAGCGGCAGATGGTGCGCACTTCGCGCAGATCGTCGGCGATCGCCAGCAGCGCGCGCGAGCCGGGAAACAGCTTGCCCTGGAAATCGGTGCGCAGGCCGTAGCACATGACAGGGATGTTCAGCCGGTCGGCGATGCGAGCAAGCTGCCAGACCTGTTCTTCCTCCAGGAATTGCGCCTCGTCGACGAAAATGCAATGCACCGCCGTGTGCTGGTGACGCTCGGTGACGCGGGCGAACAGGTCGTCGCCGTCGCGAAACATCTCGGCTTCGGTCTCCAGCCCGATGCGCGACGAAATCAGGCCGGTGTCGCCTTTGCGGTAATGGCCGGCGACGAACAGCATCGTCGTCATGCCGCGCTCGCGGTAATTGTACGATGCCTGCAACAGCATGGTCGTCTTGCCGGCGTTCATCGTCGCGTAGTGGAAGTAAAGCTTGGCCATGCCGCCCTTTAAGGTCTGTTCATATTCAGGTGAGGCCGGCCTGCAAAAGGCGGTTCCTGCGCTTCCGGTGCTCGCGTACTCAAAGTACGCTCCGCTCCGGTTCTCGGTGCCCACCATTTTCGGCACGGCCTGACCTGAATCTAAACTGACCTTAAGCCGACTTGCCGCCGCGCGGGGAGGGGCCGCCGCCGCATTCCCCTGAAAAAGCCGCCGTTGCCGAGGCGGATTGCGCTTGGGTTTGGCACGGAAAGCGTCAGCGGTGTCGCTGATTGGCCAGCCTGCGCCGTTGATCGTGATTGTCTTAGTGCTTGAAACCACTCCAGAATGGTGTTTGGCTGACGAAACAAGGCGGACACAAGACCGTAACTTCGCTTCGCCAAAGAATCGAAATGGGAGAATACAGATGTCGCGTATGAATTCCTTCGTCGCCGGCCTAGGCTTGGCGGCTTTCCTGTCTACGAGTGCCGCCTTCGCCGGCGATCCGGCAAGCTGCAAGGCGGTGCGTCTTTCCGATGTCGGCTGGACCGACATCCAGGCCACCACCGGGCTGGCCTCCGTGCTGCTCACGGCGCTCGGCTACGAGCCGCAGGTGATCCAGCTGTCGGTTCCGGTGACCTATGCGTCGCTGAAGAACAAGGACCTCGACGTTTTCCTCGGCAACTGGATGCCGTCGATGACCAATGACATCAAGGATTACACGGCCGACGGTTCGGTCGAGACCGTCAGCCAGAACCTGGCCGGCGCCGGTTACGGCATCGTCGTGCCGACCTATGTGGCGGATGCCGGCGTCAAGTCGCTTACCGACCTCGGCAAGTTCAAGGACAAGTTCAACGGCAAGATCTACGGCATCGAGGCCGGCAATGACGGCAATCGCATCATCCTCGACATGATCAAGAACCCGAAGGACAATCTCGACGGGTTCGAACTGGTCGAATCCTCGGAGGCCGGCATGCTGACGCAGGCCGAGCAGTCGATGAAGAACAATGAGTGGATCGCCTTCCTCGGCTGGACGCCGCATCCGGTGATGGGCGCCATGAAGATCACCTATCTCGACGGCATGGGCGATAGCGGTTTCGGCGCGGCCACCGTCTCGACCAATGTGCGCAAGGGCTACATGACCGAGTGCCCGAACGCCGGCAAGTTCATCGCCAACCTGAAGTTCAATCTGGATATGGAAGGCCAGATGATGGACGCCATCCTGAAGGGCAGCGATGCCAATAAGGTGGCAACCGACTGGCTGAAGAAAAATCCGGACGCGGTCAAGCCCTGGATCGCCGGCGTGACCACCTTCGACGGCGGCGACGCGGCGGCGGCGGTCAAGACCGCGCTCGGGAGCTGAGCCGACTTTGATTTCGGCGTGACCGAAATAGAAGGGCAGCCGCTGGAAAAGGCTGCCCTTTTCCATATCCTGTGACAAGATGACGTTGCGACAATACGGGGCCGAAGGCAGAGCTCTGGCAAACGAGGGGTGAGATGGATCCGATTTCCAAATTCATGGTCGATCACAAGATCCCGATCGGCGCCTGGGGAAAGGCGTTCTTCGGCTTCCTCACCGACAATTTCGACACCGTCTTCAGGGCTTTTTCGAATGGCCTCAATTTCCTGCTCGACGGGCTGGTCAATATCCTGCTGATGGTGCCGCCGGTGCTGCTCGCCCTGGTGGTCGCCGTGATCGCCTGGCTGCTGCAGCGTTCGCGGCCGCTCGCCATCGGCGTCTTCCTCGGCCTGATCTTCATCATCAACCAGAATCTCTGGAAACAGACCGTGCAGACGCTGGTGCTGGTTGTCGCGGCCGCCGCGGCGGCGATGGCCATCGGCGTGCCGCTCGGCATCTGGGCCGCGCACAAGCCGAAGGTCTACCGCATCATGCTGCCGGTGCTCGACCTGATGCAGACGCTGCCGACCTTCGTCTACCTGATCCCGGTGCTGACGCTGTTCGGCCTCGGCAACGCGCCCGGCCTGATCGTCACCATCATCTTCGTCATCCCGACCGCGGTCCGGCTGACCCATCTCGGCGTCGTCTCGGTGCCGAAGTCGATCATCGAGGCCGGCGAGGCCTTCGGCGCCACCAAGAGCCAGCTGTTGTGGAAGGTCGAGCTGCCCTCGGCGCTGCCCACCATCATGGCGGGCCTGACGCAGTCGATCATGCTGTCGCTGTCGATGGTGGTGTTCGCCGCGCTGATCGGCGCCGGCGGGCTCGGCACGGAAATCAACCGGGCGCTCGGTTCGCGCCGCATCGACCTTGGCCTTGAGGCCGGTCTCGCCATCGTCGTGCTCGCCATCGTGCTCGACCGGATGACCCGCATTGGCGTTGGAGGCAAGAAATGACCGTCGCCGTCGATTTCAGGAATGTCGATATCGTCTTCGGCGCCGACCAGGCGGGTTCGCTGGCGATGATCGACAAGGGCGCGACCCGGGCCGAAATCCTCGAGAAGACCGGCAATGTGCTGGGTTGCGCCGGAGCCAGCCTGACCGTGCATGAAGGCGAGATTTCCGTCCTCATGGGCCTGTCGGGTTCGGGCAAGTCGACGTTGCTTCGGGCGGTCAACCGGCTCAACGTCGTGTCGCGCGGCCAGGTGCTGGTCAAGGACGGCGACCGCACGGTCGATGTCGTCACCTGCGACGAGCCGACCTTGCGGCGGCTGCGGCAGAAGCAGGTGGCGATGGTGTTCCAGCAGTTCGGCCTCTTGCCATGGCGCACGGTGGAGGAGAATGTCGGCCTCGGCCTCGAACTCGCCGGTGTGCCGGATGCCGAGCGCAAGGAGCGGGTGCACCGCCAGCTCAAGCTGGTCAACCTCGACCAATGGTCGAACAAATACGCGCATGAGCTCTCGGGCGGCATGCAGCAGCGCGTCGGCCTGGCGCGTGCCTTCGCCACCGAGGCGCCTATCCTGTTGATGGACGAGCCGTTCTCGGCCCTCGACCCGCTGATCCGCACCAAGCTGCAGGACGAGCTTCTGCAACTGCAGGCGGAGCTGAAGAAAACCATCATCTTCGTCAGCCACGATCTCGAGGAGGCGCTGAAGATCGGCAGCCACATCACCATCATGGAGGGCGGCCGCATCGTCCAGACCGGCGCGCCGGAAGACATCGTGCTGCGGCCCGCCAACGACTATGTCCGCGACTTCATCGCCAATGTGAACCCGCTGTCGGTGCTGACCGCCTGGAACGTGATGCGCGACCGTCGCGACCTTGAGCATGGCGACAATGGCTGGGTGTGGCTCGACCGGCGCAAGACGACGCGCTTCAAGATCGACGAGCACGGGCTGGTGGCGGCGGCCGAGCGCGACGGCAAGCCGGCCGTATGGGTGTCCTGCGCGGATGTCGAGGGCCAGCCGGAAGAGTTGGCGCAGGTGTTCTGGGCCAATCCCGGCACCTCGCTGAAGACCGTGATGCTGGCCATGCACCGCTCGCAGACCGCACCCGTGGCGCTGTTCGACGACCAGTCGCGCTTCGTCGGCGCAATCGGTATTCGCGACGTGTTGAGCGCGGTACTGCGGCGGTAGCCGGCGACGTCAACCGGGGGCTTTCGGGTCGCATCGGGAGGCGCCTTGAAACGGATCTTGAACTGGCTGTCGACGGCGCGCGCGGCGCAAGCGGCGCTCGGGTTGCTGATCGTGATCGCGATCCGGTCGATCCTGGAGTTCTTCCGTGTCGGAGGCGCAAGCGGCGGACCGGTCGGCGATGGACAGCTCTTCTATGTCGAAGGGGCACTTGCCGCGTCGATCGCGGCTCTGGCCGTTCTCGTTCTGCATGCGTTCGGGCGGCACCGCTGGGCGACAATGCTCACGGCGGCGGTCATCGTCGCGCTGCTGGCTTGGAAGATCACCGCGACAAGTTGACGTTTGACGCGGCCTGATAAGGCTCAAGCTGCCAGCGGCAGGCGCAACTCCGTCAGCAGGCCGCCGTCGGGATGGTTGGACAGGCGCACTTCGCCGCCCGCCGCGCGCGCGATGTTGCGGGCGATGGTCAGTCCGAGCCCGAGGCCGCCGGTTTGGCGGTTGCGGGACTGTTCGAGGCGCACGAAGGAGCCGAACACGGCGTCGATCTGGGCCTGGGGTATGCCCGGCCCCTCGTCACGGATGGCGAGCGTGATCGTGCCTTCCGAGCGGCTGAGGCCGAGATGCGCCTTCGTGCCGTAGGTAACGGCGTTCTCCACCAGATTGGTGACGCAGCGCTTAAGGGCCACCGGCCGCGCCATGCAGATCAGGCCGCGGGGGCGGGCGTCGTCATTGTCGAAGGAGACGGTCTCGTAACTGTCGGCGACCGATTCCACGAGCGACCAGAAATCGATACGCTCGGGCTTTTCCTCCGTGACCTCGAATTTGGCGAAGTCTATCACGGAACTCGCGATGCTTTCGATGTCGGCGAGATCATGGGCGAGCGCCTGGCGCGCCGGTGATCTGCGCAGCAGCTCCAGGCGCAGCCGCATCCTGGTGATCGGCGTGCGCAGGTCGTGCGCGAGCGCTGCCGCCAGGTGCTCACGGTCCTCCACATACTCGCGCAGCCTTGCCTGCATGGCATTGATCGCCTTGGCGGCGGCGCGCACCTCGCGGCTGCCGCTCTCGGTGACCGGCGGGCTCTTGAGGTCATTGCCGATCCGGTTGACGGCGGTTTCCATCATCCGGTAGGGCGCGGTCAGCCGGCGCAGCGACCAGATCGACATGATCACCACCAGCCCGGCGATCAGCGCATAGAGCGGCAGGCTGTCGACGCTCAGTATCGGGCCGACGGGCGTGATCGGTTCGGTGAAGTTCAGCCATTGGCCGTCGGCAAAACGCAGCGAGGCCGTCAGCTTCTCGCTCTGGGCGAAATCGGCGGCCAGCACCAGAAGGTCCCGCTCGACCTGGCCGATATCGGGTCCCGGCGCCGCGCCGGTGGCATCGTCGGCTTCGCGCGTCGCCGGATCGCGGCGCACGCGCGCGTCGGTGATGCCGAACTTCGACAGCCGGCCGACAAGGATGTCCTCGAGCTCGGCCAGTTCGTCGTCGCCGGCGATCGAAGAGGTGACGGCGGGCGTGTCCGAGACGGTGAGCGCATATGTCGAGTTGAACAGGCCGGCGGCGGTCGCCTTGCGCTCCTCCGGCGTGGCGCCGCTCATCAACTGCACAAGCGAGAAGGCGCGGTCGTTGAGGCGGTAGAGGTCGACCACGTCGTTGGTGGCGGCGCGGTCGCGCGACACGATGTAAAGCGTCGCGACCTGGCTGATCAACAGGCCGGCGATGACGATCAGCAGCACCCAGACAGGCAAGGTCTGCGGCAGGAAGCGTCTCATTCGGAGGTCGTCTCGGGCAGGAACTGGTAGCCGCCGCTGCGCACGGTAAGGATCAGCTTGGGTGTCTTGGGATCGTCTTCCATCTTGCGCCGCAACCGGCTGACCAGGATGTCGATGCTGCGGTCGAAGGAATAGTCGCTGTCGCCGCCGGACAGTTCGATGAGCTGGTCGCGGGTCAGCACGCGCTGAGCGCTCTTGACGAAGGTCTGCAAGAGGTTGAACTCGGCCATGGTCAGTTCGACCCTGACGTCGTCGGGCGCGGTCAGCCGGCGCCGCGAGCAGTCCATCGTCCAGCCGGCGAAGTGGTATATCTGCTTGGTGGTGGCGCGCTTGGGCTCGGCGGCGCCATTGCGCCGCAACACGGCGCGGATGCGGGCCAGCAATTCGCGCGGGTCGAAAGGTTTGGGCACATAGTCGTCGGCGCCCATCTCGAGGCCGACGACACGGTCCGTCGTGTCGGTGACGGCGGTCAGCATGATGATAGGCGTCGTATACTGGGCGCGCAGATCGCGGCACAGTTCCAGCCCGCTCCTGCCGGGCAGCATCACGTCGAGCACGATGAGGTCCACCTGCGAGCGACGCAGGATGGCCTCCATCTCGGTGCCATCGGCGGCGACCGAGGTGTGCAGCCCCCGCTTCTGGAAGAACTCCTGAAGCAGGTCGCGGATGCCCTTGTCGTCGTCGACGATCAGTATATGCGCATCGGATTTCACAGCTGCCCTGTCTGGTTTGCCGGCCAAGCCATTCTTGGCTGGTGAGCCACACGATAGAATTCGGGCCATATGTTGGCCAGTGCCTTGCTTTTCAAGGGAGAATGAATTCCGCCTTCTCCACATGGAAAGCGACGCCCAGCCTGGCCCCGGCCTGGCCAGACACAATCCAGAAACAAAATTCTACAATCGGGAAAAACTCCTGAAAAGGTAGGCCGGCATAACGGTGCCGTGGCGGTCAGGTCATCGGCTGCGACGCTAGTCTCCGGGGTTCACGGATAAACCAATGCCAAGATTGTCGGTCAGTTTGTTGGGAGTTTTGCTGGGCCTTGGCCTGCTCACTGCCGCTGTCGACCAGTCGGATGCAAAGGCGCCGCTCACCCGGAGCGAACGGTGCGCCAATCTCAGCCACCAATTTGATGAAGCCCTCGAAACCCATGCCACGGCAACGCAGGTCACCGCGGCAAAGGCACTTCAGAGAAAGGGCAACCGGTACTGCGCCGCCAAGAAACAGGCGCAGGGCATCCGGATGCTCGCCAATGCTTTGAAGCTGCTTGGAGTGACACCGAACGACCCGGTCCAGTGACACTCAAAAACGACCCGCATAAAAAGGAAATGAAGCCATGAACAAGTCCATCCTGTCCGCCCTTGGTCTCGCCGTCGCTCTCGCCTTCTCGATGCCGGTTCTCGGCAACGCAGCCACCACCACGACCGCTGCCCCGGCTGCCGCCACCACGACCACCGCTCCGGCTGCTGCCGCCACGACCACCGCTCCGGCCAAGGCTGCTCCGAAGAAGGTCGCCAAGAAGACCGCCTGCAAGGTGACCAAGAAGCACAAGTGCCCGGTCAAGAAGGCCCCCGCGAAGATGGCTCCCGCGAAAATGGCCCCCGCGAAGGCCGCTCCGAAGAAGCCCTGATCAGCTTCGAGGTCAGTTCTGGCAAGGCCGCTCCAGCCGCAAACCGGCTGGGGCGGCCTTCTGCCAAGGGCATGGTCGATGAGCTGAACACCGGCGGCTTCCAGCCATGCATCTCGATCGTGCTTAACCCGTTTGCAATGCCGGTCCTGTAGGACAATCCGCATGAAGAGGCGGCCGTCGTCCATTTTTCGCTCCATGGTGATCGGCGGCCTCGTTGCCACCGGCGTCGCCAGGGTGTTGATTCTGCTCACCGCGAGCCCCGTACCGGATCCTGCTAGCGGGCGCACCGAGCCCTCGTTGTTCGCGCCGGCGATTTCCAGCAACTGGGATTACATCACGCCCGTGCAGGCGTGGCTTTTGATCGTGCTCGCGGGCGTGACGCTGATCTGCGTTGCCGGATGGCCGATCGCGGCATGGCTGGAACGCCGGGCGGATGCCGACGCAAGTCGCCGCATCTTCGGCCGTCAGGGCCGTTGAACCGCTACCGACCATCCCCCACATGATCGTCAAGGACCGGGCGCGGCCGCCGACGGCCCGCAAGTGGACGATCGCTGCCGCCCGTGGCAAAATGCGGACTTAAGCTCGATCGCAAAACAGTCAGTTCGAATGCCTGAAATCACCACAAAGCCGCGCGTCAAGGTCAAGCCGCAGACCGAGCGGCCGAAGCTCTACAAGGTCATCCTCGTCAACGATGATTTCACGCCGCGCGAATTCGTGGTGACGGTGCTGAAGGGCGAGTTCAAGCTCAGCGAGGACCAGGCGCACCGGGTCATGATCACCGCGCACCGGCACGGCGTCTGCGTGGTCGCGGTCTTCACCAGGGATGTCGCCGAGACCAAGGCGACACGGGCCACCGACGCCGGCAAGGCCAAGGGCTATCCGCTGCTGTTCACGACGGAACCGGAAGAGTAGCGCCCCGCTCTACCGTCCCTCGCGGTACCACATCGAGCCCATTGCCAGAAGCAGCAGGCCGAGGCCGAGGAAGCCGCCGAACAGCGGTACGCGCGACACGGCCTTCAGGACGCTGTCGTCGGTGGTGCGCAGGCCGATCCAGTCGCTGCCCGACGCTTCGCCGGCCGAGCGCACCGGCACGACGGAAGGCAGCGTCACGTCGCTGCCCGTGGACGAGGCCAGCCGGCGCACGCTGCCGCCGGTGGCTTCCGCCGGCGCCTTCAGACGCTCCTGCGTGGACACGACGTCAGCGAATTCCGGCGCGTTGACCGGTCCGACATGGGCGAGCGCGGTGAGATCGCCATTGGCGACCTGGAAGAGGCCGATCTCGCTGGTCTGGACGCTGCCGAGGAAGACGCCGGGTTCGGATTTGTCGAGCTTGACGGAGAGCGTCTTGCCGGACGGGGTGATGATCTGCGCCGGGCCGGGATCGTCGGCCATCGTCTGGCGGCGGATCTCCAGCACCATGCCGCGTCCCTCGGCGGTCAGCCGCTCTTCCTCGAGCTCGGGTTCCTTCATCAGCCAGTGGGCGATGCGCCGGTAGAGCTGGACATGCGGGCCGCCGCCCTCGAAGCCGCGCGCCCACAGCCAGCCCTGATCGGACAAAAGCATGCCGACGCGGCCTTCGCCCTTGCGGTCGAGCAGCAGCAGCGGCCGGTTGTCGGCGCCCTTCATCACCACTTCGCCTTGCGGATTCTGCACGCCGATGGTGCGGAACCAGCGGCTCCAGTGCGGCGGCTCGGTGGCCGAACCGTCGAGGCCGCGCGTCACCGGGTGACGCTGGCCGAGTTCGGTCAGGCGCGGGTAGAACGCCTTGTCGACCACTTCGCCGGTCGGCATGGCCGGCAGGGCAGACATCAGCGGCGTGCGCGCGATCGAAGCCTCGCCGGCATATTCGGGACCGGCGGCGATCAGCAGCGCGCCGCCCTTTTCGACATATTCGGAGATGTAGTCGTAATAGAGGATCGGCAGCACGTCGCGGTGCTGGTAGCGGTCGAAGATGATGAGGTCGAAATCCTTGATCTTCTCGACGAACAGCTCGCGGGTCGGGAAGGCGATCAGGGACAATTCATTGATCGGCGTGCCGTCCTGCTTCTCCGGCGGCCGCAGGATGGTGAAATGCACGAGATCGACCGAGGCGTCGGATTTCAACAGATTGCGCCAGGTGCGCTCGCCCGCATGCGGTTCGCCCGAAACGAGCAGCACGCGCAGGTTCTCGCGGATGCCGTCGACCAGCGCGATGGCGCGGTTGTTGGTATCGGTCAGTTCGCCCGGTTCGCGGTCGATGGCAAGTTCGATGATGTTGCGGCCGGCGCTCGGAATGGTCACCTGCAGCGGCATGGCCTGGCCGACGGTGGCATGCTCGACCGAAACCTGCTCGCCGTTGACCGAGACACGCACATCGACCGGTCCGGTCTCGTTTTCGGTCGAGATGACGCGATAGGTCATGTCGAGCGGCTTGCCGACGAGGCCGAAGCGCGGCGCGTTCTCGAAGCGAATGCGGCGATCTTTTTCGTGGTCGTTGCCTGTGATCAGGGCATGCAGCGGGGCGTTGAAGTCGGGCGCACCCGAGGGCGTGTCATGCACCTCGCCATCGGTGATCATGATGGCGCCGCCGATGCGCGAGGGCGGCACGTCGCGGAAGGCGCCTTCCAGCGCGCCGAACAACCTCGTTTCGGTGCGCTCCTCGGCGGCGTCGGACTTGCCAGCCTCGACGACGCGGACGTCGAACTGCTTGAAGCGGCCAAGACGCTGCTGCAACCCCGCCACGGCCTCGTCGGTCTGCCTGGTGCGGTCGCCAATGTCCTGGCTCTGGCTGCGGTCGACGACCAGCGCGACGACGCTCTTCAGCGGCTCGCGCTCCTCATTGAGGAACACCGGATTGAAGAGGGCGGCGGCGAGCGCCAGCAGGGCGACGAAGCGCAGGACCGCGCCGCGCTGGCGAAACCACAGGCCGACGAGCGCCAGCAGTGCCAACGGCACCAGCACCAGGGCCAAAAACGGCCAGGAGATCAGCGGTTCGAAGGAGATCGACCAGTTCATGCCTTATCCTCCCTCGTCAGGGGAGCGTCGATCGACGTCGGTGCAAGAAAGAGCATCATCCTACTGCCCCAACCGTTCGAGCAGGATGGGAACATGCACCTGGTCGGATTTGTAGTTGCCGGTCAGCATGTACATCATGATGTTGACGCCGGCGCGCAGCGCATAGACCCGCTGCATCGGGTCGGCCGGCACGGTCGGCAGCAGCGGATCGCCATTCTCGTCGACCGCCCAGGCGCCGGCGAAATCATTGGCGGTGATCATGATCGGCGACACGCCGTCGCCGGTGCGCACCGGCCGGTTGTCGGCATTGCTGGCATCGAGCGACGCCTCGACCCAGAGCGGGCTGCCGGCGAAACGGCCCGGGAACTCGGGCAGGATGAAGAAGGACTTGGTCAGCACATGGTCCGACGGCACCGGCTCCAGCGGCGGCACGTTGAGGTTGCCGAGGATGTCACGTAGCCGCTCGGTCGCCGGGCTGGTGGAATCGGCGCCGATGCCGTTGGCGAACTGGTCGCGCGTGTCGAACAGCACGGTGCCGCCCTGCTGCATGTAGGCGTCGATGCGGGCGATCGCGGCCTGGCTCGGCATCGGTGCCGCCGGGTCGATCGGCCAGTAGATCAGGGGATAGAAGGACAGCTCGTCCTTCGAGATGTCGACGCCGGCCGGCGCGCCCGGTTCGAGCGCCGTCTTCTCGATCAGGAAGCGGGTCAGGCCCTCGAGCCCGGCGCGGCTGATCGAATCGACGCCCGGCACGCCGGTCAGCACATAGGCGATGCGGGTTTTTGAGATCGCCTCGATAGCGACCTGGTCACCCGGCTTGGCATCGTCGGCGCGCGCGACATCGGCATGGCCGAACAGGGCGCCAAGCGCGATCAGCACGGCGGCGGTGGTTGCAGCGGCGCCAGCACGGCGCGGCCGGCGCGAAAACAGGCCGCCCATCCACAACACCGCCAGTGTGTCGAGCAGCATCAGCAACAGAGCCGCCGCGACCAGCGTACCCTTCAGGTTGTGCGATTCATCGAAGGCATACTGGACCGTGGTGACCGGCACCGTCACTTGCGGGCGCGCCAGCGGCTCGAACGTGCTTGCAGCGTCGAGCAGATTGTGGGCGAAGACGCCGGTTTCCGAGCCGTAGAGCCCGGGCGGGTTCTCGAAGGTCACCGGCAGTGCGCCTGCACCCGGCACCAGCGGTCGCGCATCCGGTGTCGGAGGCACCAGCGAGCCGTCGGCCGCGATCATGCGATAGGGCGCCAGCGACGTGGCGGCGGCTTCGGCATTGGCGATCGCCGCGCCCTGGTTGCGCGACAGCTGCACGATGCGGCGCAGCATCTCGACGAAACTGCCCGAGATCGGCAGGTTCGACCATGTCGCCTCGGGCGTGACGTGGAACAGCACCAGCGTGCCCTTGCCCTTCTTCAGCCCGGTGACCAGCGGCGTGCCGTCGGCGAGGGCCGCCCAGGTGCGCTCGACGATATCGGGTGTCGGTTCGGCCAGCACCTGCCTGGTCACCGTGACCTCGGTCGGCGGCGCCAGGTCGGCGAACGGGCCGGCCTTGGGAAATTCGGTGACCGGCTGCGGCGAGGTCCATGACAGCGCGCCGCCGAGCGAACGCTCGCCGGTGCGCAGGCGGACCGGCAGCAAATCGTCGTCATTGCCGGCGGCGGCCAGCCGCGAGCCGGCGAAACGCACCAGCGTGCCGCCATTGTCGACCCAGTCGACCAGTCTTTGCCGAACCTGTCTGGGAATGGTGCCGATATCGGCCATGACGATCATCGCCGGCTTCTGGTCGAGGATCTGCGGGATAGCGTCGGCGAGATCGGCGCTGGAGGGTTCGACCAGATCGGCGAAGGGCTGCAGCGCGCGCCTGATGTAGTAGAGCGGCGACAGAAGCGGCTGCGCCTGGTCGGCCTCGGCCTGCGACAACAGCCCGACGCGGCGGCGCTTGGAGCTTTCGTCGAGCACGCGCACGGCACCCGCGTGCCGTTCGCCGTCGAGCGCGATCGAGGCGAAGTCGTTGCGCAATTCGAACGGCACCGCCATGGTGCCGGTGGCCGTGGCTTCGCCCGGGGCGAAGGTCAGCGTCGCATCGGCTATGCGGCGGCCCTTGTCGTCGAAGGCGCCGGCGGTGACCTGCGCCGGGGCGGGATCGCCGGGCGCGCGGACGGCGGTCAGACCAAAGCCGTCGATCTGGTTTTCGGCTGATGTCAGGCCGGTCAGGGAAAGCCGGTCGGCCACCGCCCAGACGACGCGGGCGGCATTTTTCGACAACAACGTATTGAAGGCGGCCTCATCGCCCTTGGCCGCCAGGCCATCGGCCAGCACGGCGACGCTGGCGCCAGGCAAGCTCTCCAGCACGCCGGCGACGCGGGCATAGACGGCGGGCCGGTCGGTCGGGATCGGCCGCGGCTTGGCGGCGCGCAGCCGGTCGAGTGCGGCGGCGGCATCGAAGGGACCGATCTCCGCATTGGGCTTTTCCGCGGTGAAGGCGATGATAACAGGCACGCCGCTCGAGCTGGCGTCGTTGATCAGCCGCTCGGCGGTGGCGACGCGCTTGTTCCAGTCGGCGGCACTGGCCCAGTCATTGTCGATGACCAGGGCAAGTGCGGCGCCCTCGGCCGGCAGCTTTTCGCGCGGGTTGAAGACCGGTTCGGCCAATGCCGCGACGACGAGGGCCGCCATCAGCAGTCTGAGCAGCGTCAGCCACCACGGGCTGCGCTGCGGGGTTTCCTCACGCCTCAGCACACGGGCCAGGATCTTCAGCGGCGGGAACACCTCGGTCTGCGGCTTGGGCGGGGTGAGCCTCAGCAGCCACCAGATCACCGGCAGCGCCAGCAGGCCCCACAGCACCATGGGGGCGCCGAAGGAGAGCGGCAGCCAGCTCATGCGCCGACCACCTTTTCGGCAAGGCCGCCACCGGCGGCCTTGGCGGCATGACCGGCGGTCAGCCCGGCATAAGAGCCATCGGCGGTCATCGCCATGTGCAGGCGTACCAGCGCGTCGGAAGCCAGCCGGTCGGTGTGGTTGACGGTAAAGCTCCAGCCGAGCCGCTTGCACCAACCGGCCAGTTCCTGGCGGCGCGCGGTGTAGAGCAGGCGATATTCGTCGGCCAGCATCTCGGCGCGGCCGGCGGTCAGCTTGTCGCCGGTCTCGGGATCTGTGAATTCGGTGCGGCCGGCATAGGGGAAGGTTTCCTCGGCCGGGTCGGCGACCTCGATCAGATGCGCGCGCACGCCGTGTCGGGCGAGCACGTCGAGCCAGGCCATGGTCTCTTCGACGGGATCGAGGAAATCGCTGGCGATGACGATGTCGCAGAAGCGCCTGATATCGGAGAGATCGGGTTTAGCCGGCAGATCGCCGGCATGCATGAGCTGGGCGGCGATACGCTCGGCGCCGTTGCGGGCGGTGAACGGATCGGTCAGATCAGGCCAAGCGATGCGCTCGCCGCTGCGCGACAGGAGCTCGGCCATCGCCAGCGTCAGCACCAGCGCGCGCGATTGCTTGGAAACACCGGCACCCGTCGATTTGTAGAGCATGGACGGCGAGGGGTCGGCCCACAGCCAGACCGTATGGGCGGCTTCCCATTCACGGTCGCGCACATAGGTGTGGTCGTCGCGGGCCGAGCGGCGCCAGTCGATACGCGAGGAATCGCCTTCGACATAGGGCCGGAACTGCCAGAAATTCTCGCCGATGCCGCGCTTGCGGCGGCCATGCCAGCCGGCGATCACGGTGTTGACGATACGGCGCGCCTCGACCAGCAGGTCGGGCACAAGCGAAGCCCGCAACCGGCCGCGGGCGAGCGCGTCGCGCGTCGCTGCCGGACCCTGGACTTCGCCGATACGCGCCATCAAATAGCTTTCACAAGCTTCGCCACCACGTCTCGCACGCTGGTGCCTTCGGCGCGGGCGGCGAAGGTCAGCGCCATGCGATGCTGCAGCACCGGCTCGGCCAGCGCCCTGACATCGTCGACCGAGGGCGCCAGCCGTCCGTCGTAAAGCGCGCGTGCCCTGGTGCACAGCATCAGCGCCTGGCTGGCGCGCGGGCCTGGACCCCAGGCGACATGCTTGTCGGTGTCGGCATTGCCCTGGCCCGGACGCGCCGAACGCACCAGGGTAAGGATCGCCTCGACGACGCTTTCCGGCACCGGCATGCGGCGGATCAGCGTCTGGATCTCCTTCAGCCGCGCCGGCTGCAGCACGTTGGTTGCCTTCGCGTCCTCGACGCCGGTGGTTTCCAGGAGGATGCGGCGCTCGGCCTCGATTTCGGGGTAGAGGATGTCGACCTGCATCAGGAAGCGGTCGAGCTGGGCTTCGGGCAGCGGGTAGGTGCCTTCCTGCTCAAGCGGGTTCTGCGTCGCCAGCACATGGAAGGGCGAGGGCAGATCGTAGCGCGCGCCGGCAATGGTGACATGGTATTCCTGCATCGCCTGCAGCAGCGCCGACTGCGTGCGCGGCGAGGCGCGGTTGATCTCGTCGGCCATCAGCAACTGGGCAAAGATCGGGCCGGAGATGAAACGGAAGGAGCGCTTGCCGGTCTCGTCCTGCTCCATGACCTCGGAGCCGAGGATGTCGGACGGCATCAGGTCGGGCGTGAACTGGATGCGGCGTGAATCGAGCCCGAGCACGACGCCCAGCGTCTCGACCAGCTTGGTCTTGGCAAGGCCCGGCACGCCGACCAACAGCGCGTGGCCGCCGGCCAGCAGCGCCACCAGCGTCCGCTCGACGACGTTCTCCTGGCCGAAGATCACCCGGCCAACCCCGTCGCGGATCCTGGAGATGTCGGCAAGCGCCTTCTCGGCCTCGGCGATCATGTCCGTTTCACTGATCGGGCTTTCCTTGACCATCACGCTCATACCGCATCGATCCCTTTGGTTGGAATGCCATGGTTTGGAAATACTGGCTCGCACCATACCATAGACTGCCGCGATTCGGCCTCGCGGAGCGCCTATGGTTGAACTTAAATCACAGACTTAGGCTGACAAGCGGAACAACAGTGACTATTTCGTGACGATGACGGAACACCACGAAGATCGCCAACAAAGCCTTACGCAGGCCACCGAGGCTCGAGGCCTCGAGGCGCTGATCTCGCGCGCGGCCCGCGCCGGCAAGGGCGCGGCGCCGGTCGAACGCTGGAATCCCGACTTTTGCGGCGATCTCGATATGGAGATCAAGGCCGACGGCACCTGGTTCTACCTGGGCACGCCGATCGGCCGCATGCCGCTGGTGCAGCTTTTCTCGTCCGTGCTGCGCAAGGACGCCGACGGCAGGACCTATCTGGTGACGCCGGCGGAAAAGGTCGGCATTCGCGTTGCCGATGCGCCGTTCGTCGCCGTCGAAATGGATGTTTCGGGCGAAGGCGAGGATCAGGTTATCACCTTCCGCACCAATGTCGGCGACGTGGTCGAGGCCGGACGGGAGCGGCCGTTGCGCTTCGTCGACGAGAACGGAACCGGCGGTTTGAAGCCTTATCTGCTGGTGCGCGGCAGGCTGGAGGCGCTGGTGGCGCGGCCGGTCATGTACGAACTGGTCGGGCACGGCGAGGAGATCGAGATCGACGGCAGGACGATGTTTTCGGTGCGTTCGAAGAATGCCGTGTTTCCGATCATGCCGGCGGATCAGTTGAAGCGGTTGAGCGCGTGATGGACCAGATATCGCCGGCGCTGTTCTCATCGGCGGATTTTCGCGCGCGTTTCGCCGCGCAGCCGGACGCGCATGCCGGCGACGACTATGGCGATCACCGCTTCAATCCCGGCCATCCGCGCCTCAATCCGGGCAAGCCGCTGCGCAACGCCGCGGTGCTGATACCGGTGGTCGACCATGACGGCGAGGCGACGGTTCTGCTGACCAAACGGGCCGAGAGACTGCGCAACCATTCCGGGCAAGTGGCTTTCCCGGGCGGCACGATCGACGCGACCGATGCGAGCCCGGAGGCGGCGGCGCTGCGCGAGACCTTCGAGGAGATCGGCCTTAGCCCCGATCGCATCGAGATCATCGGCCGCATGCCCGATTACGTCGCTGGCAGCGGCTACCGCATCGCGCCGGTGCTGGGCATCGTGCGGCCACATTTCCAGCTGACCCTGAACGTCGACGAGGTCGATGCCGCCTTCGAAGTGCCGCTGCGCTTCCTGATGGACTCCGCCAATCACAAGCGCGACAGCCGCATGTGGAACGATCTCGAATGGTTCTTCTACGACATGCCCTATGGCGACCGGCGCATCTGGGGCGTCACCGCCGGTATCATCCGTACGCTCTATGAAAGGCTCTATGCGTGAGTGTTTCGATCGCGGGCAGGGCTGTCTGGCTCTCCGACAAGCATTTGCAGCGACTGCTTGCCGTGCTCACCGAAGGCGGTGAAGAGGCGCGTATCGCCGGCGGCGCGGTGCGCAATGTGCTGATGGGCCAGCCTGTCACCGACATCGACATCGCCACGTCTTGCCTGCCGCAGGAAACCATTCGCCGCGTCGTGGCCGAAGGCTTCAAGGCGGTGCCGACCGGCATCGAGCACGGCACGATCACGGTGGTCGCCGGCGGCAAACCCTACGAAATCACCACCTTGCGCGCCGATGTCGAGACCGATGGCCGCCGCGCAAGGGTGTCGTTCGGGCGCGACTGGAAGCTCGACGCCGAGCGGCGCGACTTCACCATCAACGCGCTCTACGCGGAGGCCGACGGCAGGGTTGTCGACCTTGTCGGCGGCATCGCCGACATCAAGGCGCGCCGGCTGCGCTTCATCGGCGACCCGGAGGCGCGCATCCGCGAGGATTATCTGCGCATCCTGCGCTTCTTCCGTTTCTTTGCCTGGTATGGCGACGGCCGGCCGGATGCCGAGGGACTGAAGGCCTGCGCCCGGCTGAAGGAGGGTCTCGGCCAACTCTCGGCGGAACGCATCTGGTCCGAGCTGAAGAAGCTTTTGTCGGCGCCCGATCCCTCGCGGGCGCTGCTCTGGATGCGGCAGGTCGGTGTCCTGACCGCCGCGCTGCCGGAAAGCGAGAAATGGGGCATCGATGCGATCCACGGGTTGACCAAGGCCGAGAAAGACCTGGGCTGGGCGGTGGATCCGATGCTGCGGCTGGAGGCGATCGTGCCGCCGGATGCAGCGCGCATGAAGACGCTGGCCGAGAGGCTCAGGTTCTCGACCGCCGAAGCCGATCGCATGCTCCACTGGGCGCTCACCACGGCCGTCGAGCCGAAGACGACCGAGGGCGAACTGGCGAAAAAACTCTATCGCGGCCACCGGCAAGGGTTTGTCGACCGCCTGCGGCTTTCGCTTGCCGCGGCGCGGGTGCGCGCTGTCGAGGACAATGATGCATTGCTTCAAGCGGGCGGCTTTTCGCGCCTGCTTGCCTTTGCGCTCAAATGGGAAAAACCGGTGTTTCCGCTGAAAGGGGCCGATCTAACGGCGCTCGGCGCAACGCCGGGGCCGAAGCTGGGCGAAATCCTCAAGAATCTCGAAGCGGAATGGATCGATGCGGGTTTTGCGCCCGATCGCGACGCGCTGATGAAGCGCGCCGCGGAGGCCCTTGAAACGTAGGCCAGAACCGCTGGGTGAATGCCAGTGTTACCCTGCGATTCTGTGCCGCTACTTGATCGACAGCGGAGCTAGGGCACGCGAAAGGCTTGCCTCGCCCTTGCCATAGACGGAGGCGCTATAGTTGGCCAGCGTGTCGGTACGGGCCGTATTCAGCAACTGGTTGGTGATCTGGGTCGGCGTTGCCTTGGTGAACTTGCTGCCCACGATCGCGGCATAGCCGGCAACAATCGGCGCGGCGAAAGAGGTGCCGTAAAGGCCGGTCTTGTCCCCGGTGACACCCACGACCAGGAAATGGCTCTGCACAGCCTGATTGGAGCCGGCGATGTTGGAGTACCATGCCATGCTGGCCTTGTTCGAGGTCGTGCCGTTGCTGTTGAGCGCGCCGACGAAAATCGCGGATGCCTTTCCGACCAAAGCGAGGTCAAGATAGTCCTGCTGGCCGCTGGTGACGCCGCCCACGGCAACCGCGTCGTTGCCCGCGGCCTTCGAAACCACGGCCGTTCCCTTGGTGGCATAGGAGATGATGGAGGCCTCCTCGGCGCTCCATCCGATCTGGCTGGGGCTGTAACCCGCTTTGGCGTACATGCCATAGCTCAGATTGAGCACGTTCAGGCCCGGCGACAGCGCGACCAATGAGCTGGTGGAAAAGTCTTTCGACCTTATCGTTGCCAGGGGCGCAACCATGCTGGCTTCTTCGCGGGTCCATTCGCCGTGGCGCTGGGTCTGGGTGCCGATGCCGAAATTGCCGCTGAACTTCGATGTGCTGGAGAAGTCGTCGACGATCGTGATGGTGACGCCTTGGCCCTTGTAGCCGGCACGCCATGCGGCTCCGACATCCGGGCTCATCCAGCCTTGCAAGGTCTGCGATGTCGCCGCCGGCAAGGTTGCGCTCAGGCATATGGACGCGTTCGCCCGACCGCCCATGCAGAGCGCGGATAGCGGATCCGGACCGCCAGCTTCTTGAGCCGCCGCCATGGAAGCCGGCAGAAGGGCGAGGGCCGTGGCGATACCGAACTTCCAACGCGCATTTGACATGATCTTACCCCGGTTCAACAGAAGCTAGGACGGACGACCGCAGATCTCCGGCGGCCACGCCACATCTCGTGCCCGGCCCCTCGCGATCAGAAAGTAACACGGTAATTCAGCCAGAGATGCTGGCTCTCCGGTTTAGCGTTAACCAGATATTTCAAGGTTTCCTCGGGCGCCATCTCGCCAGCGGCGAGCCGGCAATTGACGCTGTAGGTGCCCAGATCGCCATAATCGGCCTGGCAGGGCTTTTCGGTGAGCTTGCCGCCGAAGGTCGTGGTGAACGACAGGGACAGTATGCTGTTCGCACTCGGATGCAGCTGTGTGAGGAAACCAAGCTTGAGGCTCGGCCCGATCCGATACTTCTCGGCCTGTTCCCCGGTGCCAAACCCCCAAAGGATACCGGTGTCCTGCGTGATCTGCGTCATCAGGTCCACATGCATGTCGACCCAGTTTGTCTGGTACCACTGGTTGAACGATACCCGGCTTCCGGTCTGCAACTCATACCCGCCGTCACCCAGGCCTCTCGCCTTGTCGCTGAGCGGCGAGCCCTGATGGATGTCGATGAGCGATGTCGTAAATTCCTGGGCAACCGCCGGTGGCGTGCCGAGGAACACCCACGGCAGGAGCGCCGTTGCGTACAAACTCGCACGATTGCCGGACTTTTCGCGCATCCGCGAAACACCTCGCCCCACCGATTCCGGACCAGTGCCTGACGGCGACGGGCTTCTCTGGCAGCCCCCTGTAGTCTGGATATCAGTCCGACGATCGCACGGGTTCAGTTACCGCACGGTTTATTTTAGCTGGAGCAAATCTAATTTTTGAGGCGCGGGCCACGCGTCGAAATAGATCGGCGCGACGCGCGCTACCCGAGCGCCGCTGCGGTTCTTTGCCAAGACCGACAGCCCCCCGCCGCGCCCTACGCCGCGTCGCGGGCCTTCTCAATTCGGGAGCGGATAGCCTCGATCATCGTCTCGCGGATGATCGTCTCGCCATGCGTCTCGCGCATATGCTCGACGGCACGGCGCATGACCTCGGCTTCCTCGTCGGCACGGGTGTGCCAGTCGCAGCCGGGAACCAGCGATCCGCAGTGGAACTGCTTCATGGGATTTCTCCTCTTCCTCCATGGAGCCCGATCGACTGCCCTGCAGGGACAGGCCGAGGCTCCGCACCTTCTTGGCCCGCTGTGCGGCCTTGGGGCCGGACCACGGGCAGGGTGAAGGTCATAACACAGATGGGGTGGTATTGGTTGCGGTCAACGGTGAAAAGGCGGAGCAGCGCTGCTCCGCCCTCTTACGCTAATCCAGCGGGCAGGCCATCACTTCACGATCTTGACTACCTCGGCAACCTTGTTCTTGCCGCTCATGTCCCACGAAATTCTGACCTTCTCGCCGACCTTCAGGCCAGGATCCTTGAAAGTCCCGGGAAGCGTAAAAGACGATCCATTGTCGAGAACCAGGCTCTTGGACGCCGTATCGAAGGTCTTGACCGTTCCGGTGGTGTGCCTGACGGCGGCGAACGCCACCGAACCGGAAGCAAGAAGGGCGGCCGCGGCAGCGGAAACGATGATCTTTCTCATGCTGATGCACTCCTGGAAGAGCGGGCATCCTTTGTGACGAGGATGGTCCCGCGTCGTCTTTGGGTCGTCCGGTCGCGTCGAGTCGCGGCTAACCTTGTTCCGACGCAATTCCGAAGGGAAAGCGGTTGCATTTCCTGGAATTGCCCTCAGGCAAACCACCGGCGCTTCCCGACCCAAATGCGACAAATAACCCAGTTTTTTCAAATGGATATTAGACGAAAAAGATATTCCTGGCGTCACATTCCGCGCCCAGATTCGACAAATGGGACATCAATGCGGCTTCACATCGCGCTCACCATCTTGTTACGGCCAGCGCACCTCCGGCGGCAGGCTGGACAGGATCGAGGCGACATTGCCGCCGGTCTTCAGCCCGAAGATGGTGCCACGATCGTGAAGAAGGTTGAATTCGACATAGCGGCCGCGGCGGATGAGCTGTTCGTCGCGGTCGCCATCGGTCCAGTTCTCGTTGAAGTTGGCGCGCACCAGGTGGCCGTAGACGACGAGGAACGAACGCCCGACATCCTGGACGAAGTTGAAATCGGCGTTCCAGCCGCCCTTCTCGTCGCCCGAATGCAGGTAGTCGAAGAAGATGCCGCCGGTACCGCGCGGCTCGTTGCGATGCGGCAGGAAGAAGTACTCGTCGCACCAGGCCTTGAATTTCGGATAATCGGCGACGCCGGCGTTCTTCTCGCAAGCGAACTGCATGGCACGGTGGAAGGCTATCGTATCGGGATCGTCCTGCGTGCGGCGGCGGTCGAGCACCGGCGTCAGGTCGGCGCCGCCGCCGAACCATTGCCTTGAAGTGACGACCATGCGCGTGTTCATGTGCACGGCCGGAACGTTGGGATTCCACGGGTGCGCGATCAGCGAAATGCCCGATGCCCAGAAGCGCGGGTCTTCCTCGGCGCCAGGCATCTGCTTCCTGAATTCGGGCGAGAACTCGCCATGAACGGTCGATGTGTGGACGCCGACCTTCTCGAAGACGCGGCCATGCATCATCGACATGGTGCCGCCGCCGCCCTTGCCGTGGTCACGTTCCCAGGGCGTCCGTTCGAAGCGGCCGGGCGACCAGGAGGCCAGCGGCCCGCCGAGGTCCTGCTCGATCTGCTCGAAAGCGCCACAGATGCGCTCGCGCAGCGCCTCGAACCAAAGCCGGGCCTTCATCTTCTTCTCTTCGATGTCGGCGGGTAGCCCCGCCGGTATTTCAGGTCGTTCCAAGTGCCGTCTCCGGTTTGCGGGGCGGTGAGTCGACAAAAGACTCGTCTTTTCCGGGCGCGATCCCTAATCTCTTGAGGGACAGGGTCAAGTCACTTTGGTTTTGCGCATGATCCTTTCCGAAACTCGATTTCGGGGTCATGCGCCAGGTGCAAGGAGTTGTTTCGTGCGCACCCCGGCAAGACCGCCGCTGGATGGCCTGAAGAAAAGGCTCGACCAAAGCCGGGCCGAACGCGCGCGCATGCCGCGCGACGGTTTCCTGCGCGAGACCTTCGTCCTGCCGCGCTCGGATGCCCGCCTCAAGGCCAAGGAATGGTTCGAGCGTTTCCCCAAGCAGGCCTACTGGACCGAGATCGAAAGCTGGTTCGAGCGCCCGGGCGATCTGATCGAGTTCACGATCAGGCGGCTGCCGGCGGCGGATTGAGGAATATTACAACAAAAATAGATCGCGCAATTTTGGAGAATCTAGAATTAGGTTCTCGCCAAGTAGGTTGCTGAATTTTTCCAGGCCCATTTTTCGCGCCTCGTCAAAACTCACGGACGTATAGAGGGTTGGCATGCCGCCAGAATCGATCCGGTAGATCGTGATGAGCTGTGTCTCTTCTTCAGCCTGGATTAGGTGTCCTAACACAGACATTCCTCCCTTATCGCGCGATAATCGCATTGTTCTATTCAGGGTGCAATTAACCGCCGCGCGCCCGTTCCCTCCCTCGCCAGCCGATCCCCCTTGTTGCGAAGCGGGCATTTGTCGATCGACATGCAGCCGCAGCCGATGCAGTCGGTCAGGCCGTCGCGCAGCTTCTTTAGCTGGCTGATCTTCTGGTCGAGGTCATCGCGCCAAGCCGTTGAAAGCAGATTCCAATCCTCGCGGGTCGGCGTGCGGCCTTCAGGTAATGATTCAAGCGTAGCACCGATTTCCGCGAGCGAGATGCCGACCTCCTGGGCAATCCGGATTATGGCCACCCGGCGCAGCACGTCGCGGCCGTAGCGGCGCTGGTTGCCGGAGGTGCGGTGGCTGCGGATCAGCCCGCGGGCTTCATAGAAGTGCAGCGCCGACACCGCCACGCCGCTGCGCGCGGCCACCTGGCCGACCGTCAATTCCAACGCTGGTGCCATCTCGTAATTTTCCGCTTGACCTCAAGTTAAGTTGAGCTTGTAGCCAAGAAAGCCTGGATGTGCAAACGAAGGAGAAGGCGGATGTGCGCCTGGGCAAAAATCACCGCTGACCGCGCTGCCGGCGATCCCCTAGCCGAGTTGCCGGATGGCTTCGCCCGCCACCATGGCCACGGAAAGGGCGACGTTGAGGCTGCGCGCAGTGGGCCGCATCGGGATGGTCAGCCGAACATCCGCCGCCTGATGGACTGGATCCGGCACGCCCGCGGATTCGCGCCCGAACAGGAGGATGTCGCGGTCGGTGAAACTGAAGTCGGTGTAGGGGGTCGCAGCCTTGGTCGACAGCAGCACCAGCCGATCCGCGCGGACCTTGCGCCACTCCTCGAAGGCATGCCAGTCAACATGCCGGGTCAAGGCCGCCATTTCGAGGTAGTCCATGCCGGCGCGCTTGAGCGCTTTGTCGGAGAGCGGAAAGCCGGCCGGCTCGATGATGTCGACGCCAAGGCCGAGACACGCGGCGAAGCGCAGGATTGTCCCGGTATTGCCGGCAATGTCAGGCTGGTAGAGCGCGATGCGGAGACCACGGTTCACTTTCGCGTCCTTCTAATAAGTGGCAGATCCGCCACAGCTGCTTCGCGGTTTTGGAAATTCCTGGACCTGCGGGTGGCCATTTTCAGCGAAGTCGAGTATACGACCAACATTGTCAACCCGAACCGATGGAGGGGTAATTCATGATGGCCATGCACATCCAGCGCCCCACCCGTGGGCTTACTTGCGCCCTGGCGGTTTCGGTACGACGTTTCTTCTGATCTTTTAGACACTTCCGCACCGATTTCCGCCGAAGCCATACCCTGGTCTTCGAAGGAATCCTGCGATGTTTTTCAAGCTGCCGAAGGGGCCTATGGCCCCGTCCCAACGCGTCCCGACTGATCCGCCGCCGATCCCGCGGCACGATGTCGATCATCCTTTTTATCTCTATTTCAACACGGAGGACGGACCGATGTTCGATCCATACAGAATACCGGGCTCGAGGAGCCTGCATATCCACCGGCTGCCGACCTGGGCGCTGCTGATCGGCGACACCTATTCGTCGGCGGTTCATGCCGAAGTGCGCCGGCGTCCGCATCGCGGCATGCTGCCGGATGTCGATTTCTCGCACGCGGTTCCCGACCCGAGCCGGCCGTCGCTGGTGCGCCGGATTATCCGGCTGATCCGGCCGGGCGCGAAAAACCGCACTGGCACCGTGTCGTCAGGATCGACAAAGGTGCCTGTCGGCGAAAAGCCGGAGAGCCCCTATATTGCGCGAAGCAGGGCCGACGCATCGGATGATTCCGGCGCGTCGGCCCTCGACGCCATGCGGTCCGAGGACTTTGTACGTCGCCAAGCCGCGTAAGCGGAAAACAGATTTTACAGGCATGACCTATGTTGTTGTTTAGCTGGTTTGAAAGAAGGCTCGACCCGTTCCCGTCCGCGGAACCGGTCGAGCCGCCCAAGACGCTGGTTGCCTTCTGCCTGCATTATACGCGCGGCGCATGGCCCTATATCCTTGTCGATGCGGTGCTGGTGGCGGCCATCGCCATCGCGGAAGTGTGGATGTTCGGCTTCCTCGGCCGCATCGTCGACTGGCTGTCGGGGCAGAACCGCGAGACCTTCCTGCAGACGGAGGGCTGGAAGCTCGCCGGCATGGCCTTCATCGTCCTATTTGCGCTGCCCGGCACGGTTTGGCTGCATTCGCTGCTCAACCAGCAGACGCTGATGGGCAACTATCCCATGCGGATCCGCTGGCAGGTGCACCGTTACCTGCTCAAGCAGTCGATGAGTTTCTACCAGGACGAGTTCGCCGGCCGCATCGCCACCAAGCTGATGCAGACAGCACTTGCCGTGCGCGAATGCGTCATCAAGGTGATCGACGTCCTGAACTACGTCATCGTCTATTTCCTCGGCATGCTGTTGATCGTCGGTTCGGCCGACTGGCGGCTGGCCGCGCCGCTCGGCGTCTGGCTGGTCGGCTATATCCTGTTGTTGCGCTTTTTCATCCCGCGCCTGGGCAAGGTCGGCGAGGAGCAGGCCAATGCGCGCTCGACCATGACCGGCCGCGTCGTCGACAGCTACACCAACATCCAGACGGTCAAGCTGTTTTCCCATTCGCGCCGCGAGGCCGCCTTCGCCAGGGAGGGCATGATGGGCTTCCTCGACACGGTCTACCGGTCGATGCGGCTGGTGACGGTGCTGTTCGGCTCGCTCTACATATTGAACGCGCTGCTGCTGTTCTCGGTCACCGCCATCTCGCTGTGGCTGTGGATGGGACAAGCGGTGACGATCGGCGCGGTCGCCGTCGTCATCGGCCTGGTGCTCCGCATGTGGGGCATGTCGCAGTGGATCATGTGGGAAATGTCGGGCCTGTTCGAGAATATCGGCACGGTGCAGGACGGCATTGCCTCCATCTCGCTGCCGCGCCTCGTCGAGGACAGGCCGGAGGCCAAGGAGATCGGCGTTTCCAAAGGCGATATCCGCTTCGAGGACATTCGCTTCCATTACGGCAAACAGAAGGGCGTCATCGAAAACCTGTCGCTGGCGGTGAAGCCGGGCGAGAAGGTCGGCATCGTCGGACGCTCGGGCGCCGGCAAGTCGACACTGGTCAATCTGCTCTTGCGCTTCTACGACCTGGAATCCGGCCGGATCCTGATCGACGGCCAGGAGATCGCTGGCGTGAAGCAGGATTCGCTGCGCGCCCAGATCGGCATGGTCACACAGGATACCTCGCTGCTGCATCGTTCTGTGCGCGAGAACATCCTCTACGGCCGCCCCGATGCCAGCGATGACATGCTTGTCGAGGCGGCGCGGCGGGCCGAGGCGCTTGATTTCATATCGGCGCTTTCGGACCACAGCGGCCGCCAGGGCTTCGACGCCTATGTCGGCGACCGCGGCGTCAAACTGTCCGGCGGCCAGCGGCAACGCATCGCCATTGCTCGCGTTATGTTGAAGGACGCGCCTATACTTATCCTCGACGAGGCGACGTCGGCGCTCGATTCCGAGGCGGAAGCCGCCATCCAGGAGAATCTCTACAGGCTCATGCAAGGCAAGACCGTCATCGCCATCGCGCACCGGCTGTCGACCATCGCGGCGATGGACAGGCTCGTGGTGATGGACCAGGGCCGCGTCATCGAGGAGGGTTCGCACGAGGAACTGGTCGCCAGAGGCGGGCTCTACGCGCAGCTCTGGCAGCGCCAGTCGGGTGGGTTCCTCCTCGAGGACGGCCCGGTCGACGCCGCCAACGACGCAGTTGTAAAGGGACAAGCCGCAGAATGATGGCCGCCGCATGATGACAGCCGTCTACCGCTGGTTCGAGAACTGGGTCTATCCGTTCAGGGAGCCGGCGAATCTTCGGCCACCGGCCAGCGTCGCCGGCTTCCTCTGGCACTATGTCGGCCAGGCGAAGTTCGCCTTCTTCGCCATGCTGGTCATCGGCGGCATCGCGCCGCTGGTCGAGGCCGGCCTGTTCTATTTTGTCGGGCGGCTGGTCGATATTCTCGATCAATTGCCCGGCGAGCGGAGCTGGCACGCGCTGTGGACCGCCGCCGGCCCCGAACTTGTGTTCATGGTCGCGGTGGTGCTGGTCATCCGAACCGTGGTCGTCGGGTTGTCGGCGCTGGTCGACGAACAGACGATCACGCCCGGCTTCTACAATCTGGTGCGCTGGCAGGCGCACCGGCACGTCTCGCGCCAGTCCTACGCCTTCTTCCAGAACGATTTCGCCGGCAGAATCGCGACGAAAGTCTGGCAGGCGGGGCAGGCGACCGGCGACCTGATGGAAAGCTTCATCGAGGTCGTCTGGTTCATGATCGTCTATACGGTGACGACGCTGGCCCTGGTCGCAGGGCTGGACCTCAGGCTGGCGGCATTGGTGGTGATCTGGATCACCGCCTTCGGCTTTCTGGCCAGGCGCTACCTGCCGGCGATCCGCAAGCACGCCGAAGCGACAGCCGAGGCGGGCTCGATGATCAATGGCCGCATCGTCGATTCCTATTCCAACGTGCAAACACTGAAACTGTTCGCGGCCGACGGCGACGACCGCTACATCAGGAACGGCTTCGACATCTATCTCGACGCGCTGCGGCCTTTCACCCGCCGGTTGACCGGCGTGCGCATGGCGCTGACGACGCTCTCGGGCGTTATGATTACGGCGATCGGCTGCTTTGCCGTCTATCTCTGGGTCGAGGGTTCGATCACCGTCGGCGCCGTCGCCTTTACGCTGTCGCTGGTGCTGCGGCTCAACATGCTGCTCGGCCGGGTGATGATGCAGATGAACGGCATCTTGCGAAACCTCGGCGTGCTGGAGAACTCCAAGGCGCTGATCTCGCAGCCGCTCGGCCTGACCGATGAACCGGGCGTGAAGGAGCTGGTCGTGACGGGCGGACGCATCGACGTGAAGAATGTCGAGTTCCATTACGGCAAGGGGTTCGGCGTGCTGAACGGTATCCACCTTGTCGTCAAGCCGGGCGAGAAGGTCGGGCTGGTCGGGCCATCGGGCGCCGGCAAGACGACGCTGGCCAACCTGATCCTGCGCCTCTACGATCTCGAAAGCGGCCAGATCACCATCGACGGCCAGGACGTCTCTGGTGTGACGCAGAATTCGTTGCGCGCCAATATCGGCGTCGTCAGCCAGGACACCGCCCTGTTCCACCGCTCGCTACGCGACAACATCAAGCTCGGCATGCCCGATGCGACCGACGCGCAGGTGATCGCGGCTGCGAAGAAGGCCGAGGCCCACGAATTCATCCTCACCTTGCGCGACAACAGGGATCGCCATGGCTACGAAGCCTTCGTCGGCGAGCGCGGCGTCAAACTGTCGGGCGGCCAGCGCCAACGCGTGGCCATCGCCCGCGTCTTCCTCAAGGATGCGCCGATCCTGATCCTCGACGAGGCGACGTCGGCACTCGATTCCGACATCGAGGCGGCGATCCAGGAGAATCTGACGCGGCTGATGGAGAACAAGACCGTGATCGCCATCGCGCACCGGCTGTCGACGATCGCGGCCCTCGACCGGCTGGTAGTGCTGGACGGCGGCCGCATCGTCGAGCAAGGCACGCATGACGAACTTGTGGCGCTCGACGGGCTCTATGCCCGGCTGTGGAAGCGCCAATCCGGCGGCTTCCTCTATCACGAGGAAAGCGTGCTGGAAGAGACGCGGCCGGCGGAGTAGGCGCATGGGTGGATCGCCAGAGGCCAGCCCGGAAATCGGCCCAGAGGTCGGCCCAGAAATCGGCCCAGGGATCGGCTACGTGCTCAAGCGTTTGCGACCAACCGTGGCGGCCTTCGACGCGTTGAAGGAAGAGAGCCGGCTGGAGGGTTACTGGATGCTGGTGCGCCTGGGCGATGGCTGGGCAAGCGGCCGCAACAAGTTCCTGAGGCGGGGCGAGGCGCTGTTTGGAGCATGGCATGGCGCCGAACTCGCCGGCGTTTGCGGGCTGAACATCGATCCTTATTTCGAGGGCAGGGACCAGGGCCGGGTCCGGCACCTGTTCGTCAGCTCACGCCATCGCCGCAACGGCCTTGGCCGCATGCTGGTCGAGACCGTGATCGACCGGGCCCGCCAATATTTCACCGTGTTGAACACTCGCGCGCCGCCGGAAGCCTTCGGTTTTTATGAACGGCTTGGCTTTCAGCGCCTGGAAGGCGAAGAATTCGTCACCCACCGCATGGTGTTCGGGAAAGGCAACTGAAATGTCCTTGCGTCCGCCATCTCATCTTGCCGGCACGTCGGCTGCCGAGGCGGCCTTCGACGCGCTTGGCCATGAAATCCTCGCCGAGAAGGCGGCGGCACTCGGTCGCGCCGGACAGCGCGTGGAAGAAACCCTGGCCAGGCTGCGTGACAATGGCGACGATAAGTTGCGCCCCCGTCTGCTCAAGGAGGCGGCCGCGGCGGTGCATGGCTATTTCATCCAGCGAGAGCTGTGCGGCTTTCGCAAGCATGACGCCGTCATCCGCGAATACGATATCCCGAAAGCCGTGCTGGTCAGGCTTGGCGCCATGTAGAGCTGGAGCTTGCCGCGCTGATTTCCCCGTGGAAGCGCGCCAGGCGGGCGGCAAGCGCATCGGGATTTTCGTCGGCAACGAAATGTCCGCTGTCGGCTATGATGTCGCCCTCGACATTTGAGAGCCCGGCGGCGCGCAGGCCATCGACATAGTCGCCGATGTCGCCGGACTCGGCCGCACCCCTCAGATACAGCACCGGAATCGCAATCGGCTTCGCGGGCCGCGCGGCATTGGCCTTGGCATCCTCGGGAAAGGCGCGATACCAGTCGAACCCCGCCTGGAGGCTTTCCGGCCGGGAATAGGCCTTGGCGTAGATTTCCCTGGCGTCGTCAGGGATCGAGGCTCGATCCTTCGAAAGCACATTGAAGAAGAAGTCGAAATAGGCGCTCTGATGGCCGCTGACCAGCGTTTCCGGCAAGGCCGGGACGGCATGGAACGCAAAGTGCCAGATCCGCGGATCGCGAATGACCTTCTCCCACGGCGCAATGCCTGGAATGACGACATCCATGATCGCCGCGCCGGAAAGGATGTCCGGATGGTCTCTCAACAGGGCAAACACGATCTGGCCGCCGACATCATGGCCGGCGGCCACGAGTTGCCGCAGCCCGCAAACCTCGGCGACGCCTCGCATCAGTCTCGCCAGGGTTCTCTTGTCGCCGGCCCCGGGCAGGCCTTGCGAGCCGCCGATGCAGGGCAGGTCAGGGGCGACGACCCGGTAGTCGGCCGCCAGCCGGCCGATCACCCGCTCGAAGGCGTAGGAGCTTTGCGGCCATCCATGCAGCAGGAGGAAAGCCGGCGCTCCGGCAGGGCCTGCCTCGCGCATGGCAATGCTCAGCCCTTCGATTTCGATGGTCGAGGTTTGCATGTCCTGGCCCTGGCGGCTTCCCGGATGGCGCCTATGCCGAAGATCTAGGCGCCAACCGGGAATCCGCCAGGGCTATGCAGGAATCACTCCAGCCATTCGGTTATGAAGCTACCGTTTTCGTGGATGTCGGTCGTTTCCAGCGGACCCGGGCCGAGATTGGTGAATTTGTGCGGCGTGTGCGGCGCCACGATGACGATCTGACCGGCGGTGGCTTCGATCTCCTGGTCGCCGACCGTGAGCAAGCCGGTCCCCTGGCGGATGATGAAGATCTCGGCATAGGGATGCGCGTGCAGCCGCGGGCCGCCGCCGACGTCGGGCAGGTAGTTGAAGATCAGGCAGGAGTTGGAGCCGTAGGCGCCACATTGCAGTTCGCCCTTCCAGTGGTTGGAGCGAACAGCCCATTCCTCGCGATCGATGACGTGCGCCATGCGGCCAAGGATAGATCACGCCGATGCTCAGTGTCGAGGCGAAGCCAGGCATCGGATTTGCGGTTGTTTCCCGGCTGTTTAGCCGCCTTTCACGGCACCTGGCTGTCCCGCCGGGCGACCGGGTATTTTGTCCCCGCGACAATCTGCCCTTGTGCCTTCACCCGTCTGGACAAGAACGGGCTTCACGCATAAACCGAAGTCCAAATGCCGGAGGAATTCGCTAGCCTGTTCGCCATGCGCTGTCGGGTTGGCGTGATTGAGCGGGGAACAAGGCTCGACCACCGGCGCGGAAGAGGCGAAAGGATCAGGCACCCGTGAGCGCAACCGACATCCACGATCCCAACCGTCGAGATTTTCTCTACGTCGCCACCGGCATGGCCGCCGTGGTCGGCGCCGGTGCCTTCGCCTGGCCGTTCATCGACCAGATGCGCCCCGACGCCTCGACGCTGGCGCTCGCTTCGGTCGAGGTCGATGTCTCCTCGCTGACGCCTGGCAGCTCGCTGATCGTCAAGTGGCGCGGCAAGCCCGTCGTGGTGCGCAACCGCACCGAGAAGGAAATGAAGGAAGGCGAGGCCGTCAGCCTCTCCGATCTCAAGGATCCGATCGCGCGCAACGCCAATTTGCCGGCCGATGCGCCGGCGACCGACGCCAACCGCACCACGCCCGGCAAGGAAGCCTGGATGGTGATGGTTCAGGTCTGCACCCATCTGGGTTGTATTCCGCTCGGCCAGGAAGGCGATTTCGGCGGCTGGTTCTGCCCGTGCCATGGCTCGCAATACGACACTGCCGGCCGCATCCGCAAAGGCCCGGCGCCGGAGAACATGGCGATTCCGGTATTCAAGTTCGTTTCCGACACCAAACTCCTTATCGGTTGAGGCAGGGGATATTTCGATGAGCGAGGGACACTCGACCTATACGCCGAAGACCGGTATCGAACGCTGGTTCGACGCCCGCATGCCGCTGCCCAGGATGGTCTATGACAGCTTCATCGCCTATCCGGTGCCGCGCAACCTGAACTATATGTGGACCTTCGGCGGCATCCTGGCGATCATGCTGGTGGCGCAGATCCTGACCGGCATCGTGCTGGCCATGCACTATACGGCCGACACCAATCTCGCCTTCGGTTCGGTCGAGAAGATCATGCGCGACGTGAATTCGGGATGGCTCCTGCGCTACATGCATGCCAACGGCGCCTCGTTCTTCTTCATCGCCGTCTACCTGCACATCTTCCGCGGTCTTTATTACGGTTCCTACAAGGCGCCGCGCGAACTTCTGTGGATCCTGGGCTGCATCATCTACCTCCTGATGATGGCGACCGGCTTCATGGGCTATGTGCTGCCATGGGGGCAGATGAGCTTCTGGGGCGCCACCGTCATCACCGGCTTCTTCAGCGCTATTCCGCTGGTCGGCGACTGGATCCAGCAGCTCCTGCTCGGCGGCTTTGCCGTCGACAATCCGACGCTCAACCGCTTCTTCGCGCTGCATTACCTGCTGCCGTTCATGATTGCCGGCGTCGTCGTGTTGCACGTCTGGGCGCTGCATGTCGTCGGCCAGTCGAACCCGACCGGCATCGAGGTCAAGTCGAAGACCGACACAGTCGCCTTCACCCCCTACGCAACCATCAAGGACGCGTTCGGCATGATCGTGTTCCTGTTCATCTTCGCCTATTTCGTCTTCTACCTGCCGAACTATCTCGGCCATCCGGACAACTACACGGTCGCCAACCCGTTGAAGACCCCGGCCCATATCGTTCCGGAATGGTACTTCCTGCCGTTCTACGCGATCCTGCGCGCCATCACCTTCAACATCGGGCCGATCAATTCCAAGCTCGGCGGCGTGCTGTGCATGTTCGGCGCCATCGTCATGCTGTTCCTGGTGCCGTGGCTCGATACCTCCAAGGTGCGCTCGGCGGTCTACCGGCCCTGGTACAAGCTGTTCTTCTGGCTGTTCGTGGCCAATGCCATCCTGCTGGGCTGGCTGGGCTCGCAGCCGGCGGAAGGCGGCGGTCTGTTGAGCCTCCTAACCGGTGAGGTCGTGGGCAACTACGTTGGCTACGCTCAAGCTGCGACGCTGTTCTACTTCGCCTTCTTCCTCGTCATCCTGCCGGTGCTCGGCCTGATCGAGACGCCGCGCAGGCTGCCGAATTCGATCACCGAGGCGGTGCTGGAGAAGAACAAGGGCGGCAGCGGACATCCGGCGGGCGCCATGGCAGCACCTGAGACCAAGGGCTGAGCGGTAGAGAATCTAAGGGGATTTGGCATGAAAAAGATTCTCACCTCGCTGGCGCTGGTCGGCCTTGTGGCCGCCGGCACTGGGGTAGCAGGCACTTGGGCGTTCGCGGCCGAAGAGGCGCACAACGCGGCGGCTCCGACGCATTTCCCGATCAACGAGCCGAAGGAAATGAGCTGGAGCTTCACCGGCCCGTTCGGCACCTATGACAAGGCGCAGCTGCAGCGCGGCCTGAAGGTCTACAAGGAAGTCTGCTCGGCCTGCCATTCGATGAACCTGGTGGCGTTCCGCACGCTTTCGGACCTCGGCTACAGCGACGCCCAGATCAAGACGCTGGCGGCCGAGTACACCATCCATGACGGCCCCAACGATGCCGGCGACATGTTCGACCGTCCCGGCAAGCCGTCCGATCATTTCCCGGCGCCGTTCGCCAACGAGGAAGCCGCCGCTGCCTCCAATGGCGGCGCGGCGCCGCCTGACATGTCGCTGCTGGCCAAGGCGCGCGGCGTCGAGCGCGGCTTTCCGCAGTTCGTCTTCGACATCTTCACCCAGTATGACGCGGGCGGCCCCGACTATATCCATTCGCTGCTGACCGGCTACGACCAGACGCCGCCGGCCGGAATGGTCATCCCGGAAGGCACGCACTACAATCCGTACTTCATGTCCAGCGTGTCGTTGAAGATGCCCAAGCCGCTCTCGGACGGCCAGGTGACCTATGACGACGGTTCGCCGCAGACTATCGACCAGTATTCCCGCGACGTGGCTGCCTTCCTGACATGGGCGGCCGAGCCGCACATGGAAGACCGCAAGAAGATGGGCTTCCGCGTGCTGGTGTTCCTGCTCCTGTTCGGCGCCCTGGTCTACATGACCAAGCGCAAGGTGTGGGAAGCCGTCGCGCACTAAGGCGGCCGTTCGGAGCACGACATGGGGCGCCGCGAGGCGCCCTTTCTGCTTTTGGGGTGGATTACACCGCCACACCTGTGCGGTGTCACATGGCCGTCACCGCACATGCCGGATGTGCTTGTCTCGACCGTCACATCGCGCTAGCCGTTGTCGGTCGCGCCGGGTTACGATCGGCCCCGCGCCGTTTCGCTTCTGTCAGCTGGATCATCCGGAGCCGCTTCATGAAATCCTCGCTCGAAGACACGCTGCTGGCGTCGATCCGCACCATTCCGGACTATCCCAGGCCTGGCATCCTGTTTCGCGACATCACCACGCTGCTCGGCAACGCGCGCGCTTTCCGCCGCGCCATCGACGAGCTGGTGCATCCCTATGCCGGGCAGAAGATCGACAAGATCGCCGGCATCGAAGCGCGCGGCTTCATCCTGGGCGGCGCCGTCGCCCACCAGCTTTCGGCCGGCTTCGTGCCGATCCGCAAAAAGGGCAAGCTGCCTTATGAGACCGTGCGCGTCGCCTACAGCCTGGAATACGGGCTGGACGAGATGGAAATGCACAAGGACGGCGTCGCGCCCGGCGAGAAGGTGATCCTGGTCGACGATCTGATCGCCACCGGCGGCACGGCGGAAGCGGCGGTCAAGCTGCTGCGCCAGATCGGCGCCGACATCCTCGCCGCCTGCTTTGTCATCGACCTGCCGGATCTGGGCGGGCGCGCCAAGCTCGAAGCGCTCGGCGTGCCGGTGCGGACGCTGATCGGCTTCGAAGGGCATTGAAGGGTGCGGATTTTCCCTTCTCCCACAAGGGCAGAAGGAAGAGACGCCTCACCCAACCTTCACTAGCACCGCGCTTTCGAACTCCAGCACCTTGCCGCCGGTCGAATCGGAGGCCTCGCAGAGCAACGCCAGCAAACGCCAGCCGGGGCGGGACGCTATGGGGCGGTGGGAAAGCGCCGTGCGGGTGAAGGTGATGGTTTGCCCGGCATAGACGGGCTTCAGCCATTTCAGGTTCTTGAAGCCGGGGGAGGGGCCGAATTCGGGCACCGGGCCGCCCCAGCCTTCGGCGTCCAGGCGGGTCTCCAGGTTCAGCTTCATCCAGGTGGCCGCGGTGTGCCAGCCGGAGGCGCAGAGCCCGCCGAGCACGCTCTTCCTCGCGGCCTCCTCGTCGATATGGAAGATCTGCGGGTCGTATTTGCGGGCGAACGCCTTGATCGCCTCGGGTTCGAATGTGTGCGAGCCCAGCGTCACCGTGGTGCCGATGCGGAAGAATTCGTCCAGTGTCATGACGCATTCCCCGCGGCATCGCGCGTCAGGAACATGACGGAATTCTCGAGCTCGAAGACGCTTTCGCCGCGCTGGTTGACCAGTTCGCTGCGCATGGCCACGAAGCCGAGTTGCGGCTTCGACTTCGACAGGCGCCTGGCCAGAACCACCAGGTTGCCCCGCAGCGTATCGCCGGCGAGCACCGGCTTTTTCCATTTGACCTGATCGACGCCAGGCGCACCCTGGCAGGTGGAGTCCAGCAGGAAGGCGTCGCACAGCATGCGCATGAACATGGCGCAGGTGTGCCAACCCGAAGCCGAGAGGCCACCGAGAATGCTGGCCTTGCCGGCCTCCTCGTCGAGGTGCATCGGCTGGGCGTCGAACTCGCTGGCGAACTCGATGATCTCGGCCGCGCTCACCTGTTTGGTGCCGAGATCGAACGAGGCTCCCTCGACGAAGTCCTCATACGCCCATGTCTTTGCGGTCATGGTCTGCAAATCCGGTTGTAGAATGCGCGATCCGCATGGATCGGCAAAACCCGGATGCAGGCCGCCGGCGGTTTGGTCAAGCCCTTTCTGGTGAGCCAGCCGGCGCGATCGGGCCCGCGGCGGCGGTCGGCGCCAGCCGCGCGCCTCCGATAGTCTAGCGGGCGTTCGGCAGGATCTGGTGCAGGACGATCGCCCAGACGGCGCCGAAGGCGATGGATGAGCCTAAAATATACTGAACGATGTCGGGCAACGTCTTGATGAAATCCGGCGGCGCCAGTGTGGCGAACAGCGCCATCAGGATCGGCAGGCCGATGACCAGCATGTTCCTTTCGGTCAGCGGCGTGGCGCGCACCACGCGAAAACCGTTCATGGCGATGACGACGCACAGCACGCCGAAGACGCCACCGATCACCGGTCCCGGGATCGAGGCGATGACCGCGGAGAGCTTGCCGATCAGCCCGAACAGCACCAGGAAGATGCCGGCCGCCGCGAAGGCGGCACGGCTGGCGATGCCGGTTATGGCGATGATGCCGGCATTGGACGAATAGCCGGTGACCGGTGTGCTGCACAGCAGCGCGCTGATGAGGCAGCCGAGGCCTTCGCCGGTAGCGCCCCGGTCGAGTTGCTGGTCCGAGAGCGGCCTATCGATGACGGCGCCGACCGCGAACCAGGTACCGGTGGTTTCAGCGAGGACGACGATATAGACGATCAGCATCGTCAGCGTCGCAGACCAGGAGAAGGTCACGTCGAGATTGAGGAATGCAATGCGCGGCATGGAAAACCAGGTCGCGGCGGAAACGCCCGTCATGTCCAACTGACCCATGAAAGCGGCCGCCACGCTGCCGGCGACAAGCGCGATGATGACGGACAGCAGGCGCAGCCAGGCGCCTTTCGCGCCAAGCGCCATGCCGGTCAGCATGCAGCCGACAAGCACTGCCGCGGCGATGAAGGCGAGGATGATGTTGCCGCCGACGGTGGCGGCGCCGTGGACGGCGAACACGCTCTCCTTCAGCGCCACCGGCATCAGCGCGACCCCGACGACGATGATGATGGCGCCGCCAACGATGGGCGGCACGAAGCGGTTGACGAGACGGTGGAAGAGCTTTGTCGGCGAGCCAAGCAGCATGACCAGTATGGCGCCCGGAATGAGCGCGCCGATCACGGCGGACAGTCCTGCCATGCCGCCGCCGGCGCCGAAGGCAATCGCCAGCACCGCGCCGATCGGGACGAAGGACGGTCCCTGGACGACCGGCAGGCGCATCAGAAGCTGCGACTGGATCAGGGTTGCGACGCCGGCCGCCACGAAGGCCGACTGGATGAAGGCGCCGGCGTCGCCGACGCTGAAGGCAAGCACCGAAGCGATGATGAACGGCACGATATAGACGTCCATCGCCAGCACGTGCTGGAGGCCGAGCAGGGTGGCCTTGCCCAGCGGCAACGGATCGTCCGGCTGAGCGATCAAAGTGACTTCTGGCGCAACGCGTTCCATGATGTCCCCTCTGGAAATCCCCGGCCGATCATGGGATCAGTCGGCGGCAAAGGACAGCGGTGGAAATGTTTGCCAACTGTTTTCTTCTAGGCCACGCGTCGGCAGTCCCGCGCGCCAGCAGAACCGGAGCGACAATATGACGGCAGAACCGTTCACGCTGCTTGGCACTGCCTTCCACACGCCCGAGCGTGGCAGGCTGGAGGTGCTGGAGGAGCATCTGTTCTGCGTTGGTGCGCAAGGGCGCATAGCCGAGATCCTGGCGCCCGGCCACCCGGAATACGCGGTGACGATGAGCGATGCCCGTCAGGCTGGCAGGCTGATGGAACTCGGTGAGGGGCAGTTCCTGCTGCCCGGACTCATCGACCTGCACATCCATGCGCCGCAATGGCCGCAGATGGGCAAGGCGCTGGATGTGCCGCTCGAAGTCTGGCTGCAGAAATACACCTTTCCGCTCGAGGCCCGCTATGCGGATTTGGACTATGCTCGCGAGGTCTATGCCGATCTGGTCGACAATCTTCTCGCCAACGGCACCACCACGGCGCTCTATTTCGCCACCGTCCACGTCGAGGCGAGCGTGGCGCTCGCCGAGACATGCCTCGAAAAGGGCCAGCGCGCTCTGGTCGGCAAGGTGGTGATGGACGATCCCGAACAGTGCCCACCCTTCTACCGCGATACCGATGCGGCAAGTGCCGTTTCGGATACCAGGCGCTTCATCGAAGCGGTCAGGTCATTGGGTCCGGGCGAAAGGCCGCTGGTCCAGCCGGTGATAACGCCACGCTTCATTCCAAGCTGCACGGATGCGGCTTTGCAGGGGCTGGGCGAGCTCGCCGAGGAGTTCGGCTGCCACGTGCAGACCCATTGCTCCGAAAGCGATTGGGCAAAACAGTTCGTGGAAGACCGCTTCGGCCGCACCGATGCGGCAAGCCTCGATGGTTTCGGCCTGCTCACCCGCCACACGATCCTGGCGCATTCGAACTTCATAGACGGACAGGACATGGATCTGATCAAGGAGAAGGGCGCTGGCGTCGCTCATTGCCCGCTCTCCAATATCTACTTCGCCAATGCGGTGTTTCCGCTGCGCGCGGCACTCGACCGGCACATGCATGTCGGTCTCGGCACCGATATTTCAGGCGGCTACAGCCCATCGCTGTTCGATGGCTGCCGGCATGCGCTGTCTGCCTCGAGGACGCTGCAGAGCGGCGTGCATGCCGGTCTGCCGGCAGAGGAGCGCGGCGCGCCCGGCGAGCCGATCACGCATCAGGAAGCGTTCTGGCTGGCGACTGCCGGAGGTGCTGAAGCGCTCGACCTGCCGACGGGCAGTTTTCGCGTCGGACACGAATTCGACGCGCTGCTGATCGACACGAAAGCGAGCGCCTCGAATATCCACCTCAACGCCGCCGACGATACGCGCGACGACGTCTTCCAGAAGATTGTGCTCAATGCGGGGCGCGCCAATATTGCCGCTGTGTGGGTTGGAGGCCGCAGGGTGATCGGCGGTAGCTGAGGCCGGCTTGTGGCCGCCCCGAGAGATTTGGACTTCACGGCGCCATGGGGGACGTGATTTCCGTCACATCACGTGTTGAACTTGAACAGCATGACGTCGCCGTCCTGGACGACGTATTCCTTGCCTTCATCGCGTGCCTTGCCGGCTTCCTTGGCCGCCACTTCGCCGCCCAGCGTGACGAAGTCGTTGTAGGCGATGGTTTGGGCGCGGATGAAGCCGCGTTCGAAGTCGGTGTGGATGACGCCGGCGGCCTGCGGGGCCTTGTCGCCCTTGTGGATGGTCCAGGCGCGCGTTTCCTTCGGACCGGCGGTGAAATAGGTGATCAGATGCAACAGGTCGTAGCCGGCGCGGATGACCTTGTTGAGGCCAGGCTCGTCGAGCCCGAGCGAGGACAGGAACTCCATCTCTTCCTCGTCCGAGAGCTGGGCGACTTCGGCCTCAATCGCGGCCGAGATCACGACGGTGCCGGCGCCCTGCGCGGTGGCCATCTTTTCCACGGCCCTGGTGTGCTCGTTGCCGGTCGCGGCATCGGCCTCGGCGACGTTGCAGACATAGAGCACGGGGTGCGAGGTCAGAAGGTTCAGCCCCTGCAGGATGCGCAGGTCCTCCGCCGAAATGCCCTTGAGCAGGATGCGGGTCGGTTTGCCGGCCTGCAGCAGTTCTAGTGCTGCCTCCATCATCGGCAGCACCGTGGTCGCTTCCTTGTCCTTGCTGCCGGCGCGCTTGCGGATCTGCACGATGCGGCGCTCGATGCTGTCGAGGTCGGCGAGCATCAGTTCGGTCTCGACCGTCTCGGCGTCGGCGACCGGGTCGATGCGGCCCTCGACATGGGTGATGTCGTCATCCTCGAAGCAGCGCAGCACATGCACGATGGCGTCGACCTCGCGGATGTTGGCGAGGAACTGGTTGCCCAATCCTTCGCCCTTCGAAGCGCCGCGCACCAGGCCGGCAATGTCGACGAAGGAGATGCGCGTCGGGATGATCTCCTTCGACTTGGCGACCTCGGCGATCTTCTGCAGGCGCGGATCGGGCACCGCCACCTCGCCGGTGTTCGGTTCGATGGTGCAGAAGGGATAATTGGCGGCCTGCGCGGCGGCCGTCCTCGTCAGCGCGTTGAAAAGCGTCGACTTGCCGACATTGGGCAAGCCAACGATGCCGCATTTGAAACCCATTTTGTCCGGTCCTATCGGGGAAAAGCGAAATTTGATCAGGGCTATGGGCGATAGGGGTTGGGAACGTCAAGCCCTGTAAGGCCACATGCGCCTATGCTTCAGTCCTTGTTGCCGAAGAGTTTCTTCAGCATGGCGGCCATCGGGCCGGTCTCGGGTAGCTTGGCGGGCGCCTGCTGGGGGCGGGCCTGGCGAATGTGGCTCTGCTGTTTCGAGCTTTGCTGTTTCGGGCTGGACTGCTTCTGCGCCGGCTTTTCCGGCTCGGCGCCCGCCTTGCCCTGGATGGCAAGGGCGGCCTTGTTCATGAAGCCGGATTCGTCGCCCTTGACGATCATCGCCGCATTGTCGGCGATCGCGTCGAGCAGTGGGTCGAGCCATTCGCGGTCGGCCTTGGCGAAATCGCCGAGCACATGATGCTGGACCATTTCCTTGACGCCGGGATGGCCGACGCCGATGCGCACGCGCCGATAAGCGTTGCCGATATGGCCGTCGATCGAGCGGATGCCGTTGTGGCCGCCGGCGCCGCCGCCGGTCTTGATGCGCAGCTTACCTTCGGCAAGATCGATCTCGTCATAGAAGACGGTGAGGGCGGAAAGGTCGAGCTTGTAGAAGCGCAGCGCTTCGCCGACCGACTGGCCGGACAGGTTCATGAAGGTCTGCGGCTTGATCAGGATGATCTTTTCGCCGCCGAGCGTGCCTTCGGAAATCAGGCCCTGGAACTTCTTCGACCAGGGCGAAAAGGAATGGCGGCGAGCGATAGCGTCCGCCGCCATGAAGCCGACATTGTGCCGGTTTTGAGCATATTTCGCGCCCGGATTGCCGAGGCCTGCAAAGACAAGCGCCGTCTTCCCTGGCATCGTCCGCTCCGGGCGTGAAAGAGTTACTTCTCTTCGGCGGCCGGAGCCGCTTCGGGAGCCTCAGCCTCGACCGTCTCTTCCGTCTCCGGCTTCATCGCCGCCGAACCAGCAACGGTCGCGATGGTGAAGTCGCGGTCGGAGATGACCGGCTTGACGCCGGCCGGCAGCTTGACCGCCGAGATGTGGATCGAATCGCCGATGTCGGCGCCGGTGAGATCGACGGTGATGAATTCCGGGATCGCATTGGCCGGGCAGTGGAACTCGACTTCGTGACGCACGATGTTGAGCACGCCGCCACGCTTGATGCCGGGCGACTTGTCTTCATTGATGAAGTGCACGGGAACATCGACGTTGACTTCCGTGTCCTTGCCAATGCGCAGGAAATCCACGTGCATCGGGAAGTCCTTGACAGGGTCAAGCTGGAAGTCCTTCGGCAGGACCTGGATCTTCTTGCCATCGACATCAATCGTGGCGACCGTGGTCAGGAACCCGCCGCCATGGATCTTGTAGAAGATGTCCTTGTAGGTGAGAGCGATCGCCAGGGGAGGCTGCTTGTCACCGTAAATTACTGCAGGCACTTTACCATTGCGGCGAACTGCACGGGCGGACCCCTTACCGACCTGTTCGCGCGCTTCGGCCTTGAGCTCGTAAGTATCGTGGCTCATGGTTTTTCCTTTCGCGTGTTATGGAGCGCCTACGGTCGGCGATGTGCCCAAGCCGTAAACGTCGAAAGCCGCCAGACCTCGATGTCCGAATGCCGGAAACCGCAGCGAGCGGATCTTTGTTCGGATCACAAGGGGAAGGCAGCCTTCCGCCGCGTTGCCTCCAAGGGTGTCTACGCGGGTGGCGGCTCTATAGCGGAAGGTGGGCAGGCGTGCAAGCGGTGGGAAGGCCGTCGCTTACCGGTCGCCGCTCAAGGCATCGCGCAGTGCCTGGACCTGCCGGTTCAGGGCGTCGAGCTCGGCCAGCGTCATGCCCGAGCGCTTAACCAGGGTCTCGTTCAGGCAGTTGCACTGCACGAGCAGCTTGCGGCCGGCTGATGTCAGGTCGACCTGCACCTGGCGCTCGTCGGTCTGGCTGCGCTGGCGGGTCAACAGGCCGGCCTGTTCCATGCGCTTGACCAGCGGCGTGACCGTGCTCGATTCCAGAGCGAGCCTGTGCGCGATCGTGCCGACAGACATGCCGTCGGCCTCGCCCAGAGCGTTGAGCACGAGATATTGCGGATAGGTGATGCCCATCTCGTCCAGCATCGGCTTGTAGGTGCGATTGATCGCCATGCTGGTGGCGTAGAGCGTGAAGCAGAGCTGATTGTCCAACGGGAGAGGCACGACAACATTCCTTTGCCGATTAAGCGCCCGGGATATGTACTACGAAAAATGATATCGCGATACGTATTTTTGTGGACACGGAGATCAAGCTGCGTTAGCGAGATTGATATCGCGATATTGTTTATCGCGACATTAATCGAACGGAGATTGAGATGACCTCGCAAACCAAATCAGGCTCAGGCAGCGGCACGATCACCACCAAGGACGGCACGCAAATCTATTACAAGGACTGGGGAACCGGTCAGCCCATCGTCTTCCATCACGGCTGGCCATTGAGCAGCGACGACTGGGACGCTCAGATGCTATTCTTCCTGGCACAGGGCTACCGTGTCATCGCCCATGACCGCCGCGGCCATGGCCGCTCGACCCAGACCGATATCGGCAACGAGATGGACACCTATGCCGCCGATGTGGCTGAACTTGTCGCGCATCTCGACCTCAGGGATGCCATCCATGTCGGCCATTCGACCGGGGGCGGCGAGGTGGCGCGCTATGTTGCCCGGTATGGCTCGGGCGGCCGTGTCGCCAAGGCAGCGTTGCTCGGCGCGGTGCCGCCGATCATGCTCAAGACCCCAGCCAATCCCGGCGGCCTTCCCATCGAGGTGTTCGACGGCTTCCGTTCCGGCGTCGCCGCCAACCGCGCCCAGCTCTATGTGGATGTTCCCGCCGGCCCGTTCTACGGTTTCAACCGTCCGGGCGCCGAGGTTTCGCAGGGCGTTGTCGACAACTGGTACCGCCAGGGCATGATGGGCGGCACCAAGGCGCATTACGACTGCATCAAGGCCTTTTCGGAAACCGATTTCACCGAGGATCTGAAGGCGATCGATGTGCCGGTGCTGGTCATGCATGGCGACGACGACCAGATCGTCCCCATCGCCGACTCGGCGCTGCTGAGCATCAAGCTGCTCAAGAAGGGCGAGCTCAAGGTCTACAAGGGCTTTCCGCACGGCATGGCCACGACCCACACCGAAATCATCAACGCCGACCTGCTGGCTTTCTTCAAGGACTAGATGCTTCCCACCTGAACGGCAAAGGCACCCGCCGTGAGGCCGGTGCCTTTGCCTGGATACAGCTCGGATGACTTAAGCGGTTGCTCGCGCCTTCCGGGCTTCCTTCATGTTGGGCAGGAACACCGTCAGCAGTCCCAGGAACGGCAGGTACGAGCAGATCTGGAAGACGAAGTCGATGCCCTTCATGTCGGCGACGACGCCAAGCACGGCGGCCGCGATGCCGCCGACGCCGAAGGCGAAACCGAAGAAGATGCCGGCGATCATGCCGACACGCCCCGGCACCAGTTCCTGCGCGAAGACGACGATGTTGGAGAAGGCCGACGACAGGATCAGGCCGATCAGCACGGTCAGCACCATCGTCCATTCCATGTTGGCGTAGGGGAGCGCCAGCGTGAAGGGCAGGACGCCGACGATCGAGAACCAGATCATCGCCTTTTGTCCATAGCGGTCGCCGAACGGGCCGCCGAGCAGGATGCCCAGCGCCGAAGAGCCGAGGAAGAGGAACAGCATGACCTGCGACATCTGCACCGAAACGCCGAACTTATGGATGGAATAGAAGGTGTAGTAGCTGGCGAGGCTGGCGATGTAGGCGTTCTTGGTCAGCACCAGCAAGGTCAGCACCGCCAATGCCCACATCACCTTCCGGCGCGGGAAGGGCGAGACGAAGCTTGCCGTCTTGCGATTGCCCTGCGCGGCGCGCAGGCGGCTGTACCAGCCGCCGACCTGCCACAGGATGACGATGCCGATCAGCGAGCCGACGGCGAACCAGGCGATGCTGGTCTGGCCGAAGGGCACGACGATGAAGGCGGCCAGCAAGGGACCCATGGACTGGCCGAAATTGCCGCCGACCTGGAACAGCGACTGCGCAAGGCCAAACCGGCCGCCGGATGCGAAGCGGGCGATGCGCGAGGATTCCGGATGGAAGATCGCCGAACCGATGCCGATCAGCGAGGCACCGATCAGGAGCAGATAGTAGTGTCCGGCATAGGCCAGCACGACCAGGCCGATCAGCGAGGACGCCATGCCCCAGGGCAGCGAATAAGGCATCGGCCGCTTGTCGGTAACCGCGCCGATGATCGGCTGCAGCAGGGATGCCGTCACCTGGAAGGTGAAGGTCAACAAGCCGATCTGCCAGAAGTCGAGGCCGTAATTGTCTTTCAGAAGCGGATAGATGGCCGATAGCAGCGACTGCATGATGTCGTTGATGGAGTGGCAGAGGCTCACCGCCAGGATGACGGTGAAGGCCGTCGCCTGGGCTGAAGCGTGACTGGCGGTCGCTTGTGTCGCGACGCTGCTGGCTGTCGTATCGGTCAAGATAGGCTCCGTAGTCTTTTTTGGCGGGTTGTCCCCGCAGGCGACGTGGCGGGGCTTCCCGCAGGCAGCCTTATAGTCCGGTTGCCAAGCGACTTCTTTCGTGGTTTGGTCCAATAGTTTCGCGAGTGGGCCATACCGAATGCCAAAAACCAGGGAGATTTTCGGCGCCGGCCACACCGATCTCGAGCAATTGCACGGGTTGCGTTGGCAGTGGCTCGAGCAGGCGGTCGGGCCGGCGGTGGTGTTGCCGACCGAATATCCGGACGGCTATCACGTGCCGCACCACCACCACAGCCGCAGCCAGTTGCTACACGCGCTGGTCGGCGTCGTGCTGGTGACGACGCGGCATGGGCGCTGGATGGTGCCGCCGGACCATGCGATGTGGATTCCGGCCGGCATCGAACATTCCGTCGAGATGCTGGGCGATGTCTCGATGCGCTCCGTCTATGTCATGCCGCAGGCGATCCCGGGCCTGCCGGAGGGCATGCGCGTGGTCGGCATCACCGACCTGATGCACAGCCTGATCGTGGAATCCGAGAAGCTGCCGCAAGGCGGCGAACTGGAAGGGCGGGGCGGGTTGATCATGAGCCTTCTCCTGCATGAGATCCCGCAATTGCCGGAGCGGCCGCTCGGCCTGCCGTTCCCGTCCGATCCCAAGCTGGCGACGCTCTGCCGGCGTTTCGTCGCCGCACCCTCACCACACGCAACGATCGACGAATGGGCCGATACCGTCGGCATGAGCAGGCGTTCCTTCACGCGCGCCTTCCAGCGCCAGACCGGCCTGTCGCTGTCGACCTGGCGCCAGCAGGCCTGCCTGTTCGCGGCGCTGCCGAGGCTCGCCGATGGCGAGCCGATCACCCGGGTGGCGCTGGATCTCGGTTATGACAGCGTGCCGGCCTTCATCACCATGTTCAAGCGCATGCTGGGTTCCTCGCCGCGCGGCTATATGCGCGGCGCGCGTGATGCCGGCGAAGGCATGCGCCGAGCCCCGGCCCGGTTAGAAGCCCCGGCACCCTCGGCCTTGCCGCAGGGGTAACCGGCTTTTCAGTCGAACAGGCTCGACACCGATTCCTCGGTCGCCGTGCGCGAAATGGCTTCGCCCATCAGGTCGGCGATCGAGATGACGCGGATGTTGGGCGCGTCGAGCACGCCCTGCGTCGGCTGGATGGAATCGGTGATCACCAGTTCCTGCAGCTTCGAGGCGCTGATGCGGGCGACCGCGCCGCCCGACAGCACGCCGTGGGTGATGTAGGCGGTGACGCTGGTGGCGCCGTTGGCCAGCAGCGCGTCGGCGGCGTTGCACAGCGTGCCGCCGGAATCGACGATGTCGTCGATCAAAAGGCAATCCTTGCCGGCGACGGCGCCGATGATGTTCATGACTTCCGATTCGCCCGGACGCTCACGGCGCTTGTCGACGATGGCGAGTTGCGCGTCGAAGCGCTTGGCCAGAGCGCGGGCACGCACCACGCCGCCAATATCGGGCGACACCACCACGACATTGCCGAGCTGCTTGTACTTAGCCTTGACGTCGCGGGCCATCACCGGCACCGAGAACAGATTGTCGGTCGGGATGTCGAAGAAGCCCTGGATCTGGCCGGCATGGAGATCCAGCGTCAAAACCCGGTCCACGCCGGCGCGGGTGATCATGTTGGCGACCAGCTTGGCCGAGATCGGCGTGCGCCCGGAAGCGCGGCGATCCTGCCTTGCGTAGCCGAAATAGGGAATAACCGCCGTGATGCGCTTGGCCGACGAGCGCATGAAGGCGTCGATCATGATGAGCAATTCCATCAGGTGATCGTTGGTCGGAAAGGAAGTCGACTGCAGGATGAAGACATCCTCGCCGCGCACATTTTCCTGGATTTCGACGAAGATTTCCTGGTCGGCGAAGCGCCTGACACTGGCCTTGCCCAGCGGGATGTTGAGATAGCGGGCGACCGCTTCGGCCAGCACCCTGTTGGAATTGCCCGCGAAGAGTTTCATGCACCGTTCCTGGTGGAGGACGGAGAGGTCCGGCGGACTCTCCTGCGCCTTTTAACCGGGCTTTTAGCGGCCCGCGCTGGTATTGCAAGCACCGAGATCGTGAATCCGCCGGCTAAGTCCAGGAAAACTGTTCGGCATCACCGACTGGCAACACCTCAACTCGCCTTGCCGCTAAGAAAGGCCGCGAACTGATCGATGGTCTGGTCGGCGATCGCCTGCATGGTGGCCGGCGAGACCGACTTCCAGCTGTCGGCGCCCGCGCTGCCGCCGGAATTGGTCGAAGGCGCCTTCATCTGGCCGTTGATGCGGTGCAGCCGGTTACCGGAGGGGTCGTAGACGTCCCAGACATAGATGACGGTGGTGTCCTTGCCCTCCGTCATCGCCGAGAAGTAGCCCTTGAGCACGTGGGTAGCGGTCTGGTCCTGGCTTCCGGCCAGCGTGATGCCGCGCTGCTTGGCGCGTGTCTGCAGTTCCGCCGTCAGCGGCGTGGCGGCTTCCACCGAAGCGCCGACGATCGGCGCGATCTGCAGCCGGGTCTTCGACAGGATGGCGGCGGCCTGGGCGGAGGGGACGGGCGCGGCGGCGGGTGCGCCCGCCGTCGTGGTGGCCGTCGCGGCCGGCGCCGGGGCTGGAACGGTGCCCGCAGCGCTGCCTTGCGTGGCGGGTGCGGGCTGTGCCGAAGCCGCCGGCGGGGTGATGGCGGAAGGTTCGAGGACGTCCTTTGCGTTGGTGCAGGCGGTCAAAGCCAATGCCACAAGCAATGACACGGTCGTCACATGCGATCGTCTCATTTGCCTTCTAACTCCTTGGCGAAGAACGTCTCCCATTGTGGATTCACTGCACGATCAAGTCGAGATCATGGCGGGACAGCGGCTTCGGCTGGGATTCGGTGGTCAGGTAGGTGCGGCCAAGCGTCATCGCCGTCTCGGTCTCGGAATCCATGATGATCATGTGGGCAAACAGCGTCATGTTCGGCGCGATCGGCTCGGGATTACCCTGGTAGAACATCGGCATGTCCATCCAGGACGGCGTGAAGCGGGCGCCGACCGAATAGCCGCAGGCGTTCAGCCGGTGCTTGGTCAAGCCGTGCGCTTCCATGGTGCGGGCGTGGGCGTCGAACACGTCGCCGAAGGTGTTTGCGGGCGTCATCGCCTTTTCGACGGCCAGAAGCGCTGCACGCGCCGCGTCGAACAGCTCCTGATGGCGCTTGGAGACCTTGCCGGTCAGCACCGTGCGCATCATCGGCGCATGGTAATGATGGAAGACGCCGGCCCATTCGAGTGTCAGCTGGTCGTTCTTGGTGAGCTTGCGGCGGCCGGCCTTGTAGCGGCACAGCAGCGCATCGACGCCGGAGCCGATGATGAACTCGTTGGCCGGGTAGTCGCCGCCACCGGCGAAGATCGCGCCCTGCATGGCGGCGAGGATCAGCGCTTCGTCGCCGCCCTGCTTGATCAGCGGCAGCGCCGCGTCCAGCGCGTCGTCGGAAAGATTGGCGGCCTTTTCCGCCTTGGCGACCTCGGCCGGGCTCTTGAACAGGCGCAGCCGCCCGACGATGCCGGAAGCATCGGCAATCTGGCCGAAGGTCTGCAACTGCTCGTCCAGGCGGCGGCCATTAAAGGCGGTCAGGCCGTGGGTGTCGTATTCGACGCCGATGCGGGCGCCGAGCAGGTCGAGTTCGTTGAGCAGGTTGCGCAGGTCGACCGCCGGATTGGCGCCGTCGCGGTCGGTCCACAGCACGATGTTGTCGATGATCGAGGTGTGGCGCGCCTGGCGCAGATCGGCCGAGCGGGTCAGAAGCACCATGGAGCCGTCGGCCTTCACCACCAGGCACTGGAAGAAGCAGAAGCCGAACGTGTCGTAGCCGGTCAGCCAGTACATGCTTTCCTGCGCGAATAGCAGGATGGCGTCGAGCTTCTTCTCGGCCATCTCGATCATCAGCCGGTCGCGCCGCGCGTCGAATTCCGATCGTTCAAAATGCAGCACCATTATACCTTCTCCAAAACGATTGCCGAAACCTGCCGGCCATAATCGGGCTCCTTGCGGTGCGTGGTGCGCCGGTAGGAGAAAAACAGATCTTCCTCGGCATAGGTGCAGCGGCCAAGGCCATCGGCCGTCACTCCGGCCCTGGCCAGCCGGTCGATCGTATAGCGGTTGAGGTCGAACATCGAATGGCCGGCATGTGCCGAAGGCACGAAATACCGCGCATTCTCACTGTCGGCACCGACGAAGCGGGCGACGAATTCCGGCCCCACTTCGTAATTGTCGGGGCCGATCGAAGGCCCGAGCACGGCGACGATGTTTTCGCGACGGGCGCCGAGGCTTTCCATGGCGGCAATGGTGTTTTCGAGCACGCCCGTGAAAGCGCCTTTCCAGCCGGCATGCGCGGCGCCGATGATGCGCGCGCCGGTATCCGCGAACAGAACCGGGCCGCAGTCGGCGGTCGAGGCGCCGATGGCGATGCCCGGCCTGTCGGTGACGATGGCATCGGCCTTGGGCCGCTCGCCCGCGAAGGGTTCCCTGGCGATGACGACGTCGGGCGAATGGATCTGCCAGGCGGTCAACAGATGGCTTGCGGGCACGCCCATCCAGGCGGCGACGCGAGCCCGGTTCTGCGCCACCAGCGCCTGGTCGTCATCCGACCCGGTGCCGATGTTGAGGCCTTGGTAGATGCCCGTGGAGACGCCGCCGATGCGGGTGAAATAGCCGTGACGGATGCCTTGTGCCTGCGCCTGGTCCAGCAGCGGCGACCGAACGGGATCCGGTTTGGTCTGATTCAGCATGCGGGCGTTGTTGTCCGTGTGGGCGGTTTCGTCAAGGAAAAGCGGCCGGCGGTCCGGCCGCTCTTTTACCGGACGGGAGATTGGGAGGGGTAGCGATGAAAAGTCAATCCGCCGTGGCGAAGGGCCTGACGGAGATGCCGCGCGGAACGATGGCGAGGACCTTGAAGAGTTCACCCATGGCTTGCGGGCCGGCGAGGCGCTCGACGGCATCCGATATCTCGTCGCGTGCCGGCTGGCCGGCATCCGCGCCCAACTGGCCGGCGCGCTCCAGAATGCCCATGCCGAGCAGGAAATTGCCCTGTGTCGACAGATAGGTGTCGAGACCGTGCGCGCGCACGATCGCTGCAAGGGCGGCGAAATCGACATGGGAGGTAAGGTCCGCTTCGCCGGGACTGGCCAGCACATCTTCGTGATTGTGCCGGCGCAGGGCCTGAAGCGTGTCGCCGACACCGGGCTGCAGATGCCCGTAGTCGAGGAACAGTCCGGCGCCGCCGTCGCCGGCTATGCGCTCGGCGATCGCCGCCATCAGGGCCGTGCGGGCCGGCGCGATTTCGACGATCGCCCCTTGCGGCGCGTCGACTGCATCCCTGGGCAGCAGCGTCGGGTCGACGGAGCCGACGCCGGCGAAGAAGCAAAGATTGTCCGCGTCGTCCAGGCCGACCATGCGCTCGCGCCACTCGGCGCCGGCGCGGACGAACTGGCGGATGGGCACGGCATCGAACAGTTCGTTGCCGACGATCAGCAGCGGCTGCCGCGGCAGCGTGCCGACGACCTCGTGCCAGGAAACAGCGAATGGTGTCGCGCCGAGCGTCTGTTTCTGGATTTCCGTCAGGCGCGGGCTGGTCTCGATCATGGCGATGGCGGCGCCATTGGCCAAGGCCGGATCGAGCCGCGACAAGGTGCGCAGCATGTCCTTCATCAGCGTGCCGCGGCCGGGGCCGATCTCGGCGATGGTGACCGGCATCGGCTGGCCGATCGCTGCCCAGGCCTGGTAAAACCAGATGGCGACGAGTTCGCCGAACATCTGGCTGATCTCCGGCGCGGTGATGAAGTCGCCGGCCGCGCCGAACGGTTCGCGTGTCGTGTAGTAGCCGTCGCGCGGATCGCACAGGCACAGCGCCATGTATTCGTTGACGGGCATCGGGCCAACCGCCTCGATCAGGTCGACGATGCGGGATTTCAGTCGCGTCATGTCGCTTGCTGTTGCGTTTGGATCACTGGCTTGGCTGTCGCCATCGCCCAGATTCCGGCCAGCACCATCGGCGTCGACAGGATCATGCCCATGGTCAGCCAGTTGGTGCCGAGGAGATAGCCGAGCTGCTGGTCGGGTTCGCGGAAGAACTCGACAAAGATGCGTGACAGGCCGTAGCCGCAGATGAAAGCGCCGCCGACGAAGCGCGGCGTCTTCAGCTTGAGGCGCGAGTGGGTGAGGATGCGCAGCACGAGAAACAGCACCAGCCCTTCGAGCAAGGCTTCGTAGAGCTGGCTTGGATGGCGGGTGAACGGACCGCCATTGGGGAATTCGATCGCCCAGGGCACATCAGTAGGCCGTCCCCAGAGCTCGGAGTTGATGAAGTTGGCGACGCGCACGAGGCCAAGGCCGACCGGCACGCCGGCTGCCACGACATCGAACAGAGACCAGGTGCGGATGCCGCGCTTAAAGGAAAACAGCGTCATGGCCAGGATGACGCCGAGCAGGCCGCCATGGAAGGACATGCCGCCTTGCCAGACGGCGAAGATATCGAGCGGATGGGCGATATAGCGCGACAGGTCGTAGAACAGGACATAGCCGGTGCGGCCGCCCAAAACCACGCCGATGGCCGCCCAGACGATGAAATCGTCGAGATCCTCCGGCTTCATCGGCAGGACGCCGTCGGACCAGAGTTTCGGATTGGCGGCGAGCCGCTTGGCATACCACCAGGCAAACAGGATGCCGACGATGTAACCGATGCCGTACCAGTGCACCGCCAGCGGCCCGATCTGGATGAGGATCGGGTTGATGTTCGGGAAAGGCAGCGAAGCCAACGGCAGCAGGAAATACTCGTTCAACGGAAAGCTCTCGGTTGCGATCGGCGCGGACCATGCGGCAGGGTTTTGGCAGGGTCAAGGCAAGGTCACGGCCGTCCATGGTCCGTAAACAGGATCGCTTCAAGGTCCATCGCGCGGACGGACGTCCTCAACCCCTGGGCTTGCCGGCCACCACATTACGCAAGGCGTCGTTGATCCTGTCCTGCCAGCCGGGACCATCTTCCTGGAAATGATCGAGCACGGCCCGGTCGATCCTGATCGAGACAAGCTCGCGGACATTCGGAGTGGTGGAGGGTTCGCGTGGCGGAGCCGCGGCCGGCTTCTTGACTGGCTTGAAGACAGCTTCAGCGGCTTCCATCGGATTTGTCGGTCGGCGCGGGGGTGTTGCCATTGGTTATCCTGATTGAACGTGCCTGAAGGGGAGAGAGGGCGTCATAATAGGCGACTTGCCACCACTAAGTACAGCTTCGGAGCCGTTCGGAAGGGCGTGGCGCTCACCATGCGGCTGTGCGCCATAGCAACGCAGCCGCCGCAGCTAGCTTCAACGTTCTTGCATTCCTCGCGCCACGTCACTAATTCCAATCAAGCAAGCGAGGATTTGCCATGTCGACCGGACCGAACCGCATTCTCGATGAATTCGCCAAGCTGATGACCGACGCCGCCGGTGCCGCTCAAGGTGTGCGGCGCGAGGTGGAGACGGCCTTTAAGGGCCAGGCGGAACGCATCCTCAACTCCATGGATGTCGTGCAGCGCGAGGAGTTCGAGGCTGCGCGCGAGATGGCGGCCAAGGCGAGAGAAGAGAACGGCAGGCTCGCCGAGCGCATCGAGACGCTCGAGGCCAGGATCGCCGAACTGACCGGTCAGGCCACACCGGCGGCTCCGGCGAAGCCCAAGCCGAAAAAATAATTCGTTAAACTTTTCCACAAAGCACCAGCCTGAAAATCGCTTTGCCGTGAATCGCTTACCGGCATTGCGTGACTCTTTGTGACAGGCACCTTTCCACATGCGAATGACGCAGTGCGAAAAATTGGGCTGTTCACGCGACTCCCGATCAATAGACTGAATTTGTTGCATGATTCGGAACAGGGGTCATGCGCCGGGCGGTGGGGTCCGGTCTGGGGTCTTTGCGTCGAGAAGTCCCGGCCGTCCGAGTTCTAGACAAGATTGTTCGTCGTGTGTGCCCCGCGGAGCGTGTGGCGCTCCCCCTGAACACAGGAAGCATTCCATGGAACTTCTCGAACTCGAATTTTCCCGCGAAATCCATCCGGTGGATGTGATCGAGCAGGTGGCCCACAACAATGACTGGTCCTTCGAACGGGCCGGCGACGACGAAATCTCGATCTCGGTCGCCGGCAGCTGGACCGACTATCACGTGTCCTTCTCGTGGATGGAGGATTTCGAGGCGCTGCATCTCGCCTGCGCCTTCGACATCAAGGTGCCGGAAACCCGCACGCTGGAAGTGATGCGGCTGTTGTCGCTGATCAACGAACAGATGCTGTTCGGCCATTTCGACCTCTGGGAGCAGGAAGGCGCGATCATGTTCCGCCAGTCGCTGCTCCTGGCCGGCGGGGTCGAACCGTCGAGCCAGCAAGTCGAGGTGCTCTTGTCCTCGGCGCTGGAAGCCTGCGAGTGCTATTTCCAGGCTTTCCAGTTCGTCGTCTGGTCGGGAACCTCGGCCAAGGACGCGCTGGCCGGCGTGCTGTTCGAGACCTTCGGCAACGCCTGAGCAAGAAGCGTTCGACATGAGTTCGAGCAACGAGCGCAAGCCCGAGATCAGCTTCGCCGATTTCGATCGTGTCGACATCCGCGCCGGCACGATCGTCGAGGCCGAGCCGTTTCCGGAGGCGCGCAAGCCGGCCTTCAAGCTGAAGATCGATTTCGGAGCCGAGATCGGCATCAAGAAGTCGTCGGCGCAGATCACCAAATACTATACGCCCGAGACCTTGATCGGCCGCCAGGTGTTCGCGGTGGTCAATTTCCCGCCGCGCCAGATCGGTCCGTTCATGTCGGAAGTGCTGACGCTCGGTTTTCCCGATGAAGAGGGTGCCGTCGTGTTGGGCGCCATCGAGCGCAAGGTCCCGGACGGCGGGCGTTTGTTTTAGGCGTTCTGGAGCCAAACAGAATAGCGCCTCGTTCCTTGGCGCCCCCCTCTGTCCTGCCGGACATCTCCCCCTCCAGGGGGGAGATCGGACGTCATTTCGGCTTTCGCCAATTTCCAACGTTGAAAGAGAAAGCGCTGTCGGTAAAGCTGCCAATCTCCCCCCTCGAGGGGGAGATGTCCGGCAGGACAGAGGGGGGCGCTGGCCCGCCAGCATATCGGATATTTCGGCAGCACCAGCCTCTGCTCAGGCCGCCAGCTTGCGCGTCGTTCCCAGCGCTTCCTCGACCGCGTCGAGGAACATTTCCGCGCAGGCCTTCCAGCTGTAGCGCATGGCGCGTTCGCGGGCCTGGGCGCGGTCGACGTTGAGTGCGGCGAGCGACGCCTGGCGCAAATCGTTCGACACCGCGCCGCCAAAGCCGTCTCCGACGATGTCTATAGGCCCGGTCACCGGATAGGCGGCGACTGGCGTGCCGCTGGCCAGTGCCTCGATGATGACATTGCCGAAAGTGTCGGTGCGGCTGGGGAAGACGAAGACATCGGCCGAGGCGTAGATTTCGGCCAGTTCGTCATTGGGACGATGGCCGAGAAAATGCGCCTGGGGGTATTTTGTCTTGAGCTTGGCAAGCTCCGGACCCTCGCCGACGATCACCTTGCTGCCGGGCAGGTCGAGATCGAGGAAGGCGGAGAGGTTCTTTTCGACGGCGACACGGCCGACGCAAAGGAAGACCGGGCCGGGGAAGCCGAGGTCCTTGCGCTTGTCAGGGTGGAAATGCTCAGTGTCGACGCCGCGCGTCCACGGCCTGAGCTTGTTGAAGCCGCGCGCCGTGAGATCGTCGGCGAGCGACTGCGTGGCGACCAGCGTGCCTTGGCCTGAATTGTGGAAATCACGCAGCCAGCGATAGGCCCAGCTCTCCGGTACCGGCAGGCGGGCGCTGAGATATTCGGGAAAGCGGGTGTGGTAGCTGGTGGTGAACGGCCGGCCGGCATTGCGGCAATAGCGCCGCGCCATGATGCCCAGTGGTCCCTCGGTGACAATGTGGACGTGGTCGGCCTTGTAGCCGTCGATCAGGCGCGCGACATGGCGGGGGGTGGTCAGCGCCAGGCGGATGTCGGGGTAGGTCGGCAAGGGCAGGGTGCGAAAGATGTTCGGGGTCAGGAACTCGACCGCGACGTCGAAGGACTTCAAGGTCTCGGTGAGCCGCTCCAGCGTGTGGACGACGCCGTTGACTTGTGGGCGCCAGGCGTCGGTGACCATCAATATGCGCATGGCGGCCCTTTGCTCCGGATGTCCGCGGTTGCCTTGAAACGATGCCGGAACGGGGACCAGGCGGCCGCCCTCGCTTCGCTCCAGCGCACCTTGGCGGGCACGGGCTCAAAGTGAGGCGGCAAGGACGAATCAAATGCGGTCGCACGCTTCATGCGCGCTCTTGACCATGGTTTCATGACGGGCGGATGAAGCAGACCGTGATCCCGAAAAGTCGAAACCGGTTTTTAGCCAAGATCATGCTCGGCTAGTCAAATAGAAATCAGGCCGGAACCTTGATTACGACGCGCAGGCCGCCCATCGGACTGTCGTCGAGCGTGATGTCGCCGCCATGGCTGCGGGCGATGTCACGGGCGATCGACAGGCCGAGCCCGGTACCGCTGGCGTCGAGGTTACGGGCTTCATCGAGGCGCACGAAGGGCTTGAACACGTCTTCGCGCCTGTCGGCCGGAATGCCTGGCCCATCGTCGTCGATGGTGACCAGAAGCGAGCCACGGCCATGGTTGGCGGTGACCTCGACGGTGCGGGCATAGCGGAAGGCATTGCCGATGATGTTGGACAACAGCCGCGCGAAGGCGTTCGGCCGCACATGCACGGTCGGATCGCCGGAAAGCGTTGTCGACAGCTTGCATTTGCGCAAGCCCGCTTCCTCGCCGAGCTTCTGGAAATAGGCTTCGAGATCGAAACGTCCCGGATCCTCCGAGGCCTCGCCGCGGGCAAAGGAGAGATAGCCTTCCAGCATCGACTGCATGTCTTCGATGTCCTGGTCCAGCGCCGCCTTGGTCTCGGCCTTGCCGCCGGCCAGCGCCAGCTGCAGCTTGAAGCGGGTGAGAATGGTCCTAAGATCATGGCTGACACCGGTCAGCATGGCCGTGCGCTGCTCGATCTGGCGCTCGATGCGCTCGCGCATCTGGATGAAGGCAAAGCCGGCGCGGCGCACCTCTTCAGCCCCGCGCGGGCGGAAATCGCGCGGCATCGGCCGGCCCTTGCCGAAGCTTTCGGCGGCCTCGGCAAGTGCCAGGATCGGCCGGATCTGGTTGCGCAGGAAGGGGATGGCGATCATCAGGAGCACCAGCGAGGTGCCGACCATCCAGATCAGGAAGATATGGGTGTTGGAGGCATAGGCCTGGCTGCGGCGCACGAAGACGCGCAGCACCTTGTTCTCGAGCTGGACGCGGACCTCGACGATGTTGGAATTGCCGACCGTGTCGATCCAGAATGGGCGGTTGATCTGGCGGGTAATCTCGGCGGAGAGAACATCGTCGAGGATCGAGAAGAACGGTTTTGGACCGGGCGGCGGCAGCGGATCGGGCGGCAGGAGATCGACCTTCAGCTGCATGCGGTCCTGCGCGATGCGGATGATGCTGGCGTAGTCGGCGTCGTGCGGGTAGGTCTCGATCAAGTCGATGATGGCGGCGATGTCGCGCACGGTGGCCTGCGACAGGCGCTGCGTCACGGTTGCCCAGTGGCGCTCCATGAAATCGAAGGCGACGACCGACTGCAAAAGGATCATCGGCGCGATGACGATGATCAATGAGCGCGCATAGAGGCGCTTGGGCATGTAAAGCGAAACGAGGCGCCAGAACCGGTTCCAGATGCGCGGCACCGCCTTGAGCGTCCGCGTGGCGCGTGCGCTCAAGCCGTCATTGTCCGGCTCTTCCAGTTCCGTGGTCGCCATTGGCTCTTTTCATCCGTCGGCGGTATTAGACCAGCATGACGTTTGGCCGAATCGTCATCCTGATCTAACTCTTTGTTGGAGCACAATCTTTTCCGAAAACCGGTTCCCACTTTTCGGGATCATGCCCTTGGGCCGCCGCCGGCATTCTATTCCACGCTGAGCCGATACCCAATACCGCGCACGGTCTGCAACCAGACCGGATTGGACGGATCGCGCTCGATCTTGCGGCGCAGCCGGTTGATCTGGACGTCGATGGTGCGCTCGCCGACTTCCGAATCGTCGCCGACCAGCTCGTGGCGGGGGATGGTTTCGCCGGCGCGCGCGGCGAAGATCGCCAGGATCTCCTGTTCGCGGTCGGTCAGCTTCAGCGCTTCGCCGCCGCGCTTCAGTTCGCGCCTGGCGATCTGGAAGGTGTAGGGACCGAACACCAGCTGTTCGACCTTGGGCGTCGCCGCCGGGCCGCCGCGGCGCAGGATGTTGTTGATGCGCAGGATCAACTCGCGCGGGTCGAAGGGCTTGGGCAGGTAGTCGTCGGCGCCGGCTTCGAGTCCCGAGATACGGTTGTCGGTCTCCGACAGGGCCGTCAGCATCAGGATCGGCACGTTCTTCTCGGCGCGCAGCGCCTTGGTGAGATCGACGCCGCTTTCTCCCGGCATCATGACATCGAGCACAAGCAGGTCGAAGTCGAGGCCGGCGAGCTTGCGGCGGGCCTCGCCGGCATTGCCGGCGACGGTGACGCGAAAGCCGTTTTCGGTCAGATACTGCTTGAGAAGATTGCGGATACGGGTGTCGTCGTCGACCACGAGCAGATGCGGCGCGTCGTCGTCCGGTGCGGCCGCCTGGTCGATCCTCTCAGTGCTCTCCATGGCTTTTCCCTGACATTTTTGCGGACCCAACGTCGATCTGAGCTCTCAGTTCCGGATTGACCATCGCTTCGAGGAAGCGTTCCACCAAGGTCCGTTCGGCGGCGCCGCAATCTTCCAATGCAGCACGGATGCGGCGCGACTGTGGCCGCGCCAGCGCCAGCGCCAGCGCACGGCCCTTGGCCGTCGGATAGAGTTCGCGCTGGCGGCGGTCGCGCGGACCCTGCAGCTGCACGACGTGATCGGTGTCGATCAATTGCTTGAGCACGCGCGCCAGGCTCTGCTTGGTTATCTTCAGCACGTCGAGCAGTTCGGCGACGGTCAGGCCCGGCCGGCGGTTGACGAAATGCAGCACGCGGTGGTGGGCGCGGCCGAAACCGTAATCGGCCAGGATCTGATCGGGATCGGAGGTGAAGTCGCGATAGGCGAAGAAGAAGAGTTCGATGATGGCGAAATCGATGCCGTCCTCGCTGGTGATCGCGGTCCTGATCGGTTCTCCGGCGGCTGGGTTTTTATCCGTCATCATTTCTCCATGGGAACGGGAGATTATGTCAGTACTATTGACGTAATTTCCCTGCAATGGTAATTTTTGACAAGCTTTTGGGCGGATTGCGAACGAAAAGGCAAGGCAGGCCGGTTTTTCCGGAACTTCCTGAGTTTGCCAGGGCGCGATTATCCGCTTACGCTTCGAGACACCGGCCGGCGTCTCCAATCACATGGCGCGGCCAAAAAGAACATGCAACGACACTGAGATATGCGGGCCGAGGTCCGCGGGAGGTTACCATGGCATCCGTTCCTTTCGATCAACTGGACGGCTTCATCTGGATGAATGGCGAGTTCGTCCCGTGGGGCGAGGCCAAGATTCACGTGCTGACCCATGGCCTGCACTACGCCAGCGCGGTCTTCGAGGGTGAGCGCGCGTATGGCGGCGAGATCTTCAAGCTCAACGAGCATACCGAGCGGCTGCATGAATCGGCGCGCCTGCTCGGCTTCAAGATTCCCTATTCGGTGGCCGAGCTCAACGACGCCTCGACCACGCTTCTGAAGAAGCAGGGCTTCCAGGACGCCTATGTCAGGCCTATCGCCTGGCGCGGCAGCGAGCAGATGGGCGTTTCGGCGCAAAACAACCGCATCAATGTCGCGATCGCCATCTGGCAATGGCCAAGCTATTTCGACCCGGCTCAGAAGCTGAAGGGCATCCGCCTCGATGTGGCGGAATGGCGCCGGCCCGACCCGCGCACGGCGCCGTCGAAGTCGAAAGCGGCGGGCCTCTACATGATCTGCACCATGTCCAAGCATGCCGCCGAGGCCAAGGGCTATGCCGACGCGATGATGCTCGACTGGCGGGGCCAGGTCGCGGAAGCGACCGGCGCCAACATCTTCTTCGTCAAGGACGGCAAGATCCACACGCCCAAGCCCGACTGCTTCCTCGACGGCATCACCCGCCGCACGGTCATCGGTCTCGCCAGGGATCGCGGCCTGGAGATCATCGAACGCGCCATCATGCCGGAAGAACTCGAAGGGTTCGAGCAGTGCTTCCTGACAGGAACCGCAGCGGAAGTAACCCCGGTTTCGGAGATCGGCCCTTACCGATTCGAAGTTGGCGAGATCGCCAAGAATCTCATGAACGACTATTCTATCGCCGTTCAACCCAAGCATGCTATCGCCGCAGAATAACGATAGTCACAGCTTTTCGGGCAAGCAGGGGCGGTTTTCGGGCCGCCCCTTTTATTTCAGCGTTTGTGCATTTGACTTTCATCAAATTCGGCGTCTCTCATGATGGTGTCGGCCCGGGAGGCTGGCAGCTATGGAGGGACTAATCATATGGACATGAACACGCTTCTTCCGATCATCGTTCAGATCATTACGGGCATCATCGGTGGTCAGGCGGTAGGCGCGGCTATCAAGACGGCGGCGATGGGGCAGCTTCCCAAAATCCTGGGCGGTGCCATTGGTGGTGTCGGCGGCGCGGCGATCCTCGGCAGCCTGCTCGGCCACGGCGCGATCAGTCCTGATGCAGCCGCGGCGGCGACGAGCGGTCTCGGCAGCGCGCTCAACCTGCAGAACATCGTCGGTGGCGCCGGCGGCGGCGCGATCCTGACCGGCATTCTCGGCGCGGTCATGGGCGCCATGAAGAAATGAGCCTGCAATCTCGGGCTGGCAAAATGGGCGGCTTCGGCCGCCCATTTCTTTTGCGGCGACCGGCCGTTCGCCTTTGCGGGGCTGGACGCTCCAGGCCCACGCCTCTACATCACCGCTGACACAGCGAAAGGACGATCATGGGTCAGCTCAATGCCGGCATCGTGCCGGTCACACCGTTCCAGCAGAACTGCACCATCCTGTTCGACATGGACGACAAGCACGGCGTGGTGGTCGATCCCGGCGGCGACATCGATAAGGTGCTGGCGGTATTGAAGGACAATGCGATCACGGCCGAAGCGATCTGGATCACGCATGGCCATATCGACCATGCCGGAGGCGCCATGGAGTTGAAGGAAGCACTCGGCATCGAGATCATCGGCCCGCATGACGCCGACAAGGTGCTGCTCGACAATCTGGAAAACCAGGGCAGGCGCTACGGCATCGAGGGCGTGCGCAATTGCGTGCCCGACCGGTTTCTCACCGAAGGCGAGACAGTGTCGTTTGGCGGCCATGTGTTCGAGGTGCTGCATTGCCCCGGCCACGCGCCCGGCCATGTCGTCTATTACAATCGGGCCGCCAAATTCGCCCATGTCGGCGACGTCCTGTTTCGCGGTTCGGTTGGCCGCACCGACCTGCCGGGCGGCGACCATGCGGCACTCATCGCCTCGATCAAGGACAAGCTGTTGCCGCTTGGCGACGACATCGGCTTCATTTGCGGTCACGGTCCGGGCGGGCGCTTCGGCGAGGAACGGCGGACGAACCCGTTTTTGACCTGAAGGAGGTCTGACCGCACCTGCGTTTGAAGGCCCAGCAAGCTGACAACAAAAAAAGCGCCGGCCTTGCGGTCGGCGCTTTTTTGTTTGGGGCAGGGAAGCCTCAGTTGGCGGTGCAGAAATGCTGTTCGCCGTCACTGCCGGTGAAGGTGCCGGTGCGGGAATTGAAGGAGCGGTATCGGTCCGAGCAGTACTCGTACCAGCCGCGCGTCCACGGTTCGGCATAGCGGTCGGCATAGACGACCTGCGGTTCCACGTAGTAGCGGCGGACCGGGGCCGGGCGTATCCGCACGTCACGATCGTAATAGCCGTCATTGTAATAACGGTCGGACTCGGGCGGCGGCCGGTCAATGGCCAACGCGCCACCGATCAGCGCGCCGGCGGCAAGGCCGAGAACGCCGGCTGCCACAGCGTCGCCATTGCCATGGCCGTGATGGTGCCAGCGGCGCCAGTCATCGGCATTGGCCGCCGAAAAGGTCCCCAGCGTCGTGGCGACCACGGCGGCGGACAGCACGGCTGTCTTGAAAATACGGTTCATCTTGGTCTCCTTCGTACCGGACCGTGCAGTTCTGCAGGGGATGCGGTCCGGCTTTACAAACGACTAATATGGGACCGTGGCTGAACGGGGGCTGAACGAAAATTTAACCGCACGCGTTCTTCACGGCGTCAAAAGCCGCAACCTCGGAGCGTGGGCCCGACCTGCGGGCGCCGGCGCCGGTTTGAAGCCGGCTCAGCCGACCGACAGGTTGACGGCCTTCGGTCCCTTGCCGCGCTTGTCCGGCTCGGTGTCGAATGTCACTTTCTGCCCATCTTCGAGACCGGGAAGACCCGACGCCTGCACGGCCGAAATATGCACGAAGACATCCTTCGCGCCATCATCGGGTGTGATGAAGCCGAAGCCCTTGGCATGGTTGAAGAATTTGACGGTGCCGGTCTGCGGCATGGGAAGCTCCTTTGATCCCATAAACTCCAGTCTCGGGCCGGCAAATGCCCGAGTGGAAATTTGTCCTTTATTTTAGCGCTATCGGCAAGTGAAAGTTTTGCGGGCACTTAAAGCACGTCGCGCTTTAAGTGCTTGTTATGACGCGTGTCATTGGCCCGGACCGGATGAACTTCCCGATGACATGCGTTTATGCTGCACCGCGTCATGAAAAAGGCGCGACGAAAACCGCCGCGCCTTTCAAAATCTGTCTGCCTGCCCAAGCTGCTGGTCAAGCTCCTCGTTCGCCCATCCGCCTGGGATGTGCGGCGCGCCGATCGCTCAGGCTGCGCGCAGGTTGACCGCCTTCGGGCCCTTGCCCATGCGGTCCGGCTCGACATCGAAGGTGACCTTCTGGCCGTCGACGAGCGTGCGCAGGCCCGAGGCCTCGATCGCTGAAATATGGACGAACACGTCCTTGGCGCCGCCGTCGGGCGTGATGAAACCGAAGCCTTTGGTCGCATTGAAGAATTTAACGGTGCCGGTCTGGGCCATTGGGGAAACTCCTTCACCCGTTCAGTCTTGGTGGTCCTGCCCGCCACCTGGCGTCGAGGGCAGTTCCTGGTGGTTGCTTTCGGCAGTCATGCATTGGCGCATGGTCAAACCCCCCGCCGAAAAACGGGGCCGTCAGAGATTCACAGTATCGGGGAAAGGTCGTCCAAAACGTTCCGCTCTCCGGGTCGCAAATGCCCGAACACAGAATTTATCGCACGGAAACGTGAAGGTTGCAAGACAGCGCCGCGGGCCGCCGCCATGAGCGCATCCCGACGCAAAAATCGACCGATCAGAGCGTCGACCGGCCGCAGATAGGCCTCGTTGCCCGAGGGGTCATCGGCCCACAGCCCCGGTCATGCATGGGCCAGAAGCGATGATTGCCGGCGACGCGGCGGGGTCGTGGCTGATCCCGCCGTCATTTCCCGATAGAGGCCGCGAACGGGGTTGCAATTGGCAGTGGAATGGCGAGGATCATGCCATAGGCGACTGATTTAAATCCTGTTTTGATCGATATCATTATCAGTGAACCGCCAGGCAGTCTTGGGCGGTATGCACCGGGACGGGGATCGAGGGAGAGACGATCATGAGGTTTCTTGCGGCCATCTTTTCACGACAGGGTTTTACCGTCCTGTTCCTGTCGGCAATTCTTGCCGCCTGTACGGTCGTCGTCGATGACGGACCGGGACCGCGGCCGCGTCCACCGCGCCCCGAGCCGCAATTCTGCACCAAGCAGTACGAGCCGGTCTGCGCCCGGCGCGGCGGAGATCGCCAGACCTTCGCCAATGCCTGCCTTGCCGACCGGGCGGGTTACCGCATCGTGCGCGACGGTCCCTGCCGCGACGGCGGTGGTGGCGGCGGCGAGCAGACCTTCTGCACCCGCGAATACGCGCCGGTATGCGGCCGTCGGCATGGCGAAATGCGCACCTTCCCCAATGCCTGCGAGGCCCGTGCCTCGGACTACCGCATCGTCGGCGACGGGCCGTGCTGAGAGGGTAGGAACGCCTCACCCATCCGCGCCGACATAGGCCTTGCTCTTCAGCAGGGCTGCCAGGTGAGCCGCATTCGACGCCGCCATCTCGACCATGCCGGCGACCGCCTTTGGGGTTTTCGGCAGGTCGACATAGTTGACGTCGCCCATGGCGTCGCCGACCCAGTAGGCGCCGCCATTGGCGGGGATGTGAAGCCAACGTCGTTCAGCGCCTGGAAGCATTCCGCATGGCAATGACGCGCGCCATCCTCGTTGCCGACGGTCGCCACCAGCGCCACCTTGCCGGCGGCCGGCATGCGGCGCTTGTCGTCGGTCTCGTCCAGAAAGGCTTCCATGCGTTCCATGACGCGGACAGTCCTGACCGTTCGCGCGACGGGCCACACACTTGAATCTCTCCCCGGCATGGCTTAGGTCCCGCAGGCGTATAAACACGGCAGGTGTCCCATCAACAGAGATCAGAGAAGAGCGGCGGGTGCGGGAGCCAAGTCTGGCGCGGCCAAGTCTGGCGCGGGAGGCCAGCCGCCGCTGGGCCTCGACCAGTATGTGCAGCAGGCGCTGCAACTGCATCAGGCCGGGCGCCGGCAAGAGGCCGAGGCGATCTACCGGCAGGTGCTGGCGCGTCAGCCCAAACATGCGGCCGCGGCGCATTTCCTGGGGTTGCTGCTGCACCAGACCGGGCGTAGCGAAGAAGGCATGGATTTCCTGGAACAGTCGGTTCAGCTGCAGCCGACGAACCCCGACTTCCTCAACAATCTCGGCACGGTGATGCGGGATCTCGGCCGTGTCACGGCGGCGATCGATTTCTTCCGCGGTGCGGTGGATCTGCGGCCGGAGCAGCTCGCGGCGCGCGACAATCTCGGCTCGTCGCTGAAGCAGATCGGCCGGTTCGATGAGGCCGAGGATATCTATCGCGGCACGGTGCAGCGCAATCCATTCCGCGCGCGCGCGCGTATCGGGCTTGCCGAAACCCTGCAGGAGGCCGGACGCCTCGACGAGGCGCTGGCTGTCTTCCAGGAGGCACTGGCCATCCGGCCCAAGGATGCGGACCTGCTGCACGGCCTGGGCGTCGGGCTGATGGAGAAGGGCAAGCTCGACGAGGCGGCCGACCTGTTCCGGCAGGCGGTGGCGATCCATCCCCCGATGGCCCGCGCGTGGCTGATGCTGTCTCAGGTCAAGCGCCAGAAGGAGCGCGATGCCGAATTGGCCGGCATGGAGGCACAGCACGCCAAGGCGCCTCAGGACAGCCTGGCACGCATGCAGCTGTCGTTTGGCCTCGGCAAGGCAAATGACGATCTCAAGGATTATGGCAAGGCTTTCGACTACTTCGCCGAGGGCAATGCCATCCGCCGCAAGGGCATCGACTATGATCCGGTGAAGACGCGCGCCGAATTCGAGGCGATGAAGACGGTGTTCGATGCCGGCTTCTTCGAAAAGCACAGACCAAGCCCGATCACCGACGACGCGCCGATCTTCGTCGTCGGCATGCCGCGTTCAGGTACGACGCTGGTCGAACAGATCATCGCCAGCCACGCACAAGTCTATGGCGCGGGCGAGCTCGGTATCTTGAAGACGGCGGTCGGCAGGCAGTTCCCGTCGAACATGCAGGGCGGCTTTCCCTGGGGCGTGGCCGATACGGACGATACGGATTTCGCCGAGGCGGGGCAGGCCTATCTCGACATGCTCCATGCCCGCTATCCGCATATGCGCCACGTCACCGACAAGATGCCGGGCAACTTCCTGCTCATCGGCTTCATCCACATGATGCTGCCGAAGGCAAAAATCATCCATTGCGCCCGCGATGCGGCGGCGACATGCCTGTCGATCTACAAGGTGCATTTCCGCGGCGACAGCCACCGCTATGGCTATGACCTCGGCGAGCTCGCCGATTTCCACAATCTCTATACCGACATCATGGCGCATTGGCACAAGGTGCTGCCCGGCGTCGTGCACGATGTGCGCTACGAGGATTTCGTCGCCGACCAGGACGGGCAGAGCCGGGCGCTGATCGACTATCTCGGCCTGCCGTGGGACGATGCCGTGCTGTCGTTCCACCAGACCGACCGGCCGGTACGCACGGCATCGGCCGCGCAGGTGCGCCAGCCGATGTACCAGGGCTCGGTCGATCTGTGGAAGCGTTATGGCGACCGGCTGAAGCCGCTGCTGGATAGACTGGACTGAGCAGTCAAGTATGCGACATGCATTAGCCGGCCCGTTCCTTCTGCTCATAGCGCAGGAAGACATTGCCGTTGCCGAAAGCTTGCGACCGGGCCAGCTTCACGTTGAGCCAATTGCCGATGCCTTCGAACATCGTCCTGCCGGCGCCAAGCATAATCGGCACGATGACGAACTGGTATTCGTCGATCAGACTCTCCGCGGCCAATTGAGCGACGAGATTGCCGCTTCCGAGGATTGTCATGTGGTTGCCCGGTTGCTGCTTCAGTTCGCGAAGCTTGGCGGCCGGCCCGCTTTTGACCAGCTCAGTGTTGTTCCAACTCGCCGTGTCGGGCGTCCGTGAGAACACGACCTTCGGTATGGCGTTCATGCGTTCGGCCACCACCGGTGCGATCTGGGCCGCCATCGGCGTCGGCCAGAACTGGATCATCAGGTCGTAGGTAACGCGGCCCAGCACCAGCATGCCACCGCCTTTGGCATTGTCGGCGACGAAAGCGTTCCATTCCGGATCCTGGCTGTGCGCCCAGTCCATGGCGCCGTGCCTGTCGGTAAAATAGCCGTCGAGCGATATGCTGTTGAATACGATCAGCTTGCGCATAAGTCGGTCCTATTTTGAGAGATGAAGATGAGTCTCGGGCCCTGCTGTCGCGCGGGGTAGGGAATGATCGGTCAGATCGTCCCGCCTATAGCTCCATGAAGGGCTGGAAGCCGCCGAAGATCATGCGCTTGGCGTCGAAGGGCATGGTTCCCCAATCGGGTTTCAGGCGCGGGTCGGCCATCACCTTGGCCATCACCGCATCGCGGTCCTGCCTGGATTTGTAGACGGCCCAGGAGAAAACGACGATCTCGTCATCCTTGGCCTGAACGGCACGCGGAAACGAGGTCAACTCGCCATAGGGCACATCGTCGCCGATACATTCGACATAGGCGAGCGCGCCGTGTTCCATCCATATGGGGCCTGTGACGTTGGCCAGCTTTTTATAGTCATCGAGATTTGCCTTCGGCACGGCAAGCACGAAGCCATCGACATAGGACATGGTGGTCTCCTCATTGCTGGAAACGGGCGCCGGGTCGGCGGGGATACGACCCGGCGCGGTTGGGCGCATCCCCCTCGGCGAGGGCGCGCGCGCTAAAACTTATTCCACCGGTGCGTTCATTGCCCAGGCGACACCGAAGGGGTCCTTCACCTGACCCCAGCGGTCGCCCCAGAACATCACCTGCAGCGGCGTGACGATCTCGCAGCCGGCGTCGACGGCGCGCTTCCACCAGGCGTCGATGTCATCCTTGCCGAGATGGAGCTGCAGCGTATAGCCCTGCGCCGCCTGGTGCGGGTGGCCGTGTTCCGGATAGGCGTCGCCCAGCATCAGCGTCGAGCCGTTGATGTAGAGATGGATATGCATGGTGCGGCCTTTTTCATCCGCCGGATAGGCAAAGACTTCCTCGGCCCCGAAAGCCTTCTTGTAGAATTCGGCGGCCTTGATGGCGCCGTTGACCTGCAGATAGGGGGTCAATCCGCCAAGAACTTTGGCGCGGGGCGGGGTCTGGTCGGTCATTCTCGTGTTCCTCTTCACGTTTGGTTGGCCTTGCGGACCATAGGACGGACGAGGTGACGCCAATCCTACAGGGTCGCGAAAATTTTTCGCCTGATATCATCGGGCAACCGGTCGCCTCTGGAGGCCGGCGCACAGGCAGTGGTCATATGACCTTGGCCGACGACGTGGCCGCGCGACGGCTGTCGCGGGCATCGAAGATTTCCGGAAAGCCGATATCCTTGCGCAGTTCGGCCGGCAGCGACAGCAGAATTCGTTCGCTGCGGTGACGGGCGCGCGCCGCGGCATACCGGGTTGCGATGCGGCCGATGGATGACAGGACGGACATGACGAATTCTCCCTGGGTTGGCGCCGGCATCATCGTGTCGGCATCCCAAGGACGAGGCACCAATGGGCGATCCGACAGATCGCCCGGAGAATTTTTCAGCGGCCTCTGTTACCGGCGCGGCGCGCTTACGTCAGGCGGCAGTCTCCAATCGTTCGATCGTTTCAAGGTCGGCTCTCTTGGCCTTTCCCTCGACGGCGAGGTCATAGCTTGCCTGCATGTTCATCCAGAACTGCGGCGTGGTCCCAAAAAACTTCGCAAGGCGCAACGCGGTATCAGGGGTTACCGGGGTCGTCTCGCTGGCCAGGCGCTCGATGCGCGTGCGAGGCACATGCAGCTTTTTGGCCAGCGTGTAAGGCTTCAGACCAAGCGGTATGAGATACTCTTCGCGGAGAATTTCTCCGGGATGGATAGGCGGGTTGATATCAAGCATTTAGGACCTGCCTTTCAATGGTAGTCGGTTATTTCAACATCTTCTGCTTGCCCATCCACCCAGCGAAAGCAGATGCGAAACTGATCGTTGATGCGGATCGAATGCTGACCGGCACGGTTGCCTTTCAACGGCTCAAGCCTGTTGCCGGGAGGCGTCTTGAGATCTGACAGTTCGGCGGCGTTGTCGATCATGTACAGCTTCCGTTGGGCCGGTCGGACAAGATCCGAAGGGAAGCCCTTTGGAGCCTTGCCGTTCGAAACGGCTTCGCTGGTCTTGTCCTTGAATGAACGTATCATCCGTGGAGCCCGACAGACGTACCATGACATGATACGTTCCAGGAATCAAGAGTACGTCTCATGAAATGATACCAAAGGTCCGGCGTGTCAATGACAGGCAGGAACTTCATTGGCAAGGCATCTGTCCCCGCCGCTCAGTTGGTTCCCTCAGCCACCTCGCGGAAGAAATTCTCCGGGTCTTCGACCTCGGTCAGCTTTCGCTTCTCGATCAGCCAGAAGCGGTTGCCGATGGCGCGGATGAAGGAGCGGTCGTGCGAGGCGAGCAGGCAGCTTGCCTGGTGCTTCAACAACTCCTCCTCCAGCGCTTCCTGGCCGTCTATGTCGAGATGGTTGGTTGGCTCGTCGAGCAGATAGAAGTTGGGATTGGCGAGCCTCAGCGCCAGCATCATCAGCCGCGCCTTCTGGCCGCCCGACAGCACGCCGATCCTGCGCTCCTGCATCTCGATGACCACGCCGGCGCCGGCAAGCAACGAGCGGGCGCGCTGTTCGCCGATATCGTAACGGCGCGAGACCATCGCCAGCGGCGTGTCGTCGCCGCTGATGCCCGACAGCGCCTGGTCGCTGTAACCGAGCACGGTCGACGGCGTCACCTTAACATTCCGCACCGTATCCGGTTCGACGATGGCGTTGCGGATCAAGGTGACGAAGCGCGATTTGCCGACGCCGTTGCGACCGAGCAGCACGATGCGATCGCCCTGGCAGATGTGGCGTTTGCCGGTCCTGAACAGCAGCGTGCCGTCAGGCGTTTCGACCGCCGCGTCGTCGAGCGTGATCAGCACCTTGGCGTGCGTGCCGCGATTGGCGAGTTTGATCGCACCCGCCGATTTTTCGCGATGCGCCGGATTGGCGGCCTCTTCGAGCTTCTCCGCGCGCTGGTTGAGCTGCTTGGTCTTGACCGTCAGCAGATCACTGCCGGAATTGATGCCGATATTGTTGAGCTTGGCCGCCTGGCGGCGCAATTGCTGCGCCACCTTCATGTCGCGCTGGAATTTTCGTTCGGCCGAAGCATCTATCTCGTCCAGCGCGTCCCTGGCCCGCGAATAGGGGAGGGAAAACACCGGCGATTGTTCCGGGCGCAGGAACAGCGTCCGGTTGGTGGTGGCGTCGAGGAAGGCGCGGTCATGGCTGGCGATGATGACAGGCACCTCGCGCGGCAGCGCATTCAGCCATGTCTCGAGTTGGCTGATGCGGGCGAGATCGAGATGGTTGGTCGGCTCGTCGAGCAGCAGCACGTCGGGATCGGTGACCCAGACGCGGGCGATCAGCGCCAGCCGCTGCCAGCCGCCGCTCAGCGCCCGCATTGGGCCGCTCGCGCATCGCCTCGGGCACGTCGAGTGAATCGAGAACCACGTCGACGCGCCACATCTCGCTGTCGGCCTGCTCCGGCGGCAAGGCGTCAGCCACCACCTGATAAAAGGGGCGGCCGAGCAGGGCAGGGACAACGGACTGCTCGACATGGCCGACACGCAGGCCGCGCGTGCGGGTGATGTCGCCTGTCGTCGGCTCCAGTTCGCCGGCCAGGCATTTCAGCAAGGTCGACTTGGCGGCGACGATGCCGAGCCGGTCGCCGGTGCCGATGCTGATGTCGAGGTTGGAGAAGAGCGGCGCGCTCATGGTGACGCCGAGGGATTTGAGGCTGATCAGGGCCATTTTCGATTTCTCTGGTCTGTCCGGAAAATCCGGCTCGATGCACTTTGTCGGTGCGCGTGCCGGCGATCAGGCCAGGCGTTGCACACCACGAAGGGCAGACCAAAAAATCGAAGCGGGAAAAAACCCGGACCGTCCCTGGTCAGCCCTGCAAGCTAGCTTGCAGGGCAGAAATCGGGCCACGCTGACGATGGTGACGAAAAAACGTAAACACGTGAGCCCTCCTTTCGAGACGTTCGAGTGTGACGACTGGCTACACCAAAGGCGGGGCGGATGGCAAGGGCGCCGCTTTCAAGCGGCGCGGGAAGGGATCCAGCACCAGTATGCAGCCGCCGATGATCGCCGCCGCGCCGAAGCCCTGGATCATGGTCAGAGACTCGCCGAGCACAATCGTTCCGGCCAGCACCGCGATCGTGGTCACGGCGAATTCGACGCTGATCGTCCTGGTCGCGCCGATGCTGGCCACCAGCCGGAAATACACGACATAGGTCAATGCGCTCATCACGCAGGCCAGTATCGCCAAATAGAGGAAGTCGACAAAGCGCGGCATGGCCGGCACCGGCACGGCGAGCAGCAGCGGCAGCGTCATCAGGCCGCCAAAGAGGAAGGCGGCGCTGGTGAGCTCCAGCGAGCCGGCCGACCGCAAATGGCGATTGGCGTAGTTGCTGCCGAACGCCGCCGAGAAGGAACTGAACAGCGAGGCGGCACAGCCGATCGCAAAGGAAGCGGTGACCGGAACCGCGGGGAAACCGACCAGCACGATGATGCCGGCAACGCCGAGCAGCAGCCCGACAAGGCCGCGAACAGTGATGCGCTCAAGCCCCCAGAACTGGCCGATGATCATCGAGAACAGCGGGATCGCGGCAACCAGGATGGCCGCCATCGCCGTGCCGATGCGCGGCGTGGCATAGGACAGGCCGATCAGCTGCGCCGCGACCGTGGTTGCGCCGACCATGGCGAAGTGCCGCCAGCCGGCGCTGAAATCCAGCCGTCGCCGTGTCGCGGCTGCAAGCAGAAAGAGCGTGATGCCGGCGATCAGCGCGCGCAAGGTGACCGCGCCGACCCAGCCAAAGGCATGCACCACCTTGAGCAGCACCAAGAACGACAGTCCCCAGGTGACGGCCAGGAAGACGTAGGCGGCGATGTCTCTTGGTTTCATGGTGGTGGGCTGATGGTTTCCGGAGCGGAAGAGCAGAATTGCAAGGCCCGTATAGGTTCGTCCCATGACTGGCAAGGTGGCAAAAAGAGCTGATCTATGTCGGAGGGGGGCGCGAAGGATCGCTACTTTCCCGGCCTGCCAGTCTTGCCCGGCCGGCGCTTTTCGCGGCGGGCGTCTCCCGGATCTTCATAGGACCCGATGCCAGAGCGTTGGCGGATGATTGGCTTGCCGGTATCGCCGCGATCCTTCGCGCCCCCCTCTGTCCTGCCGGACATCTCCCCCATGAGGGGGGAGATTGGCTGTGGCTTCGCCGGCACTTTTCCCTCGACCGGTTTTTCCGTGCGGCGCACCGTCATCTCGTCGAGCGAGTTCTTCTTGAACAGCGGCTTGGTCGCGTCGCCGGGAATGCCGAAGTCGGAGCCGTGCGCCTCTTCGGCCGACTGCTTCTTGAACAGCGAACGCGACACCGCGCCGGACGGTGTCGGCATGTCGGTACCAGGTCCCATATCGTCGAGCGAGGGCTTGGCGAACAGCGGCTTCTTCACCGGTACGGCGCCGTCGGTGCCCATCTCGTCGAGATCGGGCTTGCGGAAGAGGTTGGGCCTGGCGGCCTTGGCCGCCTCTTTGGCGGCGCGTGCCTGGTCGAGCTTGCGGAAACGTTCCTGCTCCTCAGCCGTTCGATGCTTGGCCACGCCCTTGTTGTGTTTGCCCTTTTCGCGGCCTGACGCCGGGCTTTGGCCTTCCACCTCGCGCGCCAGCGGATCGTCGGAGATGGATAGTTCCATCTCGCGCAGCCGCTTGATCTCGTCGCGGATACGGGCCGCCTTCTCGAAGTCGAGATTGGCGGCGGCGTCGCGCATCTGCTTGTCGAGCGCGTCGAGATGAGCCTTGAAATTGTTACCCATCATGGCGCCGGCGCCGTCGGTGAACTGCGAGATGTCGGCGCGGACGTGATCCTTCTCGTAGACCGAATCCAGGATGTCGGAGATGCGCGATTTCACCGATTCCGGCGTGATGCCATTGGCGGCGTTCCATTCCATCTGCTTCTCGCGGCGGCGGTTGGTCTCCGCCATCGCCCGTTCCATCGAGCCGGTGACCTGGTCGGCGTAGAGGATGACCTTGCCGTCGACATTGCGGGCGGCGCGGCCGATGGTCTGGATCAGCGAGGTTTCCGAACGCAGGAAGCCTTCCTTGTCGGCATCGAGGATGGCGACGAAGCCGCATTCGGGAATGTCGAGGCCTTCGCGCAGAAGGTTGATGCCGACTAGCACATCGAAGGCACCAAGCCGCAGGTCGCGCAGGATCTCGATGCGCTCCAGCGTGTCGATGTCGGAGTGCATGTAGCGAACGCGCACGCCCTGCTCGTGCAGGTACTCGGTCAGGTCCTCGGCCATGCGCTTGGTCAGCACCGTGACCAGCGTGCGATAGCCGGCAGCCGTCGTCTCGCGGATTTCGCCGACGACGTCGTCGACCTGGCTCTTGGCCGGTCGCACCTCGACCGGCGGATCGATCAGCCCGGTCGGGCGGATGACCTGCTCGGCGAAGACGCCGCCGGCCTGTTCCATCTCCCAGCCGCCCGGCGTCGCCGAAACCGCAACCGAGAGCGGCCGCATGGCGTCCCATTCCTCGAAGCGCAGCGGCCGGTTGTCCATGCAGGAGGGCAGGCGGAAGCCATATTCGGCCAGCGTCGCCTTGCGCCTGAAGTCGCCGCGATACATGCCGCCGATCTGCGGCACGGTGACGTGGCTTTCGTCGATGAAGACCAGCGCATTGTCGGGAATGTACTCGAACAGCGTCGGCGGCGGATCGCCCGGCTGGCGGCCGGTGAGATAGCGCGAATAGTTCTCGATGCCGGCGCAGGAGCCGGTGGCCTCCAGCATCTCCAGGTCGAAGCGGCAGCGCTGTTCCAGCCGCTGCGCTTCCAGAAGACGGCCGGCGCGCTCCAGTTCCACCAGCCGGTGTTTCAACTCTTCCTTGATCGACTTGATCGCCTGATTGAGCGTCGGGCGCGGCGTCACGTAGTGCGAATTGGCGTAGATCTTGACGCTCTTCAGCTCGCCGGTCTTCTGGCCGGTCAGCGGGTCGAACTCGGTGATAGCCTCGATCTCGTCGCCGAACATGGAGATGCGCCAGGCGCGGTCTTCCAGGTGGGCCGGGAAGATTTCGATCGTGTCGCCGCGCACGCGGAACGAGCCGCGCACGAAATTGATGTCCTGGCGCTTGTACTGCTGGGCGACGAGGTCGGCGAGCAGGGCGCGCTGGTCGAGCCGGTCGCCGATCTGCATCTGGAAGGTCATCGCGGTATAGGTCTCGACCGAGCCGATACCGTAGATGCACGACACCGAGGCAACGATGATGACGTCGTCGCGCTCGAGCAGCGAGCGCGTCGCCGAGTGGCGCATGCGGTCGATCTGCTCGTTGATCGAGGATTCCTTCTCGATGAAGGTGTCGGTGCGCGGAACGTAGGCTTCCGGCTGGTAATAGTCGTAATAGGAGACGAAATACTCGACCGCGTTGTCGGGGAAGAATTTCTTGAACTCCGAATAGAGCTGCGCGGCCAGCGTCTTGTTGGGCGCCAGGATCAAAGCGGGCCGCTGCGTCTCCTCGATCACCTTGGCCATGGTGAAGGTTTTGCCGGAGCCGGTGACGCCAAGCAGCACCTGGGTGCGATCGTTGTTGTCGACGCCCTCAACCAAGTCCTTGATCGCGGTCGGCTGGTCGCCGGCGGGTTCGAAGTCCGACACCATCTTGATGGCGATGCCGCCTTCGGACTTTTCCGGCCGGGCAGGGCGGTGCGGTGTCCACAGCACGCCGTCCTTGTGCAGGGGATTGCCGGATTCGATCAGCGCCGAGAGCGCGGCCACCGTAGCGGTGACGCCACTCGACGTCATCGTCTCGGCCTCCTCCAGCGAGACATCGAGGCCGGCGACGGGATTGAGGCCGGCCGCGGCGCGTTCGCGGGCCGTCGCGGCGCCGCCCATCGAGGTGCCGCGCGCGGTGCGGCCCGGCGCGGCGGAGCGCTCGGGTATCTTCTTCGGCGATTTGGCGCCGCCACCCTTGCCCGTGGTGCGCCCTTCGCGTTCCGCCTCCTGCTCGATCTGCTCGGCCCAATCCGCGATCGAACCGGTCAGCGGCGTGCCCGACAGTTCGGTCTGCGGCATTTCGGCGAAGCCGCCCTTGTGCAGTGGTTCCGACGCGTCGAGGAAATCAGTCAGCGGGCTGCGCCGCTTCGGCGCGGCGCGCTCGTCACTCGCCGTCGGCGGCGTTCTTTTATCGGGGGATTTGGCCATGTCCCGAATATGGGAGGTCTTGGCGAAAATGGAAAGAGCGGGATGAAGACAGGCGCATTGCCAACTGCGGCTGCTGACAGCAGGCTGTCAGGAGTTGGTAGGTATCGCGCTTGCTCGCAGGGCTCAGGCGCCGCGCGCGTTGTCCGCCACGCGGGTCGGCGATCCGTTCAGGCGCGGCACCACGACGAGGCGAGTGACCTTGCCCTTCTTGAAGGCGGCGAGGAAGCGGGCATAGTCCCTGAAGACGACACAGCCATTGGATTCGGCGCGGCCGCCGCGCAGCATGTAGGTGTGCGCGAGCAGGCCGGTGCGGTTGTATTTGTTGCCGCCGCTCGTCGGTGTCAGGCGGATGGCCTCGACGCCGTGGAAGCGCGATTCACGTAGCGACAGATTGTAGGTGTTGGGTGGTGTCGGGCCGCGATCCTTCACGTCGACATAGCGCGGCTGGTCGACCATGGCGCCAAGGCCGGAATGCGCCTCGAGCCGCTGGCCGTCGGGCATGTAGACGGTCTTGGCGCTGATGTCGTAGACGGCGACGCCATGGCCGGCGCCGCTTCCGGCGCTCGGCCCGTTGAACAGATTCCTGAACGCCTGGCCGAGGCCGCCCGAAGGCGTGTCCGGCTTGGCATAGGCCAGCACGTCGCCACCATCGCGGGTCCGGCCTTGCCGGGCCGGCTGCCTGGCTTGCTGGACGGCCTTCGGCTGAGGCGCCGGCTTCTCCTGCAAAGTCTTGGGCTGTGCGGCCGGCTTGTCCTCTTCCACGACGCTACGCTGTTGCGGCGCGTCATATTGCGGGCGGCGGGTCGGCAGCGGGACATCGTCGATGAGCGCATCCGGCAGCGAGGCGGCGTCGCCGGGCTTTTCCTGCTGGGTCTCGACCGGCGCAACCGCGACATCGGGCGAGGATTCAGTCATCGGCAGCGGCGAGGCGAAGGCTTCGTCCTCGATAGGCATCGACTCGACCAGGGCAAGCGCAAGCTGCGCGTTATCGGGCGTTTCCGGCTGGGCAAAGCCCATCGGCGCCGGTGCGGTCTGCACGACCGAACCCATATCGGCGCGGGCGAAGCGTTCCGCCGCCGGAGCCGGCATGTCGTTGGACAGGCTGGCCATGACCTGGACGGACGGCACGAGAGACGCCTCGGTGACCTGGGGCGCGGCGCTGGAAATCACGGGACGGGTGCTGGCGGCGGTCGCCGGCTTTCCCGCGCCGGCAAAGGCAGCGGCGAGCTTTGTCGGCGACAGCGACGCTTCCATCAGTTCGAAGCGCTGCTGCGATTTCGACTTCGCCGGCGTTGGCTTGGTCTGTGCCACCAGGCGCCCGGATTTCTCCGCCTTGGAGGTTACCGCCGCCAGCCTGAAGCAACTGGCGCCGCACTGTACGGCATGGTCGTGCAGCGCTTGCGCGCCGCCATGGGCATTGGCCATGACGAAGGGCGCGGAAGAGCTGAGGAAATGCTGTTTCAGCGGATCGGCGAGAGCGAGCGTGCCCGGCATCGACAGCGTCTGCGGCAGGCCGATCGACGTCGCCGAGAGCGAGGCGCCGACGGAGGTGAGGCCGGCGATGGTGCCGATCAGCCATAGGCCGACGGCAGCGCTGACGCCCGGCACCGCGATCCAGCGGACAACCCGTTCAGGGGTGAAGGATGAGGCGCGTGGCGCTTCGACAGCGGTCTCGCCGCTCCAACGCCTGTCCCCGACAATTTTACGACTCAAAAACGCCATGCAACCAATCTTGCTCCAATCGGCTCCCACGTCCGCGGCTGTGATAGCCGCGACGACCATTCTGTGAGTGATCCCAGGTGGTCCCCGACGCGTTTGCCGCGCCTGTCGTTAGTTGCCGATTGCTTCAAAATATGGACAAAGTTGGTTAACCAATCCCTCTCAAAACCAATGGAGAGACGTGGACTTTGTGCCGAAAAAGGCTCGTCCACGACCATGCACGCGGTATTGCAGCCCTTCCAAGGCTGTTTTGCTGCCTGTTTTTGCCTGCCGAGTCAAGCAAAACAGCCTTTGCTAATCTTCGCAAAAAGATGCTTGAGCGTTTCCCGCGGCAGTGAGGCACGCCGACGCGCGTCGGTCGCGCCGCTGGGAACGCCACCGGGTGCCTGCGAATACTGTTGCCGTCCTGCCACAATTCTTCGGCCTGGAGGATCGCCTCCCGGCGGCCGATTGACTCGTTTTGGGAGGCGGTGCAATCCGGTCGAGTGCTTGGTTTTAAGGTGGCAGAAGCCACTTTTGGAGGCTTTTCCATGAAGCGTCGGGACTTCTTGGCGCTGTCGGCGGGAGCTGCGGCGTTTTCCATTCTCCCGGCCGCCGTCAAGGCCGCCGTGCCGGTTCCCTATGACCGCAATGCAGAGGTGCCGTTCAAGGACAAGAAATCGTTCATCGACTGGATGGTGGCCAATCGCGGCGAGGATCCGAAGTTGCTGGCGGAACGGTTCGACCGCTTCCAGATCATGGTCTACAACAAGGACGTGCTGGACGACCGCAACAAGCGCGCCTTCCTACTGACGCCGCGCGAGGAGTTCGTGCTGCCGCAGAATCTGGGCCGCGCCTATGATCATGCCTTCCTCGACATCGGTTATGGCGTGACGATTTCAGGCCCGCATCTGGTCGGGCGCATGACGACCTCTATCGACGTGCAGTTCGGCGAAACCGTGCTCGAGATCGGCACCGGATCGGGCTACCAGTCGGCCTACCTCGCCAACCTCACCGACAAGGTGCACACGATCGAGATCATCAATCCTCTGGCGCAGCGCACCCGCCGCACCTATGACGGGCTGATCGAGCGCGGCTACAGCGAATTCGGCTCGGTCACCAGCCGCAATGCCGATGGCTATTATGGCTGGGAGAGCGTCGGCCCGTTCGACAAGATCATCGTCACCTGCGGCATCGACCATATTCCGCCATCGCTGCTGCAGCAGCTCAAGCCCAATGGCGTGATGGTCATTCCGGTCGGTCCGCCGGGGGCTCAGCATGTGCTCAAGGTGATCAAGCAGCAGCTTGCGGATGGCACGTTCAACATCGTCCGCTCCGACATCTACAACGGCAAGGTGGTGCCTTTCGTGCCCTTCACCAAGCTGGAAGGCGACCAGATCGTCGGTACGCATAACGGCTGAGTTGCCGCGCGGCGGCACCGGCCTTGCCGAATTTCGCATCAAGGGGCCTGAAATGGCAGCCGTCGCATCGATCTCTCGACCAGGCATCGCGCCGCTGGAGGCGCCACGGCTTGCGCACTATCTCGCGGTCGGGCTGATCGCCGGCGCCATCATCGCCCTGCAGATCGCCGTCATGCGCGTGTTCGCCGTGGGCAGCTGGTCGCATTTCGGCTCGCTGGTGGTGAGCCTCGCCATGCTTGGTTTCTCCTTGTCCAGCGTCGTGATCTTCGCCGGCAAGGATTGGTTCGACCGCCACTGGCAAGGCGCGGCGACGGTGGCCCTGCTGCTGATCGGCCCGCTCGCCGTCGGCGCCAACCTCGCCGCCCAGACGGTGCCGTTCAATGCCATCTTCCTGGTCTCCGACCCCCAGGAGAAGTGGCGGCTGCTCGCCAATTTCCTGCTCTATCTCCTGCCGTTCCTGGCCGGCGCCTTCTTCCTCGGCATCGTCTTCCTGAAGAGCCGCACCGCCTTCGGCCGCGTCTATTTCGCCGACCTGACCGGCTCGGGACTTGCCGGCCTCGTCGTGCTGGTGTCGCTGTATCTGTTCGCGCCTGAAACCATCATCGTCGTGCCGCTGCTTTTGTGGGCCGCCGGCTCGCTCTTGTGGTTCGCTGCGTTCGGCGCCTGGAAGAGTTTTGTCGCGGGCGTGGCCGTCGCGGCGCTGTCGATATCAGGCTACCTCATGCTGCCCGAGCTCACAGGCATACCCGACATCGCCGTCTCGCAATACAAGGGCGTCGCCTATGCCCGCAACTTCCCGGACGGCAAGCGCATCTACCGCAGCGTCTCGCCGTTCGGCGACCTGCAGGTCTATGCCAGCTCCTACATGCATTTCGCGCCGGGCCTCAGCGACAACGCCGCCTTCGGCATGCCCGAGGTTCCGGCCAATACCTATGTCGGCATGTATCGCGACGGCGATGGTCCGGAAGGCATCATGCGCAACCTGGCGCCGGCCGAGCAGGTCTATTTCCGCTATCTGCCGATGCACTATCCCTATGTCATCAAGGAGAAGCCCAAGACGTTCGTCGTGCAGTTCGGCGGCGGCATCTCCACGCAGGCCGCGCTCAACGCCGGTTCGACATCGGTGACCGTCGCCGAAAGCAATCCGATGACGTTGCGGGCCTTCCGCGATCCGATTCTCAGGGATGTGACCGGCGATATACTGGCCGAGCCGAGGCTCAAGGTGATCGATTATGACGGGCGCCTGTTCCTCGCCAACACGGCCGAGCGCTATGACGTCATCGATCTCAGCCTCGCCGACAGCGTCGGCCTGTCCAATCCCGGCGGCTTCGCCATTTCGGAGAAATATGCCTACACGCGCGAGGCAATGCTGAGCTATATGCGCGCGCTTGCCGATGGCGGCGTGCTGTCGATCACCTTGTGGAACAAGGAAGAGCCGCCGAAATCGGTGCTCAAGCTTTATTCGACCGTCGCCGAAGCGGCGAAAACATTCGACCGCGAAGGTGCGGCCAACGACATCTTCGCGGTGTCGAGCTATCTCTCCACCACGACCGTGCTGTTCAAGCGCGGCGGCTTCACCGAGGCCGAAATCAAGACGCTGCGCGGCTACACCAAATCGATGTCCTGGCAGGAGGTCTATTATCCAGGAATAATTTATGACGGCTCGGGGGCGCAAAAAGTACTCGATGATTACCGCGCCTCGATCTTCGGCAGCGGACAGGACGCGACGCTGACCCAGCCCGCCGATGCGTCGGCGCCAGCCGACCCCATCGCGCCTGCAAATCCTGACTGCGACCCGACGGCGCCGGCCGATCCGACGCTCGACGCCTGCGCCGGTGTTGGCGGCGATGCCGGACCGCAGGTGTTGCCGGCGACGGAACTGCAGCGCATGACCTGGCACGCGCTTCTGACCGGCGGCTGGGAAAAGCTCGCCAGCGATTATGTCTTCGACGCGCGTGCGCTGAGCAACGACCAACCCTATTTCGCGGCCTATGTGAAGATCGCCGACCTGCCGCGCACGCTCGACCGGCTCGACCTGTTCCAGGACGACTGGGGCTATCTCCTGATCTGGGCGACGCTCGGCATCGCCTGCATCACGGCGGCGTCGCTGGTGCTGCTGCCGGTGATCTTCGGCTGGCGCATCGTGTTCTCGCGCTCGCGCGGCAAGCTTGGCACCATCCTCTATTTCGCCTGCCTCGGCCTCGGCTACATCATGGTCGAGGTCGGGCTGATCAGCCGCTTTACCGTGGCGCTGGCCAATCCGACCGTTTCGGCCTCGGTGCTGATCTCCTCGATGCTGGTGTTCTCGGGTCTCGGCAGCCTGTTCGCCGAGCGCATCTTCGACCGCGCCAGGACACTGCTGCCGGCGGTGCTGCTGGCGGTCTGCGCGCTGCTGCTGGTCTACGGGTTCTATCTGTCGCCGGTGCTCGACCAGATCGGCGCCTATCCCTATGCCGTGCGGCTGCTACTGTGCTTTCTGCTGGTGTCGCCGCCGGCCTTCCTGATGGGCATGCCGATGGCCACCGCCATGACCTGGCTGGCGCGGCTCGGCAAGGAGCATCTGTTCGTCTGGGCCTGGGGCATCAATGGCTGTTTCTCGGTCATCGGCTCGGCCGCGGTGCCGATCGTCGCCACCAGCTTCGGGCTCAGCGCCGTGCTGCAATGGTCGGCGATGGCCTATCTGATCGCCATCCCGGCGTTCTTTGCCGTGCTCCTGCCATCGAAGGCGCCGGCTCTCCGGGTGGTGCCCGCCTGATGCCGGACCGGCGCGCCATCGTCGCCGGACTGCTGGCCACGGCGGCGTTTCCGGTGGTGAGTGAGGGGGCGCGCTTGCACAAGGCCATCTCGGCCATCGTGCCGTTCAAGGCGTCGCCCTTTCCGTATCGGGGCAAGCTGCCCGACGGCTCCGCGGCGTTTCTCGACGTCGACGCGAACGGCCGCCACGGCCACACGTCGCCGCGCGGGGGAATCTATTGGGAAGACGAGACCTATTGTGACCGCTCGACGCTGCTCGCGATTCCCAAAGGGTTCGATGCCGCCAAGCCCGCTGTCATCGTGGTGTTCTTCCACGGCAATGGCGCGACCTTGCAGCGCGACGTGGTCGGGCGCCAGCGGGTCGTCGCGCAGGTCGAGGCTTCAGGCCTCAACGCCGTGCTGATGGCGCCGCAATTTGCCCGCGACGCGCAGGATTCCAGCGCCGGCAATTTCTGGACGCCGGGCTATTTTGCCAAGTTCATGGCCGAGGCGGCGCAAGGCCTGGCCAGGCTGACCGGCGCAAAGGCGGCAAAATTCGAGGCCATGCCGGTGGTGCTGGTCGCCTACAGCGGCGGCTATAATCCGGCTGCTTCCGTACTTGGGAACGGCGACATTGGCGGCCGCCTGCTCGGCGTCGTCCTGCTCGACGCCGTCTTCGACGAAGCCGACATCTTCGCCGACTGGATCGCGCATCACAGCAAGAGTTTCTTCGTCAGCGCCTATGGCAAATCGTCGGCCTCCGGCAATGCCGAGATAAGGCAGGCGCTGGCAGACAAGGGCATCAACGCCAGCGCCGACCCGCCGCGGCGTCTGGAAGCCGGCACTGTTGCCCTGCTCGCCTCGGACGCCGCCCACGACAGCTTCGTCACCAAGGCATTCGTGAACAATCCGCTGCAATGGCTGCTGGCCCGGCTGCACGGGTTCGCGCGTTAGGACCTGTCGATGTCAGGCCCGCCCCTCGCTGATTCCGTGAGCCCCGCCTCTTGAAAGGTCTGGTTTTGAAGCTTAGTGCCCGGCCATGCTTCTGACTGTTATCGTCATTGCCCAGATATTGGACCCGCTCAGGATCGTGCTGGTCGCGATCGCCTATTTCCTCAGCCGGTTGGCCGGTCGGCCGGGGGCGGGTTGGCTTGGATTGGTGGCGGCGATTGTCGTGATCGCTGTCGGCTATCCCTCGGTGATCCTTGGCCAGTCCGGCGATATCGCCTGGATGAGTGGAGCGGTCGGCGTGATATCGAACGCGCTCATAGCAGCAGTCATGGCCGGGCTCCTGCGGCTCCAACGCCGGTTCTTCTGATCGTCGGCGCATGGATCCTGGGGTCTGCGCCGCGTCGCTTCGCTCCTTGCTACGCCCTGGGATGGCGACGGCGCGGTCTCAGTTGAACCACAGCGCGAACGTCAAAAACCCGCCGCCGCCGAACTCGCGCTGGATCTGCTCGAAATCCTCGCTGGTCAGGATCTTGCCGGTTTCGAGGTAAGGCGCGATGCCGGGGCCGGTGATCGACAGCACGAGGTCGAAGGGTTTCGGCTCGTCGAAGAAGCGCTTCATGTTGATGCCCTTGCCGGTGATGCGGAAGTGCGGCAGCAGCGCCCTGCCTTCGAGCAGGTCCTCGGCCATGGTCAGGGTGGCGAGCCAGGCCTGGACCTGCTCCTCGCCGACTTCGAGGCCGGTGAGCGGGTTTTCGCCCTTCTGCTGCGGACCGGGCAGCCATTCGCGGTCATTGTCGGTCTCGGCGCGGATCGCCTTCCAGTCCTCGCGCGACAGCCGGATCATTTGGAGCAGCTCCTGGCGCGCCGCCTTGCGGCGCTCCGGCTCGACCACCGGCCAGTTGATGAGGTGCACCATCGAGATGAAATCGGCGATGCGCCATTCCGAGGAGAAGATGCTCGAGCCCATCTCGCTTGGCGGCGGCACGAGGATGTCCTGCAACGGCAGCTTGGCGCGCGGGAACAGCATGTGGAACGAGCCGTCGAACGTGCCTTTGAAATCATGCGCAAGCCAGAAATCGGCCTGCGCCATTAGGAACTCGGCATAGCCCTGCAGCCAATAGCCGTCGGCGCGGTCGAAGCGGAAAGTGAGCGCGGGGGCGGCGCCGTCCGGCGCCATGCCGCCGCGCGAAAGCGCCGCCATGATCGCCGCCATGCTTTCATCCGGCGCGATCATGCCGTCCTCGTCGAGGTCGATGCCGACATGGGTGAGGTCGATGACCATGCCGATATCGGCATCGGCAGGCACCGAACCCAGTGTCGCGGCGGATTTTCCCAGCCGGTCGCGGAAGGCGATCAGTATGGCGCGGAACTCTTCGTAGGTCAGCGGCTCGGGTTTGGGATTGGGCGGCACCGGCAGCTGCATCAGCGGCAGCATGAAGGATTGCGGGCTTTCGAAACCATGGCGGTGCAGGCCGCTGGCCAGCAATTCCAGCGCGGTGAAGAATTCACCGGCGCCGGCGGCATAGGCGGACGCCGGATCCTTCGGCGCGGCCGCTTCCAGGGTAGACAGGGCGCTGTCGCGCGCGGCCACGGTCCTTGCTTCGAACAGAGCGGTTGCCGCTTCCGGCATGGCGGCCGATGCGGACGACAGTGGCACGAGCAGAATGAAAGCCGATGCCAGCAGGCTTGCCATTCGTGTCATCTTTTGCCTCCCATTTGTCGGCAGCGACCATACACGGATTTACGACGTCGCGCCTGCCAGCGCCGAAGCGCTGTCCACATCGCTGATTGCCGACGGCTTCAACCTGCCCGCTGGACAGTCTAAACAAGGCAAACGATTGGGCGTGCCGTGTCGAACTATCCGCTCTCCTACAAGCTGTCCTGGCTGCCGCGCTTCCTCAAACCGTCGCTCGCCGGTGATGCCACAGGGTTTGCGCCGGCATCGGGGACGCTGATGGATACGCCACCAGGACAGACGGTGCGGCTGGCCTTCATCGGCGACATCTCGGCGGTGGCCAACCGGAGCGCGCCCGACTGCGATCCGGCGATCAAGGCGCTGCTGGGCACGGCCGATCTGGTGATCGGCAATTGTGAAAGCCCTGTTGTCGGCAGGCCGAGCGCCGTCCTGGGAACCAAGCTCGGCACGCATCATGCGATGAGCGAACGCTTTCTGGCGGAGGCGCTGGCGGCGGTCGGGATACGGCGCGAAAAACTTGTGCTGTCGCTGGCCAACAATCATGTGCTCGACCAGAGCGTCGCCGGTTTTGACGCGACGGTGGCGGCGCTGAAGCGGCTCGATATCGGCACCATCGGCCTGGCCGCCAATGGTCCGGTCGAACGCTTTGCGGCCGGGCCGCTCGCCATCGGCTTCGCCGCTTTCACGCTCTGGCGCAACGCCGACGAAAGCCTGTTTGCCGGGCGCGTCTCGATGGACAGCGATCCAACGGACTGGCCGCGCGAGGCGAGTGCTGGGGTCGACCTGCTTTGTGCCGTGCCACATTGGGATTGGGAATTCCGCCATTTTCCGCGCGCCGGAACACGGGCGCTGGCTCAGCGGCTGGCCGGGCAGGGCGTTGGGCTGATCGCCGGCCACCATGCCCATGTCGTGCAGCCGGTAGAGCGGATTGGGGGGACAGTCGTCGCCTATGGTCTCGGCGATTTCCTCGGCACCGCTTTCGCCCGCCAGCCATGGCCGGGGCGGATCGGCGGGATATTCGTGGTCGATGTGAGTGCAGATGCCGATACGCGCGGCAGGGTCGCCGCCTATCGGCTGCATCCATTCATGCGGCTACGCGTGGGCGACCATGAGCGGCTGGTGTCGGTGGAGGAATTGGAAGGTGGAATGCTGCATAAGGTCGAGGGTCGGCTGAGGACGATCGTCCCTTCTCCCATAAGGTGAGAAGGGATCACCGCTCTATCCGGCTGGCGTCGTTCCTGCAAAAGCAGCTATCATAATGGCGCAAAGCGGGCTTCGGCAGCGGGGGATGGCGATGGAAAATTTCATGCCGGGCGCGGATGCCGTCGCAGCCATCAAGAAGGACATCGAGACCTACGAAGCGACAAGGGCCTCGGTGGCACGCGGGGTCAAATGGCGCGTGCCGTTGTTCGTTGGCTTTGTGGTCGTGTTCGTCGCTCTCATTGCCTGGCTGTTCAACAAGGTCGCCGATCCCAACGAGCAATGGTTCTCGACGCCGCACGTATTTCTCTATGTCATCGGTTTTGTGGTGGCGATCGTGCTCTATTTCAGGGCAATCAGGCCGGCGGCGAGGCTGCGGCAATCGTTTCGCCAGACGCTGATGCCGATCATCTTCGGCTTCATTGGAGATATGCGCTACCAGCACGACGTGACGCCGCATTCCTTCGACCGATTGCCGCGCGAGACGGTCGGCGGTTTCACTATGAGCCGCTTCGACGACATCATCTCCGGACGCTATGACGGATTTGCCTTCGAACTCTACGAAGCCGATCTTTGGGACGGAGGCGCCACCAAGAACAAGGCCACCACGTTCAAGGGTGTCGTCGTCGCTTTCGAGGCCATCGAGCCGTTTCCTGGAATATTGGTGGCGGCGCGACGTGCCAGTGGCGTCATCGGCTTTTTCCGCGGCATGTTCGCGGCCAAGATGCAGGAACTGCCGTCCGGCGTGCCTGAGCTTGACGCCGCCTACGAGTTCCGCACCGACAATGTCGAGGCGGCACGGCCGCTGGTGACCGGCCGGCTGGCGCAGGCGCTGAAATGGCTCGGCGAAACCTGGCCGGACGAGCCGGCGCGTGTCGCGCTCAACGGCGGCGACGGTTTTCTGCTCCTGCCGCAACCGAAGAACTTCTTCGAACTGCCTGATATTTCGGTGCCGCTGGACTACCAGACCCATGTCGCGCCGATGATCTCGGACATGGGCGCCATGCTGGCGACGGCGGCCTTGGTGAGGAAGATCGGCGCGAGGGATGGGGCGATTTGACAGGCCGAAGCAGGCTCAGCAGTCGAAGCCGTATTTGCCACGCATATAGTCCGCCTCTTCCTTGGACGTTCTCTTGAACATCACACAGACGGTGAAGCTGCCGACCTGGTGGCCGTCCCTGGTGTACCCCCAGTCGGAAATATCGTCGCGCGTGAATTCGATATTCTGGCCGAGCACGACGTTGTGCACTTCCTCCGGTTCGTTCGCCAATATGCCAACAAATCCTGTCTCCGTGCGACGGAAGGGAATGACCCAGAAGTGTTCGGTGACGTTGCCGTCCCGCACCTTGACCTTCAGCTTGAACCTGTCCGTGCCGGACGGAGGTGTTTCGGACAAGGCCAGGAATTCATCCAGGCTGGCGAGCGCCCGCGCGGTCGCCGCCGCCATGTCGGGATCATCAGGAGCAAAGATCATCGTCTTGTCGTCACCCGGATCGGCGCCTTGCGCGCCAGCCAGGCCGGGCAAAAACGCCAGCATCAGGGATAGTGTGGTCCGGACGGCGATTCTCATGAAGTCCCCCCTTACTACAAGGCGACACCATCCGGCATTCGCTTCGATTTTGCAACCTGAGCGCGAAATTCATCTCTGCGGCTGGCAGGCTAGAGCCGGCGCACGACATAAAACGTGTATCGATGAAAAAATCGAAGTCCTGTTTCGTGATACGGCCGGGAAGGGATTGCGGCGGCCGCGTGATCGCCGACGGCGCGAGCCGCAATCCGTCAAACGACTCATTTCGCGCGCAGAAAGCCTTACATGAGGGTAGGGCAAGCGGTCGCTATCGGGGGCTTAGAGGCTATTATGTCGGAATTAAGCCGATGATTTCCTTTGCGAAAATACACCCAACGTGATTTGCGGCCAGTGCGCTTTCCGCCCCAGTCTCGGGCCGTTCGGTGCTGCTCTCTCCCAAGCGGTACCGGAAAACCGAAACAGCACGGAGTGCTATCCATGAAGAAGACCCTCGCAACCACCGCCGCTCTGCTCGCCTTTCTCGGCACGGCCTATGCCGCGACCGTTCAGGGCACCATCCAGGCGGTTGATCCGACAACCAAGTCGGTCACACTCGACGACGGCAAGATCTACCAGCTGTCGCCCGATGCGTCGGTCGGGAAATTGAAGGTCGGCGCCAAGGTGGCGGTGACGGTCGACGACAAGACCGGCATGGTGACGTCGATCAAGAAGGCCTCGTAGAAACCGCCGACCGGACTTTTGAGACCCTGCTCCAATCTGGCCGGTTCCTTCGGGGATCGGCCATTTTCACTAGCTTGGACACTCCCCGTCAGGCGACGACGGTGGCGAAACGCCGTTCCGGCAGCGTCGCCATGGTTTTTGCCAAAAGGCCGCGCTATTCCTTGGCTGACCGGGGATCCGCATGGCCGAGGAACAAAAGGGGTTTCGCCTGTCGCGGCGGCTGCTGCTGGGCGCGGCTGTTTTCGGCGGAGCCGTGCTCTGGGGCGGCACCACCGTGGCGCGGCTGGCGCGAGGCCCGTCAGGGCCGAAGAACACCGGGCGCATCGCCGACATAGACGGCATCGCGCTGCCGCTGAAGCCGATCGCCAGCCCGCCGGCCTTCGATCCGTCGCTGCCCTGGCTGGCACAAGGCGGCGACATCAACGATGCCAGCGGCCTGTCGAGGACGCCTGTCTATGGCGTGGTCGGGGTCAGCGAGGAAGAGCACATCGCCAGGGCGCTGGCCTTCGCGCGCGCCACCGGGCTGCAAGTGTCGCTGGCGGCCATCCGCCATTCGATGGGCGGGCAGGCCTTCGACGACAATGCGCTGGTTCTCGACCTCAGAAAGTTCAACAAGATCACGGTGGACGCCGCGGCCAAGACGATGACCTTGCAGCCGGGCGCGTGCTGGCACGACATCCAGAACATGCTGCATCCGCGCTTCGCGGTGAAGGCGATGCAATCAACCGACATTTTTTCGGTCGGCGGCTCGCTGTCGGTGAACGCGCATGGCATGGACCACCAGGCGGGTTCGGTGGCAGGCTCGATCCGCTCGATGCGCGTGATGCTGGCCGACGGGTCGGTGACCACCTGCTCGCCAGCCGACAACGGCGAGCTGTTCCGCCATGTCGTCGGCGGCTACGGCCTGTTCGGCGTGGTGCTGGAGGCGACGCTCGATATCGTCGACAATGCCGTCTACCGCACCTCGCGCGAGATCATCAAATCCGACGATTTCCCGGAATTCTTTGCCGAGGTGCTGGACCCGAACAAGGACATCGGCCTGTTCTACGGCCATCTGTCGACGGCGCCGGGCAATTTCCTCGAGGACATGATCGTCTACCGCTACGACAAGGTCGCCGAGCAGCCGCCGGCCGACCAGCTGGCGCTCGGTGAACCCGATGGCGTCGGCCTGAAGCGGGTGATCATGAACATGGCCAAATGGGGCAGCGCGTTCCAGGAACTGAAGTGGTTCACTGAAAAGACGCTGGAGCCGAAATTCGAGAGCTGTACGGTGCCGCGTACCTCCGCGCTTGCCGAGGGCGAGGCCTGTCTCGTCACCCGCAACAACCCGATGCACGATTCGGTGCCGTATCTGTTCAACGACCTCATGAACGAGACCGACATACTGCACGAATATTTTATTCCTCGCGCCGCCTATGTCGAGTTCATCGCCGAAGCGCGCGAGATCCTGCGCAACCAGGATCTGCCGGTGCTCAACGCTTCGGTGCGCATCGTCCACAAGGAGGACGTGGCGCTGACCTATGCGCCGGAGCCGGCCTACTCGCTGGTGCTCTATATCAACCAGCCGGCCGATGCCGATGGCAACGCCAGGATGCGGGTGCTGACGCGGGCGCTGATCGACGTAACGATCAAGCATGGCGGCCGCTTCTTCCTGCCCTACCAGCTGCACTACACGGCCAAGGAGCTGCTGGCGTCCTATCCCGAACTGCCGTCCTTCCTGGCGGCAAAGCGCCACTATGACCCGACGGAACTGTTTTCCTCGACCTTCTACCGTGCCATCAAGGCGCTGAGCGGGACGGCTTAGCAGTTGGAGGAGAATTCCATGCGGATGGGATCAGCGGCGGCGGTGCTCGCCTTCGTCGCACTTTGCCCCGGACCGGCCGGCGCTGAAGACCTGAAAGCCTTCAGGCTGACGATCGACGGCAAGGCGGTCGATATCGACGCCGGCGAGAGCGCCCATGTGACGTTGCCGGACGGCAAACAGGTCGACGTGAAGCTCGACAAGAACGATTTCGCGACCTTTTCCGGCGATGGTTTCTCCTTCGTCCATCCGAGCGGCATTTCGGTGACCAAGACCGATCTCGGCGAGAACATCACGCAATATCTGATGGCCTCGGCGCTGGGCACGATCGTCGTGGTGCAGGAATACGGCAAGATGAACCCGGTGTCGCTGAACCAGCTGATGCTGCAGGAGATGACCAAGGAATCGGTCAAGGCCGGTGCCGAGCTGACGCAGCAGCCGACGACGCGCAAGCTCGCGGACGGCAAGGCGTTGACCGGCATCACCGCCGAGGTGAAGACCCGCACCGACACCGCTTATTTCGAGATCGTCGGCTACGGCCTCGCCGACCAGGGGCTGCTGTTCATCACGCGGGTCGCGGGCGAGGATGCGGCGACCGAGAAGCCGCTGATCGACAAGTTCTGGCAGAGCCTGAAGCTGAAGATGTAGGCGAGACCTACAGCTTGCCCGGCACCAGGCCGGCCAACCAGTTCACCGAGCGCTTTGCCGCGTCGGCGGTTGCCGAGACGGCGCGGCCGAGATCGGTCTTGACCACAGCGTAGCCGCTCTTGGTGCGATAGAGCACGCCGGTTCCGCCATCGACCACCTGTTCATAGGCGACGGGGCGGGCAGCGGCCGCGTCCAGGGCCGTCGCCGGCGATCCGACCGGGACGCTCGGGCGATGGCTGAGTTCAGGCGGCAGCGGGCTTTCCGTTCTGACGGTTCGGCTGGCGGGCTTCAATTCCGGGCCCGACGCGATCGCGGCCAGGTGCGATGAGGACGCCGAGCCCTTCGCGCGGCAGATGCCGGACACCAGCGGATAATTGAAGTTGCGCTCGTGCAGGATCTGGCTTTTCATCGCGGCTTCGCAATCGGCGATGGTTGACCACTTGGCCGGCGTCTCGCCGATATATTCGCAGAGCTTGGCGTCGCAGTCGCAGCCGACGATGGTCATGGCGACAAGGGCGGTCTTGATCACGGTCTCGTCCCTTCGAGATGCCCTCCCGGCAACCCAGTCAGGCGCATGTCGCGTCCCAGGCGACATGCAACTCTCCATTGCGCGTGAACAAGGCGGGAATTTGGCCTCGACCGTGGAATGGGCGCTGCGGCGCGTGTTTCGTCCGGGCGTGACCGAAAGGCCTCAATAGTCGTAGACATGTTCGAGCCTGGCGCCGGCTTTCATCAGCGACGGCAGCACCAGATGCATCTTGCGCACCGCCACGACCATTCCGGTGCGGCGCGTCGAGGGATCCGCGGGGAGCGGATAGCTGAACAGGATGCGCATGCCCTCGGGGACGGCGATCGAATCGGTCGATAGCACCGTGACCATGATCTCGTCATTGCCGCCGATCTCGACAAAGGAGACGCCCTTGTCGATCAGCCGCGGAATCATGTCGGTGAAGACCTGGTAGCGCTGCTTCGTGACGAAGACGGTGCCGTCAGTGCCGTAGTCGCGTTCCAGCAAGGTGTCGGGCTCGTTGCGGGTGGCCTCGCCGACCGGCCCCTTGGCCCAGACATGGACATCGAGGAAGGCGGGGTCGGAGGTCGCGGCAAGCGCCTGCTTGATCAGGTCCGCATAGCCTTGCTTGACGGTGTCGGCGAGGCCGAAGGCGAGCTTGCGTTCACTGGTGCGGACGGAGCTGTCACCAGGCGCCGGCTGCACGGCAAACAGGCCCGCGCGCTTTTGCGCATAGGGGAACTGATACCACGGCACCTGGTCGAGGAAGGCGGCATAATCCGCCGCCACCTTGGCCTGGTAGATGTCGGCGGCGGTGCGCTTGCCCGATGCCGCCTCGGTGATGCGGCCGACCGTGTTTTCATAGGCCCATTGCAATATATGCTCGATCGAATGGCTGGTGCCGATGATGACCAGCATCTGGTGGTTGGCATAGTTGAACTTGTAGGCGGAACTGGCGCGGATCACCGTGGCGTAATCCTGCCAGAAGCGGCCGACATAGGACCAATAGGGGAAGCCGCTCGGCTGGTCCTTGGCGACGAAACCGGCATATTCGCGCGCGGCGTAGACGATCGCCCATTCCGGATAGGTGACGAAGGTCGATTCCTCCGGCCGCTGGTAGCCGGGGATCTCGGCGCGCACCTTGTCGGCCAGCGCCTTGGGCGGCGCGCCGTCGGCAATGCCGGGCAAAGGCGACTTGTCGAGCGACGGCGTGGTCAGGAAGCCATAGGCGAGCCCGGCGATCGGGATCAGGATGACGATGACGATCAGCCAGAGGATCGCCTTGATGATGCGCTTTATCAAGCGGAACAGGAACATGGCCGGTCAGGCCGTGGCGAAGTGGTCGTATATGCGCTTCGACAGCCAGAACCCGATATAGACGGCGATGCCGCCGATGACGATGTGCGGCAGGTTGGCGAAGAAGCGGGTGGGGAATTCGATGTCGTTGAGGGAGCGGAAGCCGTTGATTAAGATGCCCGCATCGAGACAGCCGGAGCCGGTGATCAGCCCGAGCACGCCGTCGAAAAGATAGACCGAGCCGAACAGCTTGAAATAGAACACCGCCTGGCGATGCGAGATGAAGGCTGCCGCCAGCGCCCAGACGCCGGATAAGGCATGCAGCAGGTCGTCATACCATTGCAGCGAGAACAGGCCGAACAGGTTGCCGTCGGCATCGTTGAAGGCCGGAATGTAACCGATGGCCACGACCGCGAAGAACAGGAACGCATAAGCGACGGCAAGCTTCTGGATCAGCGTCATGAAGTATCCCCCTTCAAGAGACTGCTTGGAAAGTCACTCCGGCCGCCATCTGATGGCGTTTTCTCCGCTTCCGGTGCTCATATGTGGACGGCCCCCTGCTTGCAAGGTTTTGGCTGAAGATGATTTGATCGGATCGCTTGCGCTCAT
>NZ_JAIUGQ010000016.1:0-125756 GCF_020164715.1 Mesorhizobium sp. ESP7-2
GGCCCCTGTGCAATACAGGACCCAGCCCTTAAATCTACCAGATCAATGAACCGTCCAACTTTACGGGGTCAGTTCACCGAAGCCACCCGGGCCGTGACGCCCCTGAATTAAGAAAAAGCCCGCCACGTTTTGCGTAGCGGGCGCTAGTTCATGGGAGGAAATGACACGTGCGTGCGGTCAACGGCCCCCTTTACCCAAGATGACGATACGCCTCGCCTAGCTGGATAATAAGCGCGCGCCAGTTGCAGCGCTTTATATCCGGGTTGCGTGACTTTTCTGCCACAGACGAAGAAAGCCCGGCCACCTGAGCAGCCGAAAGCCGCCGGGCCTATAGCGTGAGCCGATTTCTCGCCGGCAGGCTTGCACATGGGGAATCTCCGGAGCAATGCTGCGGCCGTGGAGGAATCATGCGAAAAATCCTGGTGGCGCTGCTGCTGGCCGCGGCTGCACTTTATGCGAATTGTGCCCTGGCACTGGACAGCAGCGACGCCCCCGTCATCGTCACCCCGCTGGCATCACGCACCACCACGGCATCCGGTCAACCGATCACGCTGCCGCGGAAGAACGTGCAGGTGCTGGTCTCGACCTATGACATCGCACCCGGCGCGACCTTGCCGGTCCATCGCCACCCCTTCCCGCGCTACGCCTATGTCGAGGCTGGAACGCTGAAGGTCACCAATGTCGAGACCGGCAACAGCAACACCTACAAGACAGGCGATTTCATCATCGAGATGATCGGGCAGTGGCATCAGGCCACCAACATTGGCGACGGGACGGTCAAGCTCCTGGTGATCGATCAGGTCGAGGAAGGCGTCAAGAATACGGAATTGCGCCAGTAGCCACCAAGGCTATGCCCCGCCCGGTGGGCGGAAAGGCAATGCCCCCCGCCCTTGCCTCGCGGACCATTCGAACCAGGCGCTTAGCCCCAGGCGCCAACCGGCTGCCGGGTCGTTGCGTTCAGCCTGTTGAAGGCGTTGATCAGGGCGATCTGGATGACCAGTGCGGCAAGCGCCTTTTCGTCATAATGGCGGGCCGCTTCGTCCCAGACATCGTCCGGCACCGCGTCCGGCCGGTCGGCGAGCCTGGTGCCGGCTTCTGCCAACGCCAATGCCGCGCGCTCGGCATCGGTGAAATACGGGGTCTCCCGCCATGCCGCCAGCGCAAAGATGCGCTCGTCCTTTTCTCCGGCCTTCTTCAATTCGCGCGCATGCATGTCGACACAGGCGCTGCAGTTGTTGATCTGGCTGGCGCGCAGATGAATGAGCTTGCGCGTCACATAGGGCACGTCGGCCGCCTCGGTCGACTTGTCCAGCGCCAGCAGCGCCTGCACCGAACCGGGGATGAGCATCACCGGGTTCTTGATCCTTGCTCGCATGATTCTTCTCCTTTTGAATTGTTTCTCCGGGCGTGTTTTCCCGGCCCGGACGCCTCGCATCCAGGGTTTCGAACTTGATGAAACTGTTGGCTGCCTGCCGCGTATCAGGCCTGTTTTACGGCAATCTGTTCGAGCCGTTCGAGAATGCGCGGCCAGCCACTTCCCATCCCGACATAGCCACGCTCGTCCGCCGGCCGAAATCCCGACTGCTCCATTCGCACCCGGGTCGCCACACCCTCGGGCGTCAGTGACCACGTCACCACGGTTTTCAACCCGCTGTCCGATTCCGTCCCATCGCCCCAACTGTAGGCCAGCAGCCGCGGCGCCTCGACTTTCAGCACCACGCAGTTCGTCACGCCAGACCATCCGGGAACTGGTGTCGCGCGGAATGTGAAGCGATGCCCCTCTTGCGCAGCGAAGTCATTCTGCATGAGCCATTCGCCGACGAGTGCCGGCACGGTCAGTGCGCGCCATATCTTTTCCGCCGAATACGGAATCAACCTTTCGACGACGATCGATTTGGTTTCCGTCATGCCATGCTCCTCTCGTTGTTGTCGTCGTGCCACGCACGCGCAATCAATAACCCGCCAGCTATACGTCACTCATAACCTTGCGGTTATGCGACTGTCAAGAAAGGAATCTGCCATCTGGTCCAAATGGCGGCGTGGCGTTCACGCTTTCGCGTCAGCCGTCCTGGTGCTAGGGCTCTCGACAGCATCGTGAACTGGATCACCCCTTGACCACAAAAACTCGCCCGCCGCTGATTGAAATCTGTGTCGAAGGCATCGATGGCCTGCTGGCCGCGCAGGCCGCGGGCGCCGACCGGGTCGAACTCTGCGCCAGCCTGGTCGAGGGCGGCATTACGCCGAGCCTCGGCACGGTGCGCGCCGCACTCGACCAGGCGACCGTGCCGTTCCACGTCATGGTGCGGCCGCGCGGCGGCGATTTTCTCTACAGCGAGACCGAATACCGCTCGATGCTGGCCGATGTCGCCGCACTCAGCGAGCTCGGCGTGCCCGGCGTGGTGTTCGGCTGCCTGAACGCCGACGGTACCATCGACGAGAAGCGCATGGGCGAATTGACAGAGGCCGCGGGCTCGTTGAACGTCACCTGCCACCGCGCCTTCGACATGACGCGCGATCCGGCCGAGGCGCTGGAAGCGCTGATCCGCTGCAAGGTCGGCCGCGTGCTGACCAGCGGCCAGCGCGACACCGCAATCGAGGGCTTGCCAGTGCTGGCGGAGCTGGTCCGGCAGGCCGGCGAGCGCATCATCATCCTTGGCTGCGGCGGGCTCGATCTCGGCAACATCGCCGAGGTGCGAGGAAAAACCGGATTGGCCGAAATGCATTTCGCGGCCCTCAAGGACGTGCCGAGTGCCATGCGCTACCGCAATCCCAAGGTCGGCATGGGCGGCTCCGATCTCGACCGCGAGTATCGCAACACGCTGACCGATACACTGCTGGTGGCGGCGACAGTCACGGCGGCCAAGGCATGACCTCTCCGATAGACCGCATAGCGCAGGACGACGAAGCCGCCATTCTGGCGCTCAACAACGAGCACGCCGCCGAATTGTCGTGGCTCGAAGCCGAACGGCTGTCCTTCCTGCTCGGCGAGTCCTTCTATGCACGCCGCATTGGCGATCTCGAAGCCTTCATCATGACCTTCGACCAGGACGCAAACTACGACAGCCCGAACTTCGTCTGGTTCCGCGAGCGCTATGAACGCTTCATCTATGTCGACCGCGTCGTCGTCGCGGCGCACGCAAGGGGCCGCGGCCATGCTCGCCGGCTCTATCGGGACCTGTTCGACCATGCGGAGAGCGCTGGCCATACGCTGGTCACCTGCGAGGTCAACACCGACCCGCCCAACCCCGCCTCGGATGCCTTCCACGCCGCCCTCGGCTTCGCCGAAGTCGGCGACGCGGTGATCCATGGCGGCAAGAAGGCGGTGCGCTACTACGTCAGGCAGATCGCCGCCTGAACCTGCCGGCTTACCTATTCTAAAATCCGTGCGGCCTCTCGTCTGGCCACATGGAAAAATCGGCGACGCTCATTCACCAGTTGCGGTTGAGCCATTCGCGCGATGGGCGCTCGATGAGGTAGTAGCTGCAGAGCGCGCAGGCAAAAACCCCGGCCAGCATCGGCCATGGATTGCTGCCCTGCTCGTAGACGAATTTGTAGAAGGGCTGCTGCCACAGATAGAGCGAATACGACCACAGACCCAGTGTCGTCATCGGTAAGGATGACAGCCATCCGGAAAAGAACCGCGTGCTGAAATCCAGCGCGTTGACGGCAATCGCAAGCAATGGCACCGCGATCAGGTAGTGGATCGGTGTCGGTACCGAGTCCGTGAACAGGAAAACCGCCCCGATGGCCGCCGCAACGGCGACATAGGGGCCCTTCAACAAGGCCGGCAGCTTGCCGTCGGCCTTGAGCAGGCAGATCGCGGCCGACAGCAGGATCGAGGCGATGTGTACGTCGGTGCGCCAGTACGTGGTTTCATAATCCATGTGCAGGAACCAGTAGGAAGCCGCGCCATTGCCCATGGCCAGCAGAGCCAGGATCAGCAGCAGCGGGATGACACGGCTGCGGCTGGCAACGATTGCGCTGATCGCCGCCAGGATGATGTAGGCATGCTCTTCGATGCAGAGCGACCAGATGTGGTCGAGTGCGCCGGCCCGGTTCAGGAGAATTCCGGCATAGTTGTAGGTGAATGTCAGCGCCGTCAACGCGGCCTTCCATTTGAAGGCGATGAACGTGCCGGAGAGCGCGATCATGCCGACGACGACGAAGATCAGAAGCGCCGGATAGATGCGCGAGAAGCGGCGTTTGAAGAATTTCTTCAGCGGGTAGCGTTCGATGAACAGGATTTCGGCCATCAGCCGGCCGCTGAGCACGAAGAAGAATTCGACGCCCAGCACGCCCAGATTGATGCCGGGAACGGGAAAAAAATGCCCGATCAGCACTAGGGCGATCGACAGGCCGCGCCAGCCATCGAGATAGGCCAGTCTTATCCTGGCCGATCGGTCGGCAATCGCTCGGGACGGAACCAATTGGGCCGCGGAAATTTCGGACATGCCGATCCTTTCGCATTGGCATGCGAAAGGGCACGGCGGTACGCAGTCCGAACCCGGCTCGCATTCCCGCCCGCCCCATACTGCAGTGCAATATAAGTTTGTGCAAGTGCGAGATTGGCGCCGGTGCAATTCCGAGGCAAGCAGGGCCGCAATTGCCTCAAGCAAGGATGGGACGCGGCCGCCGGGAACTGGGCAGCACAGGCGCCAGGAACGAAAAAGGGCCGTGACAGCCCCTTTTCGTGTCCGCAATGATCTTGCGTCAGGCGTTGGCTGCCGCCACCGCGCGCTTGGCTATGACCGTGATAAGGTTGGCGCGGTAGTCGGCGGAAGCGTGGATGTCGCTCATCAGGTTCTTCGCCGGCACTTTCACGCCATTGAGCGACGCGGCGTCGAAGCTCTTGGCGAGTGCCGCCTCGATCTCCTTCGAGCGGAAGACGCCGTCGTCGCCGGCGCCGGTCACGGCAACACGGACGCCGTCCTTGCCCTTGGCCACGAACACGCCGACGATCGCGTAACGCGAGGCCGGGTTGCGGAATTTCTCGTAGGCTGCCTTGGCCGGCGCGGTGAAGGAGACGGCCGTGACGATCTCGCCATCCTTCAAGGCGGTTTCGAACAGCCCCTTGAAGAACTTGTCGGCTGACATTTCGCGCTTGTTGGTGATGATGGTGGCGCCCAGCGCCAGAAGTGCGGCCGGATAGTCCGCCGCCGGATCGTTGTTGGCGATCGAACCGCCGATCGTGCCCTTGTGGCGTACCGCCGGGTCGCCGATCAGCGACGCCAGATGGGCAAGCGCCGGGCAGGCCTTGCGCAGCTTCTCGTCATTGGCGACATCGTAGTGGGTCGTGGCGGCACCGATGGTGACCGTCTTGCCTGACACCTTGACGCCCTGCAGTTCCTTGATGCGTGACAGGTCGACCAGATCGGAAGGCGCCGCCAGCCGCGTCTTCATGGCGGGGATCAAGGTCATGCCGCCGGAGAGCAGCTTGGCGTCGCCGCTCTTCACGAGCCTGGCGGCTTCAGTGACCGAGGCGGCACGGTGGTAGTTGACTGCGTACATGGGATCCTCCCCTAGGTGGTTAGGCAGTAGTCAGTAGTGAGTAGGGAATGGCCGCCGCAGGAGCTGGACCCTTTTTCGCTACTCACTACTCCCTACTCACTCATTCGCCGCACGGATCGCGGCCCACACGGTCGACGGTCTGGCAGGCATGGCGATATCGGCGATGCCGATGGCGTCGGTGATGGCATTGATCACCGCCGGCGGCGAGCCGATGGCTCCGGCCTCGCCGCAGCCCTTGATGCCCAGTGGGTTGCTCGGACATGGCGTGTTCGACGTCGAGACCTTGAACGACGGCAGGTCGTCCGCACGCGGCATGGTGTAATCCATGTAGCTCGCCGTCAGCAGTTGCCCGCTGGCGTCATAGTGAGCGCCTTCCAGCAGCGCCTGGCCGACACCCTGGGCGATGCCGCCATGCACCTGGCCTTCGACGATCATCGGATTGATGATGTTGCCGAAATCGTCGGCCGCTACGAACTGGACGATCTCCGTCGTTCCGGTTTCCGGATCGATCTCGACCTCGCAGATGTAGCAGCCCGCCGGAAAGGTGAAGTTCGCCGGATCGTAGAACGCCGTTTCCTTCAATCCTGGCTCCATGCCGGCCGGCAAATTGTGCGCGGTATAGGCGGCCAGAGCCACCTGGAACCACGGCAGGCTCTTGTCGGTGCCGGCGACCTTGACTTCGCCGTTCTCGATGACGATGTCGCCCTCGTCGGCCTCGAGCAGGTGGGCGGCGATCTTCTTGGCCTTGGCCTCGACCTTGTCGAGCGCCTTGGCGATCGCCGACATGCCGACCGCGCCCGAGCGCGAGCCGTAAGTGCCCATGCCCATCTGCACCTTGTCGGTGTCGCCGTGGACGATCGAAACCGAATCGATCGGCACCCCAAAACGCTGGTTGACCAGTTGCGCGAAAGTCGTCTCGTGCCCCTGGCCATGGCTGTGCGACCCCGTCAGCACCTCGATGGTGCCGACGGCGTTGACCCTTACCTCAGCCGATTCCCACAGGCCGACGCCAGCGCCGAGCGAGCCGACCGCGGCCGACGGCGCGATGCCGCAGGCCTCGATGTAGCAGCTCATGCCAATGCCGCGCAGCTTGCCCTTCCCAGCCGCGTCCGCCTTGCGCTTGCCAAAGCCGGCATAGTCGGCGGTTTTCATGGCCGCGTCGAGCGAGGTCACATAGTCGCCGGCGTCATAGTTCATGATCACCGGTGTCTGGTGCGGGAAGGTCGTGATGAAGTTCTTGCGGCGCAGTTCGGCCGGAGACACGCCGAGCTCACGTGCCGCGGCTTCCATGGTGCGCTCCAGAAGATAGGTGGCTTCCGGCCGCCCTGCCCCGCGATAGGCATCGACAGGAGCGGTGTTGGTGTAGACGGTGCGCACATTGGCGTGGATGGCGGGGATGTCATACTGACCCGACAGCAGCGTGGCGTAGAGATACGTCGGCACGCAGGACGAGAACAGCGACATGTAGGCGCCGAGATTGGCGATCGTGTCGACCTTCAGCCCGGTGATCCTGTTGTCCTTGTCGAATGCCATTTCCACGGTCGAGACGTGGTCGCGGCCATGCGCGTCGGTGAGGAAGCTCTCGGTGCGGTCGGCGACCCATTTGACCGGCACGCCGGTCTTCTTGGAGGCCCACAGGCAGACGATCTCTTCCGGGTAGATATAGATCTTGGAGCCGAAGCCGCCGCCGACGTCCGGCGCGATCACGCGCAGCTTGTTTTCGGGTGCGACATTGTAGAAGGCGCTCATCACCAGCCGCGCGACATGCGGGTTCTGCGATGTCGTCCAGCAGGTGTAATGATCCTCGGCCTTGTCGTAATGGCCGAGCGCCGCACGCGGCTCCATGGCGTTCGGCACCAGCCGGTTGTTGACGATCTTCATGCGGGTGACGTGCGCCGCCGCCTCGATGGCGGCATCGGTCGCCTTGGCATCGCCGATCTCCCAGTCGAAGATCAGGTTGTTCTCGGCCTCGGCATGGACCTGCGGCGCGCCCTTTTCGAGCGCCTTTGTCGCGTCTACGACGGCCTTCAGTTCCTTGTAGGTGATGTCGACCGCCTCGGCCGCATCGCGTGCCTGGCCCTTGGTTTCGGCCACCACCACCGCGACCGCATCGCCGACATAGCGGACCTTGTCGACGGCCAGCGGCGACCATGCGCCCATTTTCATCGGCGTACCGTCCTTGGAATGGATCATCCAGCCGCAGATGAGGTTGCCGATACCGTCGGCCTTGAGCTCCTTGCCGGTCAGCACGCCGATGACGCCCGGCATGCCCTGAGCCATTTTCACGTCGATCTTCTTGATCTGCGCATGCGCGTGCGGGCTGCGCACGAAAGCCGCGTGCTTCATGCCGGGAACCACCATGTCGTCGACATAGCGGCCGGCGCCGGTGATGAACCTTTTGTCTTCCTTGCGCGCGACCCGAGCGCCAACACCTTCGATGCCCATCAGAATTCCTCCCGAATTTAGGGGATAGGCAGTAGGGGTTAGGCAGTAGCGGGAGGGCTCGTGGTCATATTGATGTTTGCCCTACTCACTATTGCCTACTGCCTACTGCCTATGCTGCTTGTTTCGCCTTGCCCTTGGCCCCCTTCGACATCGTCTTCGATGCGGCCAGGACCGCCTTCACGATGTTGTGGTAGCCGGTGCAGCGGCAGATATTGCCTTCGAGTTCTGCCCGCACCGTAGCCTCGTCGAGGCCTTCGGGATGACGGTTGATCATGTCGGTTGCAGCCATGATCATGCCTGGCGTGCAAAAGCCGCATTGCAGACCATGATGTTCCTTGAAGGCCGCCTGGACGGGATGCAGGTCGGCGCCGTCGGCAAGGCCCTCGATCGTAACCACGTTCGACCCGGACGCCTGGACCGCCAGCATGGTGCAGGACTTCACCGCCTTGCCGTCGACATGGACGACGCAGGCTCCGCATTGCGAGGTGTCGCAACCGACATGAGTGCCGGTCAGGCCGAGATTCTCCCGCAGGAAATGGACGAGCAGCGTTCGATCCTCGACGGCGCCGCCGACGCGCTTGCCGTTCACCATCAACGAAACGTCCGACATAGCCCCTCCCTGGGTGTCAACCTTGGTCATCACGTTGCCGACGCGCCGCTGGCACTTCGGCCATGCGTTATTCGTACACCGCACAACGCACAAAAAACAACACAAGGGAAAAGGCGGATCATTGTACTTTCGATCATGGCCAAGGCACCAAAGTGCATTCCTGCGGCCCCATTGCCAAAACGCCTCTTGGCGGCAACAATACCGTCGTCGCCCGCGCGCCAGAAGCACTGAAAAGCCGCGCACAAGAAGGCGTCGGAGGAAATGCGGGAGAACGCCGCTGACCAGTTCACTGACGCGTTACGCATGCGGTTTGTCGGCGCTCACCACGGACGAGCCCGACCCGGATGTCTTCGCACGCGCGGTGGCCGCCGAGGCCGCCGCCATCGATGCCGGCTTTGCCCTCGTGTTCTTTTCCCAAAGCCTCGTCGAGGCCGGCGCCCTCTCGCAGGCGCTCACGACGCGCGCGCCTGATCTCCACCATGCCGGCTGCTCCACCGCGGGCGAGATCACGCCGCAGGGGCTCGAGGAAGGTCATATGCTGGCGATGCTGCTGCCCTCGGCGTCCTTCACGGCGGTCAGCACCATGGTCGACAATTTGTCGACATCGGGCATGGACAGGATCACCGAAGAGGTCGAGGCCCTGCGGCGCATGCTGCGCGCCCGGCTCGGCGGCGAGCGGACCAAGAACACCTTCGCACTCTGCTTCATCGACGGGCTGTCCTATGCCGAGGAAGCAGTGAGTTCGGCAATCCACTGGGGTCTTGACGACATACCGCTGCTCGGCGGCTCGGCCGGTGACGATTTGAAATTCGAGACGACGCGTCTGATCTCGAACGGCGCGGTCACTTCGGACAGCGCCATCATCGTGCTGGTCGCCACGGAAATTCCGTTCCACGTCTTCAAGACCGACAATTTCGTTCCCACCGACGAAAAGCTGGTGGTGACCGCGTCCGATCCGGATCACCGCATCGTGCGGGAGTTCAACGCCACCAATGCGGCGGAGGAATATGCCGCCTCGGTCGGGATCGTCCCGCAGACCCTGACACCGCTGAGCTTCGCCTCGCATCCCGTGGTGGTGAAGGTGGGCGGCGAATATTACTGCCGCTCGATCCAGAGGATGCACGCGGATGGCTCGCTGTCGTTCTTCTGCGCCATCGACGACGGCGTCGTGCTGTCGATCGCCCAGCCCAAGGACATGGTCGAATCGACACGCGCGGCATTGCGCGAGGTCGAGGAAAGGCTGGGCGGTATCGATATGATCCTTGGCTTCGACTGCGTGCTGCGCCGGCTGGATGCGCGCAATCGGCAGGTCTTTCGCGATATTTCGGAGCTCTACCGGGTCAACAACGTCGTCGGCTTCGGCACCTATGGCGAACAATACCGGTCGATGCACCTGAACCAGACTTTCACCGGCATCGCCTTCGGCGATCGCCAGGCGGCTGAGTAGGCGGCGAACCGGGATGCCGCTCAGGGACATAAACGATCTCGACAGGCTGAAGAAGATCAACGCCGCCCTGGTCAGCCGCGTCGAGCGCTCGATGGACCAGCAAGGCAATGCCTTTTCGCTGTTCCAGACCGCGATCTCGCTGGAAAACCGGGTGCGCACGCGCACCGAGGAACTGCATTCGACCTTGCGCAGGCTGGAACAGTCGAACATCGACCTCAGCGCCGCCAAGGAAAACGCCGAGCTGGCGAATCTCTCCAAGACAAGGTTTCTCGCCGCCGCCAGCCACGACGTGCTGCAGCCGCTGAACGCCGCCCACTTGTCCGTCTCGGCGCTCGCCGAGGTGCAAACCAGTGACGAGGGAAAAAAGCTGGTGCGGCAGGTCGAGCGCTCGCTGGAGACGATGGAAGACCTGCTGCGCACCTTGCTCGACATTTCCAAGCTCGACGCCGGCGTGGTCCAGCCCGACATCGGCGACGTCAGCCTGGAGGCGTTGTTCTCGTCGCTGCGCTCGGATTTTCAGCCCGTGGCGGAATTGAAGGGGCTGTCGCTGAAATTCCGGCCGGTCAATGCGGTGGTCCGCTCGGACAGGACGCTGTTGCGCCGCATCCTGCAGAACATCCTCTCCAACGCGCTGGTCTATACACGCTCGGGCGGCGTCCTTGTCGGCACTCGCCATCGCGGCGACACTATCCGCATCGATGTCGCCGACACGGGCTGCGGCATTCCCGAGGACCAGCGCGAGGCAGTGTTCGAGGAGTTCCATCGCGGCACCTCGCCGGCCAATGCCGAGCTCGATGGCGGCGGGCTGGGGCTCGGGCTCGCCATCGTGCGCCGCATGGCCGGCGCGCTCGGCCACCCCGTGACGTTTTCATCCAAGGTCGGCCGCGGCACCATCTTCCATATCGATGTTCCCGTCGGCCTCGGCGCACCGGCCGATGCCATCGCCAGCGCCGCCAGCCTGGAGCGACCGCGCGGCTACGGCCTGTTCGGCACCAAGGTGCTGCTGGTCGAGAACGACGCCGAGGTGCTGGACGCCATGACCTTCCTGCTCGAACGCTGGCAGTGCCTCGTGCGCGCCGCGACCTCGACCGACGATGCGCTCGACATGCTCGGCGATACCGACTGGGTGCCTGACATCATCATTGCCGACCAGCATCTCGACGGCGGCGATCTCGGCACCGCCACCATATCGGAGGTCCGCGACTACCTCGGCCGCGCCGTGCCGGCGCTGATCGTCACCGCCGACGGCTCGGAGGCCGTCGCCAAGGCCGCCCGCTCAGCAGGCATCGAACTGATGCGCAAGCCGCTGAAGCCCGCGCAACTGCGCGCGCTGCTGGCGCATTTGCTGGCTTAGGGACCGGTGGCGAGTTAGTCGCTCAAAATCCGGCCTGATCCCGAAACAACTCCGCATTGTCCAGCTTCGACACCTCGATCACCGCCTGCGTACGGCTGTAGACGTTGAGCTTGCGTAGTATCTCCGAGACATGCGCCTTGACGGTGGTCTCGCCGACCTGCAGTTCGTAGGCGATCTGTTTGTTGAGCAGGCCCTGGCGCAACATCTGCAAGACGCGCAATTGCTGCGGCGTCAGTTTGGAGAGGCGCTGGAGCATGTCGGCGCGATCGGTGCTGTCGGCGCCCGGCGGCAGGCCCTCATAGGTTTCCGGCACATAGATCGCGCCGTCCATCACCGAGCGGATGGCGGCGGCGAGATCGCTCTTGCGCGCCGATTTCGGGATGAAACCGGCAGCGCCGTAGGACAAGGCCTCGGAGATGATTCTCGGCTCCTCATAGCCCGACACGATCACCACCGGCAGGCGCGGATAGCGGGTCCTGAGCTGCAGCAGCCCGTCGAAGCCGTGCACGTCGGGCATGCTGAGGTCGAGAAGCGCAAGGTCGAAAGGCTTTGCGTCGGCCAGCAGGTCCAGCGCCTCGGTGATCGAGCGCGCTTCGACCGTGTCGACCTCGGGATAAGCCATTTGGACGGCGCTGTGCAGCGCCTCGCGAAACAGCGGATGGTCGTCGATGATAAGAAACCGGGCGCGATCGGTGGGAGGGGTCATAGGGCTCGTTCCGGTTCACCGGGCACACCATAGTCTCCAGACCATGGCCCGATTATTGGCAAATAGTCTATCGTCGGTTGATGAAATTCATCGCTGCAAGAATGACCGGATGCCTGAATTCCTTATGTGGCCGCGGCAAAGCCCGTGCTTTGCGAAAAGCGACGCCTTGCCCGGCCTCCGAAATCGGCCGAATGTGCCGCCAGCTTCCCATCAAACGCAGAGATCGCCATGACCGCTTTCGTCCTTCCCGTCCCGCCAAGGCCTTCTGTCGCCATTGCGGGTTCCGGTGAACGCTTTGCCGTGCGGCGTATTTTCTGCGTCGGCCGCAATTATGCGGCGCATGCGCGCGAATTCGGCAATGACGAGCGCGATCCGCCCTTCTTTTTCACCAAAGCGGCCGACGCGGTGGTCGATTCCGGCACTGAAATCCCCTACCCGCCGCTGACGGAAAACCTCCACTTCGAGATCGAGCTGGTGGTGGCGATCGGTACGTCAGGCTTTCGCATATCCCGCGACAAGGCGCTGGACCACGTCTGGGGTTATGCCGTTGGCATCGACCTCACCCGCCGCGACCTGCAGGATGCCGCCAAGAAGGCGGCCCGGCCCTGGGATTGGTCGAAGGCGTTCGACCGTTCCGCGCCTTGCGGCCCGCTGGTCCCAGCACAAAAAGCCGGCCATCCAGCCAAGGGGCGTATCTGGCTCGCCGTCGACGGCGCGGTGAAACAGGATGCCGACCTCGCCGAGCTGATTTGGCCGATCGCCGATATCGTTTCGATCTGCAGCGAAGGCGTGGAATTGCAGGCCGGCGACCTGATCTTCACCGGCACGCCCGCCGGTGTCGGCGCGGTCAAGCCAGGCGAGACGATATCAGGCGGGGTCGACGGCATCGGCACGATCAAAGTGACCATCGGCCAGCCGAAGTCATGAGCGACATTGTCCTGCACAACTACTTCCGCTCGTCTACTTCGCACCGGGTGCGGATCGCCCTGGAGGTGAAGGGGGTGGACTATGACTACATCCCGCATCACCTACGCCACGGCGAGCATCTGGAGGCGGCCTATCTCGCGGTCAATCCGCAGGGGCTTGTGCCGGCCCTGGTCTGGAGCGACGGCATGCTCCTGACGCAATCGCTGGCGATCATCGAATTTCTCGACGAGACCATACCTGAACCCCCGCTGTTGCCGAAAGACCCGCCAAACAGGGCACGGGTGAGAATGCTGGCGCAGATCATCGCCTGCGACATCCACCCTGTGAACAATCTGCGCGTGCTGACCTCGCTGCGCACCCTGTTCGGCGCCGGCGACCAGGATGTCGCCAACTGGTTCCGGCATTGGGTCAATGAGGGTTTTGCGCCGCTCGAGCAATTGCTGACGGCTTCGCCCGAAACCGGCGCATTCTGTCACGGCGACACGCCGGGGCTGGCCGACATCTGCCTTGCCGCGCAAGTCACCAGCAATGCCCGTTTCGGCGTCGATATGACGCCCTATCCGACAATCGCGCGCATCAACGCCGCCTGCATGGCGCTACCCGCCTTCCAGAAAGCCGCGCCACAGAACCAGATCGATGCAGAATAGAGAAGCCACCGATGCCGGCGAGGCAAAGGCGCTGGCCGATATCGAGGCGTATGGCTGCCACATCCTCTATGTGCTGGAGGAAAACGACGAACCGCCATTCGCCTACTCCGTTGGCGTAGCGGAAACGATTTCCGCTTGACCGGTCAAGGAATCGGCTATCGTTTCCCACAATGCGTTCAGTCTCAAGGGTGGAGTGACCGATGAAAGCCGTGGTCTTCGAGAAATTCGGCGAAGCGCCGACCATCCGGACCGTGCCCGATCCGAAGCCGGCCGCCGATGGCGTCGTCATCAAGGTCGAGGCGACCGGGCTCTGCCGCAGCGACTGGCACGGATGGATGGGCCATGACGCCGATATCCGCCTACCGCACGTGCCGGGTCACGAACTTGCCGGAATGGTTGTCGCCGCCGGCAAGCACGTCACCCGCTGGAAGGCGGGCGAACGTGTCACCGTGCCGTTCGCCGTCGGTTGCGGCCACTGCTTCGAATGCACATCAGGCAATCATCAGGTCTGCGAGCACCAATCCCAGCCTGGCTTCAACGCCTGGGGCTCGTTCGCCGAATATGTCGCCATCGAACACGCCGACACCAATCTGGTGCGCCTGCCCGACGAAATGGAATTTGCCACCGCCGCCAGCCTCGGCTGCCGCTTCGTCACATCGTTCCGCGCCATCGTCGACCAGGGCCGGGTGACGCCGGGCGAATGGGTGGCGGTGCATGGCTGCGGCGGCGTCGGCCTGTCGGCGATCATGATCGCCAGTTCGGTGGGCGCCAATGTCATCGCCATCGACCTCACCGAGGAAAAGCTGGACTTCGCCAAAAAGATCGGTGCCGTGGCGACCATCAACGCTTCGACGACGCCGAACGTGGTCAAGGCGGTCAAGCAGATCACCAATGGCGGAGCCCACATGTCGATGGACGCGCTGGGCCACCCCACGACGTCCTTCAACTCGATCGCCAATCTGCGCCGGCGCGGCCGTCACGTGCAGGTCGGCCTGATGCTGGGCGAGCACGCCCGCCCGCAAGTGCCGATGGACAAGGTGATCGCCTTCGAACTCGAAATCCTCGGCAGTCACGGCATGCAGGCCTATCGCTACCCCGCGATGATGGAGATGATCCGCCACGGCAAGCTCAAGCCCGAACTGCTGGTCGGCAAGAAGATCAGCCTTGACGAGGCGCCAGCGGCCTTGATGGCGATGGGCGGTTTCGAGGGCATCGGCATCGGCGTGGTGACGAAGTTCTAGTCTAGTCTAGGCCGCGGATTCATAAAGCGAAACGACAATCTGATGGCCGCCAAGGCCATGCTCGACAGACAGAAGGCGCCGCTGGTACTTTCATCGGCAATGTCGCAATTGAGCGCCAACTCGGCGCACCTCATGGCGACTCTCCCACCACGCCCGGTACAACTTATTGGGTCAGTGACTTGAGGAGAGTTTCTATGCGTGGTCATTGCTTATGTGGCGCTATTGCTTTCGAAGTCGATGGGACGGCGCAAGCATGCGTGGCCTGTCATTGTGAAAGTTGTCGGCAACAATGTTCCGCGCCGATGACCACCTACATTGGCGTCTTGGACGGCCACTGGCGATGGCTGGGCAAGCCACCGAAAATATTCAATTCCTCTCCCGGTGTGGAAAGAACATTTTGCGATAACTGCGGAACGCCGCTGTCCTTCCGCTCGACGAACATGTCTGGTGTCATGCATTTTTTTGCCGCGGCGATGGAGGAGCCAGAAAAATTCGCACCCACGCTGCATGTCGCTTTTGAGGAGAAGGTCCCTTGGTTGAAACTCGCCGACGGCCTGCCGACACGCGTTGGGCCTGACTATACGAAGAACTAGTCGGGGGTCGGCATCATCACTATGCAGTCGCACGCCGCGGCAAATCCCGCCTGGCGAACTTCTTCGCGCCGAACACGCATGTCACCACGCCGAGCGTGACGACGATCATCATCGGGCTGACCTGCTCGTGCAGCAGCGTCGCCGCCAGTGCGAGCCCGAAAAACGGCTGCAGGAGCTGCAGCTGCCCCACCGCTGCAATGCCGCCTTGGGACAAGCCGCGATACCAGAAGACGAAGCCGATCAGCATGCTGAACAGCGAGACATAGCCAAGACCGATCCAGGCATTGGAGCCGACACTGGCGAAGGATGGCGGCAGGGTCGCAAACGTCAGCACAAGCATCACCGGCAGAGACAGCACCAGCGCCCAGCAGATCACTTGCCAGCCGCCGAGCTTGCGCGACAATGCTGCACCCTCGGCGTAGCCAAGGCCGCAGGCGATGATGGCCGCAAGCATCAGCCCATCGCCGACCGGCGAAGCCGTAACGCCTTGCGCAAGCGCGAAACCCGCCACCAGCGCGCTGCCGAGGCATGAGAACAGCCAGAAGGCCGGCCGGGGCCGTTCACCGCCGCGCAGCACACCGAAGATCGCGGTCGCCAGCGGCAGCAGGCCGACAAAGATGATGGAGTGGGCCGAGGTGACATGCTTCAGCGCCAATGCCGTCAGCAAGGGAAAGCCGACCACCACGCCAAGAGCAACAATGACAAGCGACAGCAAGTCATGACGCGAAGGGCGTTTCTCGCGGAATGCAAGCAGCAGCGCGACGCCAAGCAGACCAGCTATGACCGCGCGGGCCGATGTCAGGAATATCGGATCGAGATCCATCACCGCCACACGCGTAGCCGGCAACGAACCGCTGAAGATCAGCACGCCGATAAATCCGTTCACCCAGCCGCTCGCCGTCTTGTCCATCGCAGGCTCCATCGCTTTCGCCCTCTATCGTGCGGACGCCCATGGTGCGGCCAGAGACAATAGGGTACAATTCGATGAAACTGTAATGGCGGATCGAGCAGTACGGATGACAGACCTTGCTTTGGAAACTGACGGCGCACGCACCCTTGTGGAGAGCGTCATGGCGACCATCCGTCAGCGGATCGCCGCGCGCAGCCTGACACCGGGAACCCGATTGCCGTCGATCCGTGCCTTCGCGAAGTCCATGCGGGTGTCCAAATCCACCGTCGTCGAAGCCTATGAGCGGCTCGCCGCCGAAGGCGCGATTCGCTCACGGCCGGGTTCCGGATTTTATGCCGCCGGCTCTCTGGCGCCGCTGTCTTTGGCCGAGATCGGCCCCCGGTTAGATCGTGCCGTCGATCCGCTCTGGGTTTCGCGCCAGTCGCTGGAGGCAGGCGAGGAGGTCCTGAAACCCGGCTGCGGTTGGCTGCCGGCTTCATGGATGCCACAGGCAGGGCTGCGCCGGGCATTGCGCACGGTCGCGCGTGCCGACGATGTCGCGCTTGCCGATTACGGCACGCCGCTCGGGCTGCCGCCGTTGCGACAACTGCTGGCGCGGCGCATGGCCGGGCACGGCATCGAAGCTTCGCCCGAACAGATCATGCTGACGGAATCGGGCACCCAGGCGATCGACCTGCTCTGCCGGTTCCTGATCGAGCCCGGCGACACGGTGCTGGTCGACGATCCCTGCTATTTCAATTTCCACGCTTTGCTGCGCGCCCATCGCGCCAAGGTCGTCAGCGTTCCCTATACGCCGTCGGGGCCGGACATAGAGTTGTTCGGCCAGGCGCTCGCCGAACATCGGCCGCGCCTCTACATCACCAACTCCGCCATCCACAATCCCACGGGCGCGATCCTGTCTCCGGTGACGGCCCATCGTTTGCTCAAGCTGGCCGACCAGTCGGATCTGACGATCGTCGAGGACGACATCTTCGCCGATTTCGAGCACACCCCTGCCCCCAGGTTGGCGGCGTTCGATGGCCTCAGCCGCGTCGTCCAGATCGGCAGTTTCTCCAAGACGCTATCGGCATCGGTCCGCTGCGGTTTCATCGCCGCGCCCCGCGACTGGATCGAGCGCCTGACCGACCTCAAGATCGCCACGACATTCGGCGGCGGACGGCTGGCGGCCGAACTGGTGCTGACGTTGCTGAAGGACGGCAGCTACCGCAAGCACATGGATTTGCTGCGCGCCCGCCTTGCACGCGCCATGGTAGAGACCAGAGCCCGGCTGAAAGCGATCGGCATCACGCCCTGGATCGAGCAGCCGGCCGGGTTGTTCCTGTGGTGCGGCCTGCCGGACGGGGTGGACGCGGCCGAAATCGCCCGCCGCGCGCTGGCCGACAACATCGTGCTGGCACCCGGCAACGCGTTCAGCCTGTCGCAGTCCGCCAGCCGCTTCCTGCGCTTCAACGTCGCCCAGTGCGCGGACGAGCGAATTTTCAAGGCGCTCGAAACGGCGATGGCTCGCTGATTTGGCAAGAAATCGTCAGTGCTTCGCACAGACCTCGCGCACGCACTCACGCAACCAGCGTTGCGCCGGATCGGCATCGAGGCGCGGATGCCAAAGCATGGAGATAGTGACCTCCGCGATGGTGACCGGCAGGGGAAAACTGTGCATGCCGGCGCGCGCTCCTGTCGTATGCCGCTCGGGTACGCTGGCGATCAGGTCCGAGGCACGCGCCATGGCAAGTGCCGCCGAAAAACCCGAGACCATGCACACCACCGTCCGCCGCAAGCCAATCGTGCCCAAGGCCTCGTCGATCGGCCCTTTCTCGCGGCCGCGCCGCGAAACGCTGATGTGCCGGCCGGCCGCATAGCGCTCGGGCGTCACCTTGCCCTCGCTCAGGGGGTGGCCTGATCGAACAGCGCCGATGAAGCGATCGCGAAACAGCGCCTGTATGCGCAACTCGGGTCCGGTTTCGCCGGCAACGCCGATTTCAAGGTCAATCGCCGCCTCACGCAGCGACATCGCATCCTTGTCGGACTTCGGCGAGAAACGCAGCCGCACCCCCGGCGCATTGGCCTCGATGCGGGCGACGAGGCGGGGCGCGAACTCCTCGACGAAGCTTTCGTTGGTACGCAACGTGAAGACCCGGTCCAGGCTCCGGGGATCAAGCAACTCGGTAGGGCGCAGGAGCACCTCCGCGTCTTGGACGACACGGCCGACCTGTCGCCGCAATTCCTCCGCACGCGGCGTCGCCACCAGGCCGCGCCCGGCACGCACCAGCAGAGGATCGCCCGTTGCCTCGCGCAGCCGCGCCAGCGTCCGGCTCATCGCCGAAGGGCTGAGGCGCAGACGGCGCGCCGCGCGCGCCACGCTGCCCTCGGCCAGCAGGACATCGAGGGCAAACAGCAGATTGAGATCGGGTGATGTCATCGATCGATCATAGCATGATATGGCGTTTGACGCACGGATAAGATGCAAATGCTGCTCCTTCCGCCGCATCAACCACAAGACTAGATCTCCGACAGCTCCGCTTCGAGAGCAGACAGAAAGGGGATCGCCTTGGCAGTCGCTGAGCAAAATCGGGAACTGATATCGACGCCGCGACAGGTCCGGTCCGCCGGCCTGGCGCTGGCGAGCCTGTCGCTTGCGACCCTGCTATCGTCGTTGGGAACCAGCATCGCCAGCGTCGGGCTGCCGTCGCTCATGCAGGCTTTCGATGCATCGTTCCAGTCCGTGCAATGGGTGGTTCTCGCTTATCTGCTCGCCATCACGACGCTGATCGTCGGTGCCGGGCGGCTCGCCGACATGTTCGGGCGCCGGCCGTTGCTGCTTGGCGGCATCGCACTGTTCACGCTGGCATCGGTGCTCTGCGGCCTGGCACCGACGCTCTGGCTGCTGATCGCGGCACGCGCCATGCAGGGGCTTGGCGCCGCGCTGATGATGGCGTTGACGCTGGCCTTCGTCGCGGAAACCGTGAGCAAGGAGCGAACCGGCAGCGCCATGGGCCTGCTCGGCGCCATGTCGGCGATCGGCACGACGCTCGGGCCTTCGCTTGGTGGCTTTTTGATCGCCGGCATCGGCTGGCGGACAATCTTTCTTGTCAATGTCCCGCTGGGCCTTCTCACCTTCGCTCTCGCCTGGCGTGCCTTGCCGGCGCGTGGCGGAACAATGGAGGCCGGTCGAGGCACGTTTGACGTCATGGGCACAGCCTTGCTGGCCCTTACCTTGGGCGCCTATGCCTGGCATTGACGCTCGGCAAAGGCAATTTCGGCTTGCTCAATTTGGGCTTGCTGATCGCGGCCGGTATTGGCGTCATCATGTTCGCCACCGCGCAGGCGAAGGCGAAGGCGCCCCTTGTCCAACCCGCCAGCTTCCGCGACCCGCAACTGAGCGCCGGCCTAGCCATGAGCCTGATCGTCGCCACGGTGATGATGGCAACCCTGGTGGTTGCTCCGTTCTATCTGTCGCGCGGGCTCGGACTGGATGCCGCGATGGTCGGAATGGCGCTTTCGACCGGACCACTTGTCTCGACCCTGTCGGCACTGTTGGCCGGCCGCCTGACCGATCGCTTCGGTGCCCGCAGGATGATGGTCGCCGGCCTGGCCTGCCTCGCCACGGGGACGGTCCTCCTGTCGCTTGCCCTGACCAAGCTCGGCATTGCCAGCTATGTCGTTCCAATCACCGTCACCTGCTTCGGCTACGCCCTGTTCCAGACCTCCAACAACGCAGCAGTCATGGGCGGTGTAAGCGCAAACGAGCGTGGCGTCGTTTCCGGTCTGCTCAACCTGTCGCGCAATCTCGGTCTTATCACCGGCGCATCGCTGATGGGCGTCATATTCGCGGTTGCATCGGCCGGTACGCGACAAGGAACAGGGCAGGACGTTCTGAGTTCCGCTTCGGCCGCCCGGGGCATGCAGGTCACCTTTGAGACGGCAACGGCCCTGGCGCTGGTTGCGCTGCTGCTCGCGCTGTTCTCACTGCGCTTTGCCGGCCGTACCCGGCCCGGGGTTGCGTGACCTGTTGACGCTACCGGCGGCGGGCAGCCCAAAGGACCGCCGTTCAGGCCCCTGCCCGTTTGCGGCGTTCGTAAAGCATGACCAGCGTTTCAGCCATCAGCGCCGGCTTTTCCTCGCCTTCGATCTCGACGGTGTTGGCAGCCTTCATCAGGTACTGGCCCGGGCCTTTGTCTTCCATGGAAAGCAAGGTCGTGCGCAGGCGAATGCGTGCGCCGACCCTGACCGGCGCCAGGAAACGCACCTTGTCGAAACCGTAGTTGAAAGCGGCCTGCGTATTCTCGGGCACGATCCCCATGTCGAGGGCCAGCGCGCCGATGATCGACAACGTCAGATAGCCATGCGCGATCGTGGTGCGGAACGGGCTTTGCCGCCGCGCCCGTTCAGGATCGACATGAATCCATTGATGGTCGCCCGTGCATTCGGCGAACTGGTTGATACGGTTCTGGTCGACCGTGGTCCATTCCGAGACGCCGAGCTCCTGTCCGGACATCGTTCTCAACTGCTCGTAGGTAGGCGGCGTTTTAGGCCGTACTTCCGTCATTCCTGCTTTCCCGATCGCTTCCAAGCTTCCGGACCACGAACCGGCGGCCTCTGTCAATTCGTACTGCGCAAATCCGTTCCGGCGGATTCGAGCTCATTCGTGCCATGCCTTGCCATGCGATGGCAGGCCGAATTCGGATTTTCCGAGCTTCCAGGTTACCAGGAGTTCATGCCGTGGCGCTAATGCAACTATGTGCAAGGTTGCGGAATCGCGAACCGCCGTGCCCGGCCGCGGGCGGAACGACAATCGATGAGAATCTACTTCTGCCCGTAACCGGCGCGGACCTCCTCCATCGCCTCCTTGATGCGCGCCCGCAGGATGTCGATCGATTCGGTGCCTGATTTTCTGGCCAGTTCAGCCACTTCACCCGTGTTCTTGAGCGCGGCCTCGAAGGATTTTCTGGCAAACTCCGTCTGCTTGGCCATTAGCTCCTGCGGATTGCCCGGTGCGCGGTAGCTCTGCGCCATGTCGGCGACCTCGCGCAGCGTGTCCTGCAGCATTTCGCGCTGCTTCGACAACACCGAGGATGCCCCGGCCGCACTGGTCCGTGCCGCCTTCTCCAGCGCTTCGAGATTCTTGCGATGATGGGCAAGGATCGCCTCGACATCGACGTTGGGCACCTTCAGGTCGCGGCCGAACCTGCCGAACATCTCCATGAAGGAATCGGATTCCGGTTGCCTGGCCATGATTGTCTTCTCCCCTGTCGCCGCGGGTGCGGACGCCCTCGACGGGAGAATAGCACTCGAACGCCGTGTGTCCATTTCGAACGCACGCCTGGCGGTCGACACGGATCAATTGACCGGGAGCAGCAACTCGATCGTATAGAGCACGATGCCAGCCAGCCCGCCGATGATCATGCCGTTGAAGCGGATATATTGCAGGTCCCTGCCGATGTTCATCTCGATCAGGCGTGTCAGTTGCGCCAGATCCCAGCGCTTGACCTGGTCGGCGATGAATTTCGATACGCCGCTCTTCTGGTTCTCGACGAAAGAGGCCAGCGCCACCACGAATCCTCCGTTCATGTCGGCCCGGATCTGCGCATCGCCGGCAAGATGGCGGCCGACCTCGACGAACATGTTGGCGAGATGTTCTCGTATCAGCGAATTCGGCGCCTTGGCGTCCTGCTCGATGAACAGGCTGAGGCTCTCCCACATGTCGCCGGCCAGCGCCCTGACTTCGGGTCTGGCGAGGAAATCGCGCTTCATTTTCTCCGCTCGCCTGGCATATTGCTTGGACGTGCGCAGCCGCTCGACGAAACCTTGCGCGAAACGGTCGAATTCAGCGCGCATCGGGTGGTCGGGATCGGCACGCGCCTCATCCAGCAACGAGCCCGCCGAGGCGACGATCTTCTTCAGGAGATAGGCATCGGCGCGGAACAGGTTGAACAGCGACGGCAGTTCCTCGTGGATCTTGTCGCGCATCGTCGCCAGCGCCTGTTCGTCGCTGAGGAACCGGCCGATGACCTTGATGAACTCGTCGAACAGCCTCTGGTGGCGGCGGTCGTCGGTGAGCGCCGACAAGAGTTCGGCGGCTAGCGGCGCCAGCGGCACCTTTTCGATCTGCTCGAGCATGCGGCTGGTGACGAAACCGCGCAGACCGGAGTGCTCGACGGCGGCAAGCGCCTGCGGCACCAGTCTCACGACGAAGCGCGACAGGTCGGCGGCGCGCTCGGCATCGGCCAGCCAGTCGGCGACGAGCGCCGAAAAATCGACCTCGGCGAGTTTTTCACGCACCGGCTCCGGCGCCAGGAAATTGACCTCGATGAAACGGCCGAGATTGTCGGCGATGCGGTTCTGGTTTTCCGGAATGATGGCGGTGTGGGGGATGGGCAGCCCGAGCGGCCGTTTGAACAGCGCCACCACCGCGTACCAGTCGGCAAGGCCGCCGATAGTTGCCGCCTCGGCGAAGGCGGCGACGAAGCCGAGCCACGGATAGCTGCTCTGGAAGGACTTGGCCAAGGCAAAGACCAGCACGCAGAGTGCCAGTGCGGCGGTGGCGACGAACTTTGTCCGCCGTAGCGCGGAAAGCTTGGCGCCCGCGTCGGCATCGAACCGCAGTGGCGCCAGGGACTGGTCCGATTGAGCCATGGATGGGCCGCTCCTCGTCGATCTCAAGCCTATCTAGTGCTGCGGCCGCCGGAATGCCCGTGGCGGCCGGTTTGTCCCGGCTTTTGCCCGGCGATGCACATAAAGTTGACGAATTTGTTCATCTATGATGCCCGGCCAGTCTGGAATTATTCCAAGGTATAGGCCATATTCGGACGAGGCCAGTGTGGCGACTCCGAGGAGCGGATGAAGCCGCGCCAGCAAAGTTCTAGACTCTGGCATGGTTGCACCCGCGCCAGCGCTTCGTGAGGATGAAATGCGGCTTACCCGCCAAACCAACTATGCCATGCGCATCCTGATGTATTGCGCCGCCAACAATGAACGGTTGAGCCGCATCCCGGAGATCGCGGCCGCCTATTCGGTGTCCGAACTGTTTCTGTTCAAAATCCTGCAGCCTTTGGTCGAGAACGGCTTGGTCGAGACCGTGCGCGGCCGGAACGGCGGGGTGCGGCTCGGCCGTGCCGCCGAATCGATAAGCCTCTTCGACGTAGTGCGCGTGACCGAGGAAAGCTTTGCCATGGCGGAGTGCTTCGAGAACGATGCCGCCGAATGCCCGCTGGTCGACAGCTGCGCATTGAACTCGGCTTTGCGCGAAGCGCTCAACGCCTTCTTCGCCGTGCTTGCCCGCCACACGATCGCCGACCTCGTGGCGGCGCGGCCGAATGTGCGCAACCTGCTCGGCATCGACATGTTGATGGAGCGCCGCGCGCCGGCGGCTTGATCCCTGTCGCGTCGTGCGAGGTCGGCCCGGATTCAGGTCGGGTCGAGTCGAAAAAAGTGGCTTCTGAGAACCGGAACGGAGCGTACGTTTGGGTACGCGAGTACTGGAAGCGCAAAAAACCTCCATTTGCAGGCCGGCATCACCTGAACATCATCTGACCAATGATTGCGGGAGCACGAACGGCACGTCGCCAACCGGCAGCACGCCGACCTTGAGACGGCAGTCGAACACCTTCTCGATCAGGTCGTCGCTCAGCACGCCCCGCGGCGAGCCGGTCGCGGCCAGCCGGCCGCGATGCATCACGAAGATGCGGTCGGCGTACATGGCCGTCAGATTGAGGTCGTGTAGGATCGCGACCACGCCCCCGCCCCTCCTGGCGAAATCGCTGGCGATGTTCATGATGATAAGCTGGTGCTTGATGTCGAGGCTGGAAATCGGCTCATCGAGGAAAAGATAGCGCGTCCTGCCATCGAGCACCGGCGCCCAGACCTGGCACAGCACGCGCGCAAGCTGGACGCGCTGCTGATCACCACCCGAAAGCTCCTGGTAGAAACGCCCGGCAAAGCCGTCGAGATCGACCCGCGCCAGCGCGCGCTCCGGCAGGCGTTCGTCCTCGCCGGGCAGCACGCCCGAGCGGCCGCCGAGGAGGCCAAGCCTGACGATCTCGCGCACGGTGAAGGGAAAGGACAAGGTCGTTGCCTGAGGCAGCACCGCTCGCACGGTCGCGGCCTCGACCGGCGTCATCGCCGACAGATCGCAACCGTTGATGACGATCCGTCCGGTATGGGCGAGATCCCCCGACATGGCCTTGAGAAAGGTCGTCTTGGCCGATCCGTGGGGCCGACGATGGCCGAGATTTCACCCGGCCTGACTTTGAAATCGACGTTGGCGACAATGCGCTTCTTGCCGATCGCCACAGAAACATCGCGCGCTTCGATCATGAAACACTCCTACAGGGTCCCAAATCTCACAGGTCGATCAGGCCGCGTTTGCGCAGCAGGATCCACAGGAAGAACGGCGCGCCTGCTATCGCGGTGACGATGCCGATCGGCAATTCGGCCGGCGCCACGATGGTGCGCGCGACGGCATCGGCGAGCAGCAGCAGCGAAGCGCCGAGCAGCGCCGAGGCCGGCAGCAGATAGCGATTGTCGGGACCGATCAGCAGGCGCAGCAGATGCGGCACCACGATGCCGACGAAACCGATGCCGCCGCTGACGGCGACGGACGCGCCGACCGCCGCCGAGACACCGATGATGGCCGTGTATTTCAGCCGCTGCACCGGAATGCCGAGATGGCCGGCGGTGGCCTCGCCGAGCGCCAGCGCGTTCAGGCCGCGGGCCAGGAATGGCATCGCCGCAAGTGCCAGAACGATGATCGGCCCGACGGAGGCGATCTTGGCCCATGTCGCACCACCGAGCGATCCCAGTGACCAGAAGGTGAGGTCGCGCAACTGGCGATCGTCGGCCATGAATATCAGGATCCCGATCAGTGCCATGGCAAGTGCCGCCAGGGCTATACCCGCGAGCAGCATGGTGGCGACCGAGGTTTGCCCGCTGCCGGCGGGCGAGCAGACCGATCAATCGAAGAAGACTGACCAGGAAGAAGCAGCTCCCGCGGGCGCGACGCTGCTCGACAAGATCCTGGTGCTCAGCCGCACCGGCGAAACGGCAATCGAATCGCTGGCTTCGGCCAGCCATGTCGACCAGGAGCAACTCGACCGCCGCATGGCGACGACGCCGAACGAGATGCTTTTCGGTATGCCCGGTGTCGTCGGGCAGGCAGACGCCAGGCGCGTCAGCACCAGCATCAACATACGCGGCCTGCAGGATTTCGGCCGCGTCGCCGTCATCGTCGACGGCGCGCGCCAGAATTTCCAGCGTTCCGACCACGGCACCCAGTCGACCTTCTACATCGATCCCGAACTGGTCAAATCCGTCGACATGATCCGTGGTCCGGTCGCCAACACCTATGGCTCGGGCACCATCGGCGGCGTCGTCTTCTTCGACACCAAGGATGCGGTCGATTTCCTCAAGCCTGACGAGACCTGGGCCGCTTCCGTCACTGGACGCTACGAGAGCAACCGCAAGGGCTGGACATCAAGCGCATCCGGCGCTTATCGCATCAATGAGAACTGGGACGTGCTGGGCAACATCGTCTACCGCGACTACGGCAACTACAAGGACGGCGACGGCGACCCCGTCAACGGCACTGGCTTCGACGTGCTGAGCGGCCTGCTCAAGACCACCATCCGGCCGACCGAGAACAGCGAGCTGAAGCTCGGCTGGGTCGGCTCGAGCGATGGCTGGGACGAGACCAGCGGCGGCGTGCCTGTGAATGATGTCGACCTGAAGTCGAACACCTTCACGGCCCGCTACAACATCACGGACGAAGACAAGAGCTGGCTCGATCTCCACATCAACACCTCCTACAACAAGACCAATCTCGACCTGACCAGTCTCGTGCCGCAGAACCGCTTCGATCCGGTGACCGGGCTTCCCGTGGTGCTGCCGGCAGGATCGCAGTCGACATTCGATGTCGGCACGACCGGCATCGATATCTGGAACACGTCACGGTTCGAAACGAGCGCCATCGCGCATGAACTGACCTATGGCGGCGACTGGGTCGGCGACAACGTCAAGACAGGCGGCGCGGCAGGCGGCGACAGTTTCTACACCCCTTCGGGCAAACGGAATGTGTCAGGCGCCTACGTCCAGGACAAGCTCACCTCGGACTGGCTCGAAGTCATCGCCGGCCTGCGCTACGACAACTACAGCCTGAAGGATGACTCGCACGATATTTCCGGCGACAGGCTATCGCCGCGCGTCACGGTCGGTGCCTCGCCCTTCGAGAGCGCCGGGCTTGCCGGCCTGCAATTCTACGGCACCTATGCGGAAGGCTACCGCTCGCCGTCGATCACGGAGACGCTGATCAGCGGCAACCATCCGGCTGGCGTCAGCTTCCCGTTCCTGCCCAATCCAAATCTGCGACCTGAAACCGGCAAGACGACGGAGTTCGGCGTCAATTACAAGCAAAACGACATCTTCGAGGCTGGCGACGCACTCCGTATCAAGGCGGCCTATTTCAACAACGATGTCGACGACTATATCGACGGCGTAACGCTGTCACCGTTCGCCCCAGGCAGCGGCTGCCCCTTCGGTCCCGGCATCCCGATCTGCTTCCAGTATCAGAATTTCGCCAAGGCCCAGATCAACGGCTTCGAGCTGGGAGGCGTTTACGACGCGGGATGGGGCTATGCCGGCCTCTCGGCTTCGATCACGGACGGCCACACCGTTTCCTATAAGGGTGTGGAAGCCGACCTCGCCACCATTCCCTCCTCCCAGGTCACCGCTCAACTCGGCTTGCGCTTCCTCGAGGACAAGCTGACCGTCGGTGGCGAGGTGCAGTACAACGGCAAGCCGAAGGGCAATGCGGTGGCCACCGACTATACGCTGGTCAACGCCTTCGCCAGCTATCAGGCGACTGACGATCTGAAAGTCGATTTCCGCGCCGACAATCTGTTCGACGTCAAATACGCCAACCCGCTGAATGGCAACACGACCGTCGCTGTCTACGAACCCGGCATCACGCTGAAGCTGGCGGCAACCATGCGATTTGGAGGCTAAGCATGACGGACTTGACGACATCCCTTCGTCTGCTGACCTCGACGCTGGCGATGTCGCTTGCGACGGTTCCGGCGTGGGCTGAACAGTCCGCGCCGGTCCTGACCTAAGGTGGGACTGAAACCCGCCTTGGCACGACATATCGTGGCCCGGCCTCTGGTCGGCCTTCTGCCGTTCGAGCCAGTCTATCTTGATTTGACAATGTTGCCTGGGCCGCTGCATTTTCCGCTGCGCGACATGCAGAAAACCAGTCCCCTCCCCGATGCCGGCGACGAGTTGGCCGTCGTGCCGGCCGAGCCGCTTGCCCAGACGCGGCCGCTCGCCGGCAACGGCAAATGGCCGGCTGCGATCGTCATCTCCTGCCTGCTCCATGCAGGCCTAGCGGCTGCTTTTCTGATCTCGCCGGCCCGCACGTTCGATTCCAGGGAGTCGGAGCAGTCGGAAGGCGGCGATCACACAGGCAACAAGGTGGCCGGGAGTGCCCTGGACAAGGACCCTGCGGCAATAGATGTCAGGCTGGTGCCGAACCAGCCGCCGGTCAAACCACATCAGGCAGAGGCGGCGAGGCCGACGCCGCCGACAGAATCTTCGCGGCCCGTGCGGGAAGCCGCGACACAGGATCGCGAGCCCGTCCGTGACGCCGTAAAGCAAGCGTCCGAGCCCTCGCGGGAACCCGCCAAACAGCCAGTGGTCACGCCCGACATGTTGGTGGCGGCAACCTCGCGCCCGGACGAGCAGAGCGTGGCCGCCAGGAGCGAAACGCCGGTGCAGCCGAGCGTCCGGGCCGAACCGGTCGAAATGCCTGTCGCCGTTCCGGACCAGCCGCCGATCCCCTATGCAAGGCCAACTTCGGCAACCGTCCCTGCGACAGCCGAAAGGAGCGGCACGGCCGATGGCCAGGACCGGCCGGCGCAAGCGGCCAGCAAGGGGAAAAGGCGGAAAGAGGCCGGCAGCGCCGCGGAAGACAGCTACCGCGGCGACGTCTTTCGAAAGCTTGGCAGCGTCAATCGTACTCTCCCGCCATCGCTGCAGCTGGCTGCGCGCAACAATGCGGTTGTCGCATTCGTCATAGGCCGGAAGGGCAACATGGATCAGTTGCGCATTCTGGAAAGCTCAGGATCGGCGACTTTCGATGAGGCCGCGCTTGGCATCGTGCGCAAGGCCGCTCCCTTCCCTCCAATTCCGCCACAGGCCGGGACTCCGAGTTTGGAGTTCGAGGTCGGGATCGGCCCGTTTTGAACAGGCCAAGAACAACGTTGCGGCGCCAGCCATCAACATCCGCATGAAAGGAACCCCATGTACATCGCCATGAACCGTTTCAAGGTGCAGACCGGCTCCGAGGCCGACTTCGAAGCCGTTTGGAAGAACCGGGATTCCAGCCTTGCCGAGATGAAAGGTTTTCGGGAATTCCATCTGCTGCGCGGCCCGATCAACGAGGCCGAAGGCTACACGCTGTTTGCCTCGCACACGGTGTGGGCGAGCCACGGCGACTTCGTCGCCTGGACCAAATCGGAGAATTTTCGCGCCGCCCACCGCAATGTCGGCACGACGAAGGTCCACTATCTCGGCCACCCTCAGTTCGAGGGCTTTTCCGTCGTCGAGGGCGCGTAAGTACCTACCAGTCTATGCCGCGGCCAAGAGGCTGGCATTGCCACCCGCGGCGGTGGTGTCGACGCAGACCGCCCGCTCATGCGCATAGGCCGCCGGATTGAGCACCTCGCTGACCAGCGGCACGATCGCCCCGCTGCGCTCGGCGATGACCTTGCGCACGATGCGCGCCGCCTCGGGCGTGCCTGAAAAAGCAACGACATCGACGCGCAGCGAGCGCGCCTCGACAGGATCGGGGCGGCCGTCGATGGCCGCCAGCGGCAGGCCTTTCCCGGTCAATGCGGAGAGGGCCGCCGGGGCACCTGGCGCCACCGCCAGCACCGCATTGCCGGCGGCGAGCGCCTGAATGGTCTGCGCAAGCAGCGTGTCGGCGTCCGGCCCCAGGCACAGCACCCGGCCGCGCGGCGACAGCGACAGCGTGTTGGCCTCGCCGGTCGGGCCAGGCAAATCGACCTGGCCGAAATCGATGCCGGCAGCGGCACCGATCGCTGCCGCGCCCTTGCCGCGCAGATGCTTCCTCAGAATGGCGATCCGGTCCGGCCGCGTCGACCAGCCGCCGAGTGCAGGATCGGGCAGATTGTCGGCCAGTTCGGTCGCCGTCACCTTATTGCCTTCGCCGACTTCCGTGCCCGCTTCGGGCCCCTTGCGGAAACGCCTGAGATAGTGCGGCCCGCCGGCCTTTGGCCCGGTGCCGGACAGGCCCTCGCCGCCAAATGGCTGCGAACCGACGACGGCGCCGATCTGGTTGCGATTGACGTAGATGTTGCCGGCATGGATGCCGTCGACGAAATGCTGCACGCGGCCCTCGATGCGCGTATGCAGGCCGAAGGTCAGGCCATAACCCTTGCGGTTGATGGCGGCGATGACGGCGTCGATCTGGTCGGCGTCGAAGGTCGCGACGTGCAGCACCGGCCCGAACACTTCGCGTTCCATCTCCTCGATGCCCTTGACGCGGAAGACGTGCGGCGCGACGAAGCGTCCGTCCTTCGGGGTTTCCAGCTTGGCGATCAGCCGCCCTTGCAGCCCCATCGTCGTGCAATAATCGCGGATCGAACTTTGCGCTTCATCGTCGATCACCGGCCCGACATCGGTCGAAATCCGCCAGGGATCGCCGACATTGAGTGCCTCCATGGCGCCCTTCAGCATCTCCAGCATCTTCTTCTCGACGTCTTTCTGCACATAGAGCACGCGCAGCGCCGAGCAGCGCTGGCCGGCACTCTGGAACGCCGACGCCAGGATGTCGCGCACCGCCTGTTCGGGCAGTGCGGTGGAATCGACGATCATGGCATTGAGACCGCCGGTCTCGGCAACCAGCATGGCGTCCGGCGCGGCCGTCTCGGCCAGCTGTTTTTCGATCAGCTTGGCAACCTCGGTCGAGCCGGTGAAGCAGACGCCGGCAATGCGCGGATCCGCTGTCAGCGGGCCGCCGACCGATGGGCCGTCGCCGGGCAGGAGCTGGATGACGTCTTCCGGCACGCCGGCCTCGCGCAGCATCTCGACGGCGCGGAAGGCGATCAGCGGCGTCTGCTCGGCCGGTTTGGCGATCACCGAATTGCCGGTGACGAGTGCTGCCGCGATCTGGCCGGTGAAGATGGCGAGCGGGAAATTCCATGGCGAAATGCAGACGATGACACCACGCGCTTGCGTGCCCGTCTCGGCGTTTGCAGCCTCGATGGCGTAATAGCGCAGAAAGTCGACAGCCTCGCGCACCTCGGCGACGCCGTCGGCCAGCGATTTGCCGGCTTCGCGCGTGGCGAGCGCAAAGAGCTCGACCGCATTGGCTTCGTAAAGGTCGGCCGCGCGATTCAGGATGCGGGCACGCTCGGCGACCGGCCGTTTTGCCCAGGCCGGTTGCGCCTCCACCGCGATGCGCACGGCGGTCGCGATTTGCTTGGCGGCGGCCTCGTGAACCGTGCCGACGACCTCGGAAGGCTTTGCCGGATTGACGATCGGGCGCTGCTTGCCGTAGCCGGCCGCGCGCGTGATCGGCTTCGCGTGCCAGCGATCGGGACCCGCGAATGCCGCCCTGGCCTTGTCGATATCAGCCAGCGTTACCGTGTCGGTGATGTCGAACCCCTTCGAGTTGCGACGGCCCGCGCCAAATATCTGGGAGGGTCGGGTAATCGCCGGATTGGCGGCTGGACCCTGGCTTTCGACCGTTTCCAGCGGATCACGCGCGATGTCCTGCGGCTCGACCTCCTCGTCGGTCAGCTGGTGCACGAAGGAGGAATTGGCGCCGTTCTCCAGCAGCCGGCGGACCAGATAGGCAAGCAGGTCGGAATGCGCGCCGACCGGCGCATAGATGCGGCAGCGCGTGCCTTCTGCCTTGCGCACCGTTTCATGCAGCGCCTCGCCCATGCCGTGCAGGCGCTGGAACTCGAATGTATCGCGGTTGTCAGCCATCGACAGAATGGCGGCGACGGTGTGGGCATTGTGGGTGGCGAATTGCGGATAGATTCGGCCTGTCATGCCAAGCAGTTTTTTCGCGCATGCGATGTAGGAAACGTCGGTGTTGGCCTTGCGCGTGAACACGGGATAGCCTGACAGCCCCAGCGTCTGCGCCCGCTTGATCTCGGTGTCCCAATAGGCGCCCTTGACCAGCCGAACCATGATGTTGCGATTGTACTTTTTGGCCAATTCATAGAGCCAGTCGATGGTGAAAGCCGCGCGCGGGCCATAGGCCTGCACGACGACGCCAAAACCGTTCCAGCCGGCGAGCTCCGGCTCGGCCAGCACACGCTCGATGACGTCGAGCGACAGATCAAGGCGGTCCGCCTCCTCGGCGTCGATGTTGAGGCCCATCCGCGAATGTCTGGCCGCCAGAGCCAGCGACAGCAGCCGCTCGGCCATCACGGGCAGCATTTCTTCCTTCTGCGCCACCTCGTAGCGCGGATGCAGCGCCGAGAGCTTGACCGAGATGCCGTGGTTGAAGCGGATATCGGGGCCGTTGGAGCCGGAATCGAGCGAGGAAATGGCATCGGCATAGGCCTTGTGGTAGCGCAAGGCGTCGGCTTCGGTGCGGGCAGCCTCGCCCAGCATGTCGAAGGAATAGAGGTAGCCCTTCTGGATCATCGGCCGGCCGCGCTTGACGGCTTCGGCGATGGTGCGGCCGAGTACGAACTGCTCGCCCATCTCGCGCATGGCGGCGGCCACCGCCTTGCGGATGACCGGTTCGCCAAGACGGCGCACCATCGAGCGCAGCGTGCCTTCGATGCCGCCCTCGCCTTCGTCGAGCACCCTGCCGGTCAGCATCAGCGCCCAGGTCGAGGCGTTGACGAAGATCGAGCTCGAACCGCCTGAATGCGCCGACCAGTCGTGCGGCGCGATCTTGTCGGCGATGAGATCGTCCATCGTCTCGGTATCGGGCACGCGCAGCAGCGCCTCGGCCAGGCACATCAGCGCCACGCCTTCCTTGGTGGAGAGACCATAGGCGGAGAGGAAGACTTCCATCAGGCGGGGATCGGTGGAGCCCCGCACCGCCCGCACCAGGTCGGCCGCGCGGACCGAGATCGCCTTGCGGTCTCCTGCCGAAAGCCCGGTCGCCTCGGCTAATCGCTTAACCGCTGCGTCTTCGTCGGGCAAATAGTTGGCACGGATCTGCTGGCGGATGGCGTCGAGCGGCATGGCGGTCCTATGAGCAAGCATAAGGGAACGGGCCGGCGGTCACCGGACCGAATGGCGCAAGCTAGCACAAGTACCAGATTTCAGGCGGTCTGAAAAAATCGACAGCGTAGATCAATTGACCTATGATGGCGCTAAGAATCGCTGATTTAGGCTACAGTTTCGATGACAGAAGACCAATTGGACCGCATCGACAGGAACATCCTGTCGGCGCTGGCCGGCAATGGCCGGCTTTCCATGTCGGAACTGGCCGCCAAGGTCGGCCTGTCGAAGACACCGGTGCAGGCGCGGGTGAAGCGGCTGGAGAAGGACGGCTATATCAGGGGATACCAGGCGATCATCGACCGCGAGCGCATGGGCGAAGGCCATGTCGCCTTCGTCCAGGTGAAATTGTCGGACACCCGATCCGCCGCGCTCGATGCCTTCAACCGGTCCGTACAGGCCGTGCCGGAGATCGAGCAGTGCCACATGATAGCGTCGAGCTTCGACTATCTCCTGAAGGTCCGTACCAGGGATATCGCCGCCTATCGCCGCGTGCTCGGCGAGCGTATATCGGCCTTGCCACACGTCGCCCAGACCTCAACCTTCGTGGCGATGGAGACGGTGAAGGACCGGTAGACGCTTAATGGCCGGCGCGTGACTTCGGCTTGCCCGGCTCGAAGCTGATGCGCAATTTCGATCCGGTCGCCTTTGCGAAGCGCTGCAAGGTTCGGGTCGAGGGCATGTTTCGGCCGCTCTCCAGGCGAGCGATGACGGCTTGTGTAGTTCCCATGGCCGCAGCGACCTGTTCCTGAGTCATATCGGCGTCGCCTCGTGCCCTGATCAAGGCTTCGGCTATGGCGAATTCTTCCTCCAAGGCATCGTATTCGAGAACGAATTGCGGGTCCTTGAACCACTCCTTGGCGGCGTCCTCGACAGAAATTGCTTTTCGGCTCATGGAACCTCCTTCGCTCGCTTTAGGGCAAGCTCGATCTCGTTTCGCGGCGTCTTCTGGGTCTTCTTGGCAAACACCCGCACCACAACCACGCGGCGTTCGAAAGCAGTGACATAGACCGCGCGAGCAATGCCATCCCGGCCCTTCATCCGCATTTCCCAGAGCGGGCCTTCCAGATGCTTCACATATGGTTCATGGACTTTCTGCAGCCCATGCACTTCGATCAGCCGCGATATCCGCAGAAAACTGGCGAGAATATCTTTTGGCTGGGCCTCCAGCTCCCGTCTCACCTCGACATTGAGAAACTCGACTGACCAGCTCATCGGGTTAGAACATATCTTTTTTGCAATATTTTTTCAACTGCTCAGCATGCGACTGACAGTCCTTGGCGTCATTCCGACAGCGTCTTCAGGAAGGCCACCAGCGCGGCGCGCTCGCGGTCCGACAGCTCCAGTGGATGGATCTCGGATGTCCCCTCCACACTTGGCGCGGCCTTGGCGTAGTGCGCCACAACCTCGTCGAGCGATGAAAACTGCCCGGCATGCATGTAGGGCGGCCGCGTCGCCGCACCGCGCAACGACGGCGTCTTGTAGGCGCGCACAAGTTCCGGCGCATCCTTGACCATGAAGCGCAGTTCGCCGCAGGCACTGGCGTCGCCATCGCGATAGGCGCCGAAGCAGTTGAACGGGTCGGCCTCGACCTGGGCCACCGCATCGACCCGCCCACGATCCGCCGGCAGGCCGGCAACCGGCGGCACACCCGTGTTGTGAAAACCGTTGTCGCTGAAGCGCGGGCCGTTGTGGCAGGTCACGCAATTGGCCTTGCCGATGAACAGTTTCAGCCCAAGGATTTCTTCTTGCGAAAAGGCCGCGTCGCCTGTCGGTTCGGCGCCTGTGGCAAGGTCCAGCGCAAAGCGGTCGAAGCGCGTCGGCGCCGGCTCGATCGAGCGTTCGAAAGCGGCGATCGCCTTGCCGATATTGGCGAAGATGCGGTTGACCGCATCACGCTGCGCGCCGCTCATCGCGTTCCAGGCTGCCCTTTCCGCATCGCTTCCAAGCGGGCTGGCATTCGGCGGAATGCCGGGCAAATCAGGCAATGGCCCGAAGATCCGCTCATAACGTTCGCCGAAGCGTGTCTTCATGTAATGCGCATAGGCGGTGCGGTTTCCCGCCTGTTCCAACGGGTTTTCGAGCGGTGTCAGCGCCTGCGCCCACAGGCTGTCGCGACGTCCGTCCCAGAAGAACCAGGGGTCGCGCGCCACTCCGGCCAGCGGCATGGTGCGCCGGTTGGTCCGGCCGACGCCGACCGCCTGCGGGAGATCGTCCTGGAACTGGCGGTCGATCTTGTGGCAGGTCGAGCAGGACACCGTACCGTCGCGGCTCATCCCGACGTCGAAGAACAGCGTCGAGCCGAGTGCGGCGGCGGCTGGCACATCCGCAAAGCGATTGGTAGTGTCCGGCTTTAGCGTCGGCAGTGTGTTCAATGCCAGCGAAGCAATCGTTTTCTTCTCGGCGTCGGAAAAATCCGGCTTGCCGCAACCGGCAAGGATCGCCGCCACCGTCAGTGCCAAAATGTAGAAAAAGCGCCTCATCGACCGCTCACAGCACCACGTTGAACAGCACAGTGTCGGAGCCCGCGCCGGACGATATGGCGAAACGCAGTTGCCACCAGCCGCTCATGGTGAATTTCACCCCTTCGATGCGGTAGCGTCCCTCGCCCAGGTAGTCGGTCGCCTGCGGGCTGGTCGGCAGACCGTGATTGTGTTGCGGCATGCCGCCGGAGATGGCGATCGCGGCGCGCTCCACCGAAGCCCCTGTCTTTGTCTTCAGCGTCAGCAGCCAGGATTCCAGCTCGCCCTGCCGCACCACGCCCCGTTCCGGCACGAAGCTCGCTACATACAACCCGTTGTCGGTTTTCTTCGTCCGCGAGACATCCGGGCCGACGGGCTGTGCCGAATGCGGCGCGGTCAGATAAACGGCCGCCAGCACGCCGACCAGCAAAGCAGCCAGACCAAGACCCACCAACAGATAACGCCATAACGATGCCAAACCGGTTCCTCTTCCGCGGATAACGTTCTGCCGGGCGGATCGCATCCCGCCAGCCTGTGGGAAAACGCTGTGGCGCAAAAATGCCTGCTTGCCAAGCATGGCGCTGCGCCCGGCAAAAAGCTACAGCACGCAAATCACTGGAGGATTGCAGATGGCGGGAAACGGCGTCGCCTCGATCGGCGAATGCATGCTGGAACTGTCGGGCCAGACCGGCCCGAACTGGCGCATGGGCTTTGCCGGCGACACGTTCAACACGCTGTGGGCGCTGCATGCGCTGAGCGGCGACCGGCCGGCAACCTATGTCTCGGCCTTCGGCGACGACCCTTTCTCGCAAGGCCAGATCGCTTTCTTCGCCGAAAACGGCATCCGCATCGGTTCCAGCCCGGTCATACCGGGCGCACGCCCCGGCCTCTATGCGATCACGCTGACCGGCGCAGAGCGTTCCTTCACCTACTGGCGCGGCGACGCCGCCGCCAGGCAGCTCGCGTCGGATCCAGCAGCACTGTCGAAAAATCTGGAAAATCAGGCGCTTGTGTACTTTTCTGGAATCACCTTGGCAATTCTGGACGATGCCGCGCGCAAGACACTGCTTGCAGCGGTGACCAAGGCACGCGCGGCGGGCTCGCTGATCGCTTTTGATCCGAATTATCGGCCCCGGCTCTGGCGCCGCCGCGAAGATGCGCAGGCAGCGATCGTCGCGGCGCTTGCCGTCACCGACATCGCATTGCCGACCTTCCCGGACGAGCAAATGCTGTTCGGTGATGAGACACCGCAGGCGACCGCTGATCGCCTCGGTCAATTGGTCAAGGAGGTCGTGGTCAAGAACGGCGAAGCGCCGGCCTTGATTGCCGATGGTGGAGCGTTGCGGGAGGTCGCCGCAATCCATGTAGCGGCGCCCGTGGACACGACAGGTGCCGGGGATTCCTTCAACGGCGGCTATCTCGCCGCACGGCTTGCCGGGTTTGGTCCGACGGATGCTGTCGGGCACGCGCACCGCGTTGCCGCCGCCGTCGTGCAGGTCCGCGGGGCGCTGGCGCCGTTCGAGACGCTACGAGCGGCGTTCGACAAGTCCTGAAAAAGTTAACCCTGCCGGAACCGGTATTCGGTCACGTGGTGGTAGATTGCGCCCGGCCATAGCGTCGCCTGCGGGAAATAGGGCCGGTTCGGCGCGTCCGGCCATATCTGCGGCTCCAGGCAGAAGCCGCTGAAGGCCTTGTAATTTCGTCCTTCCAGGCCGGTGCGTGGCGTCACATATTGGCCGGTATAGAGCTGAACACCAGGCTCCGTGGTCCAGACTTCCATCTCGACGCCGGAATTCGCCCCTTGCACCCACGCTGCCTGCTTGAGCGGCCCGCGTGTCGCGGCCAGGCAGAAATTCTGGTCGTAGGGAAGCTGCTCACCCTCGGTCTCCATGCGCAGCGGCCGCGCCTGGCGAAAATCGAAAGGCGTGCCGTCGACCGGCTTGACCACGCCGGTCGGGATCATGTCGCCGTCGACAGGCAGATAGGCGCCGGCGTTCAGCATCATCCTGTGGTCGAGAATGTCGCCCGTGCCGCCATCATCGAGGTTGAAGTAGGAATGCTGGGTGAGATTGCACGGCGTCGGCTCCTCGCAGGTCGCCGTCAGTTCGACGCTGAGCGTGCCGGGAATTTTCAGCCGGTAGGTGCAGGTCACGTCGAGCGCGCCGGGAAAGCCCATCGCGCCATCGGGATCATGCAGCGTCAGCGTGACGAAGTCCCTGCCATGCAGTGAAACCGTCCATGGCCGGTGGGAGTAGCCTTGCGAGCCGCCATGCAGCGTATGCTTGTCCAGGAAGTTGCGCTCGGTCTGGTAGCGGTTGCCGCCAATCGTGAAGCGGCCGTCGCCGATGCGGTTGGCGTAGCGCCCAACCACGGCCCCGAAGAAGCCAGTGTCGGTCTCATAGGCCTCCAGATTGCTGTAGCCGAGGACCAACGGCGCATCATGCCCGGTCAGGCGAAGGTCCTGGACGATGGCGCCAAGCCCGATGATGTTGGCGGTGAGGCCGCCGCCCCTGATGGTGAAGCGGCGGATCGGTTCGCCCGCCTGCGTCGTGCCGAAAACCTCGCCGTCCTTCATCATCATGCCCGCAAATGCCAGTGGATCCAAAGGACTTCGGCTGGTTGTTCAGCCCTGAGGCAGGTTACAAGCCTGCCCCAGCACCAGCCTATCAGAGGCCGAGGCCGCCGATGCACACATATTTGGTATCGAGGTAGTCCTCAATGCCCTGATGTCCGCCTTCCTTGCCAAGTCCGGATTCCTTGACGCCGCCGAACGGTGCCTCAGGGGTGGTGATGAGGCCTTCATTGACGCCGACCATGCCGTATTTCAGGCCTTCCATGACCCGGAAGGCGCGGCCGAGATCACCGGTATAGAAATAGCAGGCAAGGCCGAACTCGGTGTCGTTGGCAAGAGCGACGGCCTCTTCCTCGGTTTCGAACTTGAACACGGGTGCGACCGGGCCAAAGATCTCTTCCTTCATGAAGCGCATTTTCGGCGTCGCGTTGGCGATGACCGTCGGCTGGAAGAATGAGCCGCCGAGCGCGTGGCGATGACCGCCTGCGACGACCTTGCCGCCCTTCGAAGTAGCATCGGCGATCAGCTCCTCGACCTTCTCGACCGCCTTCTCGTCGATCAGTGGCCCCTGCTGGACGCCCTCTTCGAGGCCGGAACCGACCTTCAGTCCGTTGCTGGCCGCGGCGAGCTTCTCGACGAACTTGTCGTAAACACCGGCCTGGACGAGGAAGCGGTTGGTGCAGACGCAGGTCTGGCCGGAATTGCGGTATTTGGCGGTGATCGCGCCGGCCACCGCGCGATCGATGTCGGCGTCGTCGAAGACGATGAACGGCGCGTTGCCGCCGAGTTCCATAGACACCTTCTTGACGGTGACCGACGATTTCTGGATCAGGATCTTGCCGACCTCGGTCGAGCCGGTGAAGGTGATCTTCTTGACCAGCGGATTGGCGCAGATCTCGTCACCGATCTCGCCGGCGGCGCCCGTCAGGATGTTGACGACGCCCTTGGGAAAGCCCACTTCCTCGGCCAGCGCGCCCCAGGCGAGGCCGGAATACGGCGTCTGCGAGGCCGGCTTGACGACGGCGGTGCAGCCTGCGGCAAGTGCGGGACCGAGCTTGCGGGCCAGCATCGAGGACGGGAAATTCCACGGCGTGATGGCGGCGATGACGCCGACCGGTTCCTTGGTCACCAGGATGCGGCGGTCCGCCCATGGCGAGGGCACGACGTCGCCATAGGTGCGGCGGCCTTCTTCGGCGAACCACAGGATGTAGGCGGCAGCCGAACCGATCTCGCCCTTGGATTCGAACAGCGACTTGCCCTGCTCGATGGTGAGCAGTTCGGCCAGCACGTCCTGATTGTCCATCATCGCATCATGCAGCTTGCGCAGCAGCTTGGAGCGCTCGAGCGCGGTCGTCTTGCGCCAGGTCTTGAAAGCTTCGTCGGCCGCCTCGATGGCGCGGCGTGTCTCGGCCTTGCCCGACTTCGGCACCGTGCCGATCTTGAGGCCGGTAGCCGGATTGTTCACATCGACCGTCTGGCCGCTGTCGGCCTGCACCCACTCGCCGTTGATGAGATTGGCCTGGCGCATGAAATGGCTGGTTTTCTGAAGCATGGTCTAGCCTCCGTTCGGCGCTCACGGGCCGCTATCTGGATGTCTTCGGTAAAGCGCAGGCGGGGCCGCACGCTGGAGCCATTGCTCTTAACCTAGGGAAAGCCCCGCAAGCAATCGCAAGATGGCATATAGGGGTTGGACCAGCGCAAGGCGAGAGCGACCGGCACACGCCGTCGTCAATCTCACCCGAAGACATGCAGGACCACCGTCAGCCAGAAAGCGGTGGTGAGCACGGCGCAGGCAGTCGCGATGGTCATCTGGTTCGACGCCAGTGCCTGGCCGGTGTTGAACTGGACGGCGATGAGATAGGAGTTGATGCCGGAGGGCAGCGCCGCCACCACGACCGCCACCTTGGCCGTCAACGGCGGCAGGCCGAGCAGCCAGACGAAGGCAAGAACCAGCGCCGGCATCAGGAACAGCTTCAGCACCGAGAGCGCCAGCGCCGGCCGGACATTGCCCGATATGCCGAAGCGGCGCAGGCTGAGCCCCATGGCGAACAGCGCCACCGGCCCGGCCGTATTCGCCAGCGCATCGACCAGCCGCATGACGAGACCGGGCAGCGGCACGCCGCTGAGCCGCCATGCCAGCCCCAGGAGAATGCCGATGATCAGCGGGTTGATGAACAGCCGTCTCAGGAAGCTCCGCAGGACCCGCAACGGGTGCACATGTTCGCCGTTGCCCCGGCCGAACATCTCGAACAGCACGATCGACGCCATCATCATGATCGGCAGATGCACCGAGACCAGCAGCGACAGCACTTCGAAGCCGCTCGGACCGAATATGCCAAGGATGAAGGGGGCGCCGAGCAGCACGATATTGGAATAAGCCGACGACACCCCGCCGACCACCCCGGCGCGCGCATCGCGACCGAAGATCCGCGTGGTGACGGCATGGCCCGCCGCCCAGGTGATCGCCGCGGCCGTGAAATAGGCGCCCCATAGCGGCCAAGGCGCCACGCCGTGGAAATCCGCCTTGACCATGGTCTGGAACAGAAGCAGCGGCATTGCCACCGAGACCGCGAAGTCGGATATCCCCTCGCCGCTCGCCGGCCTCAAATAGCCTGTGAGCCCAGCGAGATAGCCGAGCGCGACAAGACTGAAGACGAACAGGACGGTTTCGGTGAGCGGAGACATTTTTCAGGGATAGGCGACCCACGGTCGCGGCGCAATCGCGCCCGAATTTGATCATCGTCGGCAGGCAAGCTTTACCGAAGCCGGCTACACGATCCCCATGCCGCTCACCGACCAGAAGATCGATCTGGTGAAGCAGCAGCTCGCCAAAAAGTGAGGCATGAGACGCGGCCGACGCCTGGCTTGTCTTTGTGCCCGCTTTCCAATCCCTATATGCGAATGGTTGGGACCCGATGCGGACTCATGGAAGGGGTGGCGATGATCCGGTTAGCCTTGGCGTTGTTCCTGCTTGTGGTCCCCGCCGCCGCGCACGCGACGGACGCCGGCTGGGCGCTGCTGCGCGACGGCGGCCATGTCGTGCTGCTGCGCCACGCCATGGTCACCGGCACCACCGACCCCGCCAATTTCGACATCGGCAATTGCGCCACCCAGGTCAATCTGTCGGCGCGCGGCAAGCAGCAGGCAAGCAAGATCGGCGCCCTGTTTGCCGCCCGCGCGGCTCCCATCGAGCGCATTCTGTCCAGCCGCTATTGCCGCTGCCTCGACACGGCACGCACCGCCTTCGAGGCCGAGCCGGAGCCTTTTCCACCGCTCGACCTCCTGAAGGGCGACGATGCACAGAAAGCAGCGCAGATCGCCGCCATCATGAAGGAAATCCGCGCCTACTCCGGCTCCGACAATCTGGTCCTGGTCACCCATCTGGAAAACATCGTGGCGCTCACCGGCGTCGCGCCGCGCGAGGGCGAGGCGGTGGTCGTCGAACCGCAGGGCGACGGCCTGCGCGTGCTTGGCCGCGTCACCTTCTGAGGCTGCAGCTCCCGATTGCAGACGCGGCCTCCAGCGTTGCCAAAATGCCACACCGAAAAGAAGCCGCGAATTCGACATGTCAATGCCGCTTGCGACAACCCGTCGCAGGGGCTATAGGCGCGCTCCCGGTCACGAAAACCGAAGCGAGCACAACGGTTGGAGCTTTCGTCTCCGCCCGTGCAGGCGGCTTTGCCGCCCTGTGTACGGCGCCGCTTTGGGGATTGGGATCGCGGATGTAGCTCAACTGGGAGAGCGCCGGACGTAATCCGGAGGTTGTGGGTTCGAGTCCCGTCGTCTGCACCACGGATAGCTCAGCTGGGAGAGCATCAGACTCATAATCTGACTGTCGAAGGTTCGATTCCTTCTCCATTGGCCTGATAAGCCAGCACCTACCAGGTGTTATCTGAAACGGTCCGGGGACTGGAATGCTGAAGACCTAACGGACGGCCAAAGCCTTCGGGCCAAGGCCGTATCGAAACGTCTGACGCCGTCGGCTCGCGGCCAGGCTCGCGGTGATGGTCAAGGCGCAACGTCGCCGGCAACGGAGACTTTTGGCCTCCGGCGCCCGCTTCACTGCCCCGCGATCCGCTCCCGAGGACCCGCCACGGATTGATGCCACCAGTCCCCGGATCATTCGTGCCGGAATTGGAAGTGACACGAGAAACGAAGGGAAGATCGACGCATGACGTGACGCCCCGCATGGGGCCATGCCCGACAGGAGTAAGACAATGATGACCATTCTCGACAAGGTTCTTGGACGCGAGCGCGTCCTCGTAAAGGAAAACGAACGTGCCCTCACCCTCTATAAGGGACACCTCAAGGCTGTCCTGCTGCCGGGTGAGCACTTGCTCGCCAACCGGAACCAGAGCCTTGAGGTGTCCCGGCACGATCTGAAGAACCCGGAATTCGTTTCGGCGTACGAGAAGGCGTTGTTCGACAAGCTCCCGGACGTGGCCGCGCGTCATTTCACCGTCGTCCGCACCGGGCGCACGGAGGTCGCAATCATCGAGCGTGACGGCAACCTCCATTCCGTGCTGGCGCCGGACCGCAAGCTGGTGCTGTGGACCGATGCCGGACCGTGGAAGGTGACGATGATCGAAACGTCGGCCGATCTTGCCATCGATCCGGCGGTCATGCGCCGGCTCGGCCAGGCCCGGAAGGCTGAGTTGATGTCCGTCCATCCGGTTCTGGATGGTCAGGCCGGATTGCTGTTCGTCGACGGTGTCCTTGTGCGGACGCTTGCCGCTGGCGTGCACGGCTTCTGGAACGTCGGACGGATGGTGCAGATCAAGGTCGTCGACCTCAAGCGCCAGTCGCTCGACGTCGCCGGGCAGGAAGTGCTGACCAGGGATCGCGTCACGATCCGCGTCAACATCGCCGCCGAATACCGGGTCGTCGATCCGGTCAAGGCGGTGAGCGCGGTGAAGGACTTCTCCGAGGCCCTCTACCGTGCCCTGCAATACGCCTTCCGCAAGACGTTGGGCGCGCTCACCCTCGACCAGATCCTTGAAAAGAAGGTGACGGTCGACGAAGAGGCGGCGGCCAAGGTCCGGGCCGACATGGCCGAGATCGGGGTCGAGGTCAGCGATATCGCGCTCAAGGATGTCATCTTGCCGGGCGAGATGCGCGAGATCCTCAACCAGGTGGTTTCGGCCGAAAAGCAGGCCGAGGCCAATGTCATCCGCCGCCGCGAGGAGACGAACGCCACGCGTTCTCTGCTCAACACGGCCAGGGTGATGGCGGAGAACCCGGTGATGCTGCGGCTGAAGGAGCTCGAGGCTCTGGAAACCATCGCCGGCAAGGTCGAGCGGCTGACCGTCCACAACGGAACGGGCGGGCTGTTGAACGACCTAGTCAAGCTCCGCGACGGCTGAGCTTACGCTGCGTCAATGGAAGGGCCGCCGGGTCACCCGGGGGCCCTTCTTGCATTTCCTGGGCGCCCTGCCCATCTGCGCCCGGCTTATCAGGCCTTTTCCTGCCGGAAAAAACCGATTAGACAGCGCCCAAACGAATGCGGACAGATTCCACCCGCAAAGAAGGAAAAGCCCCTTGTCCACCACGAACTCCACCACGTTCGACAAAGTCGCGAAGATCATTGCCGACACCAGCGAGATCGATATCGACACCATCACGCCCGAGAGCCATACCATTGACGATCTCGGTATCGACAGCCTCGACTTCCTCGACATCGTCTTCGCCATCGACAAGGAATTCGGCATCAAGGTGCCGTTGGAAAAGTGGACCCAGGAAGTCAATGACGGTAAGGCTTCGACCGATGATTACTTCGTCATGAGGAACCTATGCGCCAAGATCGACGCGCTGGTTGCCGCCAAGACCGCCTGAGGTCATCAGGACGCGTGACTTGACGCGCTCCGTCGCCTGACCCACAAAGCCGCCCATGAGCAGCCCCCACGACGTCGTCATCACTGGTATCGGCCTTGTTTCCTCGCTGGGGGAAGGTCCCGACGCCCATTGGCAGAAGCTGGCGCAACCCGGCCGGGAGCCGGTGCTCGAAGCCGCGCGCTTTGCACCCTACACCGTCCATCCGCTGCCCGAGATCGACTGGAACCTTCAGATCGCCAAGCGCGGCGACCAGCGCCAGATGGAGACATGGCAGAGGCTCGGCACCTATGCCGCCGGACTTGCGCTGGACGATGCCGGCATCAAGGGCAATGACGAACTCTGCACGACCATGGACATGGTTGTGGCGGCCGGCGGCGGCGAGCGCGACGAAGCGGTCGACGCCGACATTCTCGCCGCTTCGGAAAACCGCAACGACCGCGACGTGCTGCTCAACGAGAAGCTGACCACCGAGCTGCGCCCAACGTTGTTCCTGGCGCAGCTGTCCAATCTGCTGGCCGGCAACATCTCCATCGTCCACAAGGTGACGGGGTCCTCGCGCACCTTCATGGGCGAGGAAGGCGCTGGCGTCGCCGCCGTCGAGACCGCGGCCGCGCGTATCCGCTCCGGCCAGTCGACGCACATCCTGGTCGGCGGTGCCTTTCAGACCGAACATTCCGACATGCTGCTCGGCTATGAGCTTGCCGGTTATCTGCATCGCGGCCCGTGGAAGCCTGTCTGGCAAAGGCAGGGCGCCGAGGGCGGCGGCGTGGTGTCGGGTTCCGGCGGCGCCTTCCTGGTGCTTGAGCAGCGCGAACACGCGGCAAGCCGGGGGCGCAAGATTTACGCCGAGCTCGGACAAGTCGTGTCCGGCCGCGCCAGGCGGTCGCGCGGAGAACTCGATGCAGAGATCGCCGCTTTGCTCAAGCAGGCGTCGCCTAGCGGCAAGCTGCTCGCCATGTCGGGCGCGTCCGGCGCACATGCGGCGACCATTGCCGAGAAAGCGGCGCTCGACGCCAATCCGGCAATCGCCGCGCGCGGCTTCTCGACGCTGACCGGGCATATGAAGGAAGCACAGTTCCCATTCGCCGTGGCGCTGGCGGCATTGGCTGTCGACCGCAAGGCCGCCTACCCTGTTTTTGACGCTACGGCCGAAAAGCCATTCGAAGGCATTCCCTCGAGCGTCCTTGCAACGGCGATCGGCTATCACCAATTCGAGGGCATGGCGCTGGTCAACGCCGCCTGAGACGGCGTTTCGCGATCATGCCGCATAGATAAGAGGGGCTCCCCGATGGCCAAGTACAGAGATCACATGGGCAGGCCCGTTGTCGCCGTAACCGGCATCGGGGTGGTGACCTCGCTCGGCGTCGGCAAATCGGACAATTGGGCAGCGCTGACTTCGGGCAAGTCGGGCATCCACCCGATTACACGTTTCCCGGTCGATCACCTCAACACGCGTATCTCCGGCATGGTCGACTTTCTTGCATCGAGTTCGAAGGGCGCCAGCCCCCTGACCTACGAACTGGCCGAGACGGCCGCGCGCGAGGCCGTAGCCGAATCCGGCCTTGATTCGAGCGATTTCGGCGGTCCTCTCTTCCTTGCCTCGCCGCCGGTCGAACTCGACTGGCACGAGCGCTTCGCGCTCTACAATTCCGACAAGCAGAATTCCGGCGCCGAAAGGCTGCTGCGTGTGGCGCGCGGCCTGAAGGAACTCGATGTCTTCGAAACCACGCAGTTCGGCTCGATCGCCGACCGGCTCGCCGACCGGTTCGGCACGCGCGGCCTGCCGATCACGCTCTCGACGGCTTGCGCGTCCGGCGCCACCGCCATCCAGCTCGGCGTCGAGGCGATCCGCCGTGGCGAATGCGACCGGGCGCTCTCGATCGGCGCCGACGGCTCGGCGACCGCCGAGGCGTTGATCCGATTCTCGCTGCTGTCGGCTCTCTCCACCCACAACGACAATCCGGAAAAGGCTTCCAAGCCATTTTCCAAGGACCGTGACGGCTTCGTATTGGCGGAGGGGTCCGGCGCTCTGGTGCTGGAATCGCTGGAGGCGGCACTTGCTCGTGGCGCCGCCGTTCTCGGCATCCTCAGCGGTTGTGGCGAAAAGGCCGACGATTTCCACCGCACCCGCTCCAAGCCGGACGGTTCGCCGGCGATTGCCGCTGTCCGGGCGGCACTTGCCGACGCGGGCCTCGGCCAGGACGAGATCGACTATGTCAACGCCCATGGCACCTCGACGCCGGAAAACGACAAGATGGAGCACCTGTCGCTGTCGACGGTGTTTGGCGAGCGCATCGGCTCGATGCCCATCTCGTCCAACAAGTCGATGATCGGCCATACACTGTCGGCGGCGGGCGCGGTCGAAGCGGCGTTTTCGCTGATGACGATGCGCGAAAGCGTCATTCCCCCGACCATCAACTATGACAATCCCGACCCCGCGATCGTGCTCGACGTCGTGCCGAACAAGAAGCGCGATGCGCAGGTTCGCACCGTTCTGTCGAACTCCTTCGGCTTCGGCGGCCAGAACACTTGCCTTGTCATGGCACGGGAACCGGTCTAAGCGAGCCCTTTCCGCTTAACAGAACCGACAGGCTCCATGCGCGCACTGCAACTTATCGAGGACCGCCGTCTTGAGACGGTGGACCTTCCGTCCCCACCGCCGCCCGCACTCGGCGAAGTGACGCTGCGCATCAAGGCTGTGGCGCTGAACCATATCGACGTCTGGGGTTGGCGTGGCATGGCCTTCGCCAAGCGCAAGCTGCCGCTGGTCGTCGGCGCCGAGGCCTCCGGCGAGGTCGAGGCGGTCGGCCCCGGCGTTTCCAGCCTGCTTCCCGGACAATTGGTGTCGATCTACGGCGCTCGCACCTGCGGCCTCTGCCGCGCCTGCCGCGAAGGCCGCGACAATCTATGCGAACATGTTTCTGGCGTTCACGGCTTCCATCTCGACGGCTTCGCGCAGGAGAAGATCAACCTGCCGGCGCGCCTGCTGGTCCCCGCCCCGCCCGGCGTGACCGATATCGGGGCCGCGGTGGCGCCCGTTACTTTCGGCACCGTCGAGCACATGCTGTTCGACAATGCCAGGCTGCAGCCCGGCGAGACGATCCTCGTCCATGCCGGCGGATCGGGCATCGGCTCGGCGGCTATCCAGTTGGCCAAGCGGATGGGCTGCACGATCATCACCACGGTCGGTTCGAACGACAAGGTCGACAAGGCCAAGGCGCTCGGCGCCGACCATGTCATCAACTATCGTGACGATCGCTTCGAAGGCGTCGTGCGCAAGCTGACGAAGAAGAAAGGCGTCGACGTCGTGTTCGAACATGTCGGCGCCGACACCTTTGCCGGCTCGATGCTGTGCCTGAAGCGCGGTGGCCGCCTGGTGACCTGCGGCTCAACCTCGGGCGTGTCGACGCAGATCAACCTGATGCAGCTCTTCCAGCAGCAGTTGAAACTGCTCGGATCCTTCGGTTGCCGCATGGAGAACATGGCCAACGCCATGCAGAAGATGGCCGCGGGACAAGTCGCGCCGGTCATCGACACCGAGGTCGGCTTCGACGATATCGATGCCGCGTTGAAGCGCATGGAAGGCCGCGACGTCTTCGGCAAGATCATCCTGCGCGTCGCCTAGAGCCTCGATTTCCGTGCTCAAGAAGCTTCGCCGCGATCTGAAATTTCGCTATGGCAGACAACTGCGCCAGGTGAATTACTGGCTTGTCGCGCGCGCGGCGATGGTCATCATGTCGCTGCTGCGCCTGCTGCCGGTCGACAGCGCGCTGAATTTTGCCGACCGCACGGCTCGCCTCATCGGCCCAAGGGTCGGACGCCACCAGGTCGCCATCGACAATCTGCGCAAGGCCTATCCGGAAAAGAGCGACGGCGAAATCCAGGCCATCGCCTCCGACATGTGGGGCAACATGGCCCGCCTTGCCGCCGAATACATCTTCCTCGACGCCCTGTTCGACTATGACCCCGCGGCCGGCAAGTTGGGTCGGATCGAGGTCAAGGGAACAGAGCATTTCGTCGAGATCGCGGCCGAGAAGCAGCCGCACATCGTCTTCACCGGCCATCTCGGCAATTTCGAGCTGCTGCCGGTGGCGGCCGCGACCTTTGGCATGAACATCACGGCGCTGTTTCGCCCGCCCAACAACCCCTACCTTGCCGACTACATCCTTTCGACAAGGCGATCGACCATGGGAGGCTTGCTGCCTTCGATGGCCGGTGCATCGTTCGCGCTCGCGGGGGTCTTGGAGAATGGCGGCAATATCGGCGTTCTCGTCGACCAGAAATTCTCCAACGGCCTGGACACCACCTTCTTCGGCCGTCCCTGCCAGAGCAACCGCGTACTCGGCACCCTTGCCCGCCACTATGACTGCGATGTCTACCCGGCGCGTTGCGTCAGGTTACCGGGGAACCGCTTCCGGCTCGAGATCGAGGACAAGCTGGTCCTGCCGCGCACCGCCGACGGGAGCGTCGACGTCCATGCCACCACCCAGATGCTGAACGACGTCGTCGAGCGCTGGGTGCGCGAGGATCCCGGCCAGTGGATGTGGTTCCACAAAAGGTGGGAGATCAGCAACTGGCGGCGCAAGAAGCGCGCCAAGCCGGTTCCCGTCTCAAATACCTGAGCAAAGGCGGCGGCGAGAAACGCGAGTCTCTATACCGGACCACCAAGCCAATATCAGCGAACCGCCAATCGCCTAATTGGTGACGACAATGCGCGTATTGCCGAATCCGACTTCCCGCACCATCGCATAGAAGGTCGCGGCGTTGGCCGTATGCAGCCGTACGCATCCGTGCGACGCCGGACGTCCAAGCTGCCGCACCGCACCCGTGCCATGAATTGCGTAGCCACCATGGAAGAATACGGAATATGGCATCGGCGACATGTGGTATTTTTTCGAATACCACATCCGTGCGGTCCGCTGCGGCCGGTAGGTGCCGCGCGGCGTGAAATAACCTGGACGCGCCGTGGACACCGTCCACCGGTAAACCTCCAGGCCATATCTCACTGTCATAGTCTGCGATGACACATCGATCTTTGCTTCAAGCATCGCCGCCTGGCTCGCCACAGATGTGCCAAACAACGCGGTTGCCAGCACCGCGGACACAAGTAAAAACTTCTTCATGCGATCAAACCCCTTTTTGCCCCTTGCCTGCCCGCCATCACGTTCTTTTTCACCTTCTTAATGGCGGCGAACGGATAACACACATTCCTTGACCAATTCGCCAATCCAAAGCAGCGAATTTGAACGATTTCCCGCGATAGTTGCCGCAAGGACACGCTGCACGGTCTGATCGACGGGCTTGCAAAACGGTGGCGATCGCTGCTCAACTCGCGGCATGAACGAGCGACTCCTCGAGGCAATCGATAGCAGGCGCGACGAGTTGGTGGGGCTGACCGCCGACCTGATCCGCTTTCCGACCATCAATCCACCGGGCGAAGCCTACCGACCATGCGCCGAATACATCGGCGCGCGGCTAAGGAAGCGCGGCTTCGAGACCGAGTTCATCCGCGCCGAAGGCACGCCCGGCGACACCGATCGCTATCCGCGCATCAATGTCGTTGCCCGTTTCGACGGCCGGTCACCCGGCGCCTGCGTCCACTTCAATTCGCATATCGACGTGGTCGAGGCTGGCGAAGGCTGGACCGTGGATCCCTTTGCCGGCGTCATCAGGGACGGCAAGGTCTATGGGCGCGGCGCCTGCGACATGAAGGGCGGCCTCGCCGCCTCCATCATCGCTGTCGAAGCCTTCATGGAGGTCTTCCCCGACTTTCCCGGCGCCATCGAGATTTCGGGCACGGTCGATGAGGAGTCCGGCGGCTTCGGCGGCGTCGCCCATCTGGCCGGGCTCGGCTATTTCTCGAAACCCAGGGTCGACCATGTCATCATTCCTGAACCATTGAACAAGGACCGCATCTGCCTTGGCCATCGCGGCGTCTGGTGGGCTGAGATCGAGACCAAGGGCGAGATCGCGCACGGCTCGATGCCGTTTCTCGGCGACAATGCGGTGCGCCACATGGGCGCCGTCCTGCGAGCCTTCGAGGACGAGTTGTTTCCGGCGCTCGACCGCAAGACGACGCGCATGCCGGTGGTGCCGGAAGGCGCCAGGCGCTCGACCATGAACATCAATTCCATCCATGGCGGCCAGACCGAGGATTTCCGGCCCGGCCTGCCCTCGCCCAACGTGCCCGATTCCTGCCGGCTGACCATCGACCGCCGCTTCCTGCTCGAGGAGGATCTGGCCACGGTCAAAAGCGAAGTGACCGGCATTCTCGAACGGCTGAAGCGCGAGCGCAAAAAATTCGACTACGAAATCCGCGACCTGATGGAAGTGCTGCCGCTGATGACCGAGCGCGACGCACCCGTGGTCAAGGCGGTGGCGCAAGGCATTCATGCGATCTTCGACCGCGAGCCCGACTACGTCATTTCGCCAGGCACCTACGACCAGAAGCATATCGCCCGTATCGGCCATATCTACGACTGCATCGCCTATGGCCCGGGCATTCTCGACCTTGCCCACCGGCCGGACGAATGGGTCGGCATATCGGACATGGTGGAATCGGCCAAGGTGATGGCGATCGGGCTCAACGTGCTGCTGCGTGGTACAGTCGCTGGATAATGTCCGCACGGCCAAGCTTGGACCGATCGGCGAGGCCGCCGGGAGAAAGACATTCCCGGCCCTGCCGCCGCGCAGCACGAAACGCAATTTACTCCCGCGCGAAATCACGCTTCTATCCCTTAGGTTTGAGCGCATGTTTGAGCTGATAGGGAGAGTCGCGCGATGAAATTGTGGAAAACCATTCTGGCCGCCGCGGCCGTGCTGATGCTGGCCGCAGGCACTCAGGCGTTCGCGGCGCGGACCGACCTGGTCATCGGCATTCCGCTCGAACCGCCGCATCTCGATCCGACCGCGGGTGCGGCGGCCGCGATCGACGAGGTGCTTTACGCCAATGTCTTCGAAGGGCTGACGCGCATCGGCCCGAAGGGTGAGGTGCTGCCGGATCTGGCCGAAAGCTGGACCATTTCCGATGACGGCAAGGTCTATACCTTCAAGCTGCACACCGGCGTCAAATTCCACGACGGCGCCGATTTCAGCGCCGACGACGTGAAATTCTCGCTCGACCGGGCCCGCGCCGACAATTCGGTCAATGCGCAGAAGGGCCTGTTCGCGGCCATCGACAAGGTCGAGATCATCGATCCCGCAACGGTCAAGGTCACGCTGAAGAACCCGCAAGGGTCCTTCCTCTACAATATGGGCTGGGGCGACGCGGTGATGGTGTCGCCGAAATCCGCCGAAACCAACAAGGAGAAACCGATCGGCACCGGCCCGTTCAAGTTCCAGAACTGGGCCAAGGGATCATCGATCACCCTGGTAAAAGCAGACCATTACTGGGGCGCTCCGGTTTTCCTCGACAAGGTCGAGTTCCGCATCGTCCCGGATGCCGCGGCCTATGTGCCGGCGCTGCTGTCCGGCGACATCCAGGCCTTCCCCTTTTTCGATCCCGACAGCCTGGCACAGGTCAAGGACGACCCGCGGTTCAAGGTGGTGATCGGCTCGACCGAGGGCGAGACCATCCTGGCGATCAACAACAAGAAGCCGCCTTTCGACAAGCTGCAGGTCAGGCAGGCGATCTCCTACGCGCTCGACCGCAAGGCGATCATCGACGGCGCCTCGGCCGGCCTCGGCCTGCCGATCGGCTCGCACATGTCGCCAGCCAACAAGGACTATGTCGACCTCACCGGCCTCTATCCGCACAATGTCGACAAGGCCAAGGAGTTGCTGAAGGAAGCCGGGCTGGAGAACGGCTTCAAGGCGACGCTGAAACTGCCGCCGCCCAGCTATGCACGGCTGGGTGGCGAGATCATCGCCTCGGAACTTCGCGATGTCGGCATCAACCTCGAGATCATCCCGGTCGAATGGGCGGAGTGGCTGGACCAGGTGTTCACCAAGAAGGACTACGACCTGACCATCGTCTCCCACACCGAACCCAACGACATCGATATCTATTCGCGCAAGGACTACTACTTCAACTACGACAACCCGACCTTCGACAAGATAATCGCCGACCTCAACCTCACCTCCGACGAAACCAAGCGCAAGGAACTGCTTGGCGAGGCACAGAAGATCTTGGCCGACGACGCCGTGGTCGGCTTCCTCTACGAATTGCCCAAGGTTGGCGTTTGGGACGCCAAATTGCAGGGCCTGTGGGAGAACGCGCCGATCCAGGCCAATGATCTCACCAAGGTGAAATGGAGCGAGTGAGGCTTGTGGTGCGGCAGCGGTTGCGCGGGACTTCCCTTCTTCCCTTGTGGGAGAAGGTGGATTGGCGCAAAGCGCCAAGACGGATGAAGGGTGCTGGAACAAACTCAACCTGCAATTCGTCCAGCACCCCTCATCCGACCTCGCTTCGCGAGGCCACCTTCTCCCACAAGGTGAGAAGGAAGAACGCCATGCTGCCGCCTCCTCGCCTCCCATGACTGCCTACCTCCTCAAGCGCCTCGCCATCGCCCTTGCCACGCTGATCCTCGCCTCGATGGTGGTGTTCGCCGTGCTGGAAGTCCTCCCCGGCGACCCTGCGCGGCTGATGCTGGGCATGAACGCCAGCGCCGACCAGGTGGAACTCTTGCGCAACCAGATGGGCCTCAACGCGCCGCTGGCTTGGCGTTACCTGCACTGGGCCGGCGGCCTGCTCAGCCTCGATTTCGGCCGCTCCTATACCTATTCGGTGCCGGTCATCGATCTCGTGCGTGAACGGCTCGCCGTCTCGCTGCCGCTGGCGCTGATCGCGCTGGCGCTCTCCACCATCCTCGCCATTCCGGTCGGCCTGTTTTCCGCCAGCCGGCGCGGACGGGCCGGCGACACGATTTCGATGGGCGTGGCGCAGCTTGGCGTCGCCGTGCCCAATTTCTGGTTCGCGCTGATGCTGATCTATGTCTTCGCCGTCTGGCTGCGCCTGGTCCCGGCCGGTGGTTTTCCCGGTTGGAGTGCCGGTGCCTGGCCAGCGCTGAAATCGCTGCTTCTGCCGGCGGTGGCGCTTGCCTTGCCGCAAGCGGCGATCCTCGCACGCGTCACCCGCTCGGCGCTGATCGAGGTGCTGAACGAGGACTATATCCGCACCGCCCGCGCCAAGGGCTTGCCCTATCGCGCCGTGCTGTGGCGGCACGCGCTGCGCAACGCCATGATCCCGGTGCTGACCATCCTTGGCCTGCAATTCGCCTTCCTGCTCGCCGGCACCATCATCATCGAGAATGTCTTCTATTTGCCCGGGCTCGGCCGGTTGGTGTTCCAGGCTATCACCCAGCGCGACCTGATCGTCGTCGAAAGCGTCGTTATGCTGCTGGTCGCAGCCGTCATCGCCGTCAACCTCGTCGTCGACCTTTCCTACGCGGTGGTCGATCCCCGCCTGAGGACCCGGCAATGACGCTGCGCATCGACATCCCCGACGAGACGTTCCGCGGCATCCTGGCCAAGGCGTTTGGGAATATCGCATTCGTCGCCGGCTTCGTCATCACCGTGCTGATCCTTGCCATGGCCATCGTCTCCTATGTCTGGACGCCTTACGATGTGACGAAGCTGGTCATAGCGGACAAGACGCAAGGCCCCTCGCTGGCCCATTGGTTCGGCACCGACCATTTCGGCCGCGACATCCTGTCGATGATCATGGTCGGCGCCCGCAACTCGATTGCCGTGGCGCTGGTCGCCGTCGGCATCGGCATGGGGATCGGCGTGCCGCTCGGCGCCTTCGCGGCGGCGCGCGGCGGCCTCGTCGACGAGGCGCTGATGCGCGTCAACGACCTCGTCTTCGCCTTCCCCGCGCTGCTGTCGGCGATCATGATCACCGCCATTTTCGGGCCGGGCGCCGTCAACGCCATCATCGCCATCGGCATCTTCAACATTCCGGTCTTTGCCCGCGTTGCCCGCGCCGGCGCGCTTGCCATCTGGCCGCGCGAATTCATCCTTGCCGCACGCGCCGCCGGCAAGAGCAGCACGCAGATATCGATCGAACATGTGCTGCCCAACATCGCCACGTTGCTGCTGGTGCAGGGCACAATCCAGTTCGCGCTGGGCATCCTGGCCGAAGCCGGGCTTTCCTATCTCGGCCTCGGCGCGCAGCCGCCTATGCCGAGCTGGGGCCGCATGCTGTTCGACGCGCAGACGCGCATGGTGGTGGCGCCGTGGATGGCGATCTTCCCCGGCATGGCGATCGTCGTCACCGTGCTCGGCCTGAACCTCCTGGGCGACGGCATCGCCGACATTCTCGACCCGAAATCGCGGCGGCAGCGATGAGCCTGCTCGAACTCGACAATTTGTCGCTGGCCATCGGCGACACACAGATCCTGAAAGATATGGAGCTCTCCGTCGCGCCGGGCGAAGTCATGGGGCTGGTCGGCGAATCCGGCTCCGGCAAATCGATGACCGCGCTGACGGTGATGCGGCTCCTGCCCCATGCCGCACGCGCCACCGGGCGCGTCACATTCGACGGCGTCGACATCCTGAGGGCAACCGAGGACCAGATGTGCGCCCTGCGCGGCGACGACATCGGCATGGTGTTCCAGGAACCGATGACAGCGCTCAATCCGGTCAAGACGATCGGCGAACAGGTGGCCGAAGGCATACGCTGGCACGTTAGGGCGAGCCGCGCCGAGGCCGAGGAGCGGGCGCGAAAAATGCTCGACCGCGTCGGCCTGCCCGAAGTGAAATTCCCGCTGTCGCGCTATCCGCACGAACTGTCCGGCGGCCAGCGCCAGCGCGTCGTCATCGCCATCGCCTGCGCGCTGAAGCCGAAGCTGCTGATCGCCGATGAGCCGACGACGGCGCTCGACGTGGTGCTGCAGGCGCAGATCCTCGACCTCCTGCGCGACCTCGTGGCGGAGAACCGCATGGGCCTGCTGCTGATCTCGCATGATCTGGCTGTCGTGACCGAGATGGCGGACCGCATCACCATCCTGCGCCATGGCGAGGTGATGGAAGCAGGCGACACCGCGCGCACGCTCTCCGGTCAGCTCCACCCCTATACGCGCCAACTGGCGCAGGCTTCGATGCATGTTCCGGCGCGCGCCAGGCCTCACAGTGTCGGGACGGACAAACCTTTGCTCCAGGTCGAAGGCGTCACCCGCGATTACCCCGGCCGCCGCATCTCGCTGTTCAGGCGCGCGCCTGCTATCCGCGCGGTCGACGACGTCTCCCTGTCGATGGCGCCGGGCCAGTCGGTGGCGCTGGTCGGCCGCTCCGGCTGCGGTAAGTCGACCCTTGCCCGCATGATCCTGGCACTGGACAGACCGGGTTCAGGCACGATCCGGTTTCGCGGCGAAGCCATCACCGGCAAGAGCGAAGCCGAGCTGAAGCCGGCCAGGCGCGACATGCAGGTCGTTTTCCAGGACCCCTACGGCTCCTTCGATCCACGCCAGAAGGTCGAGAGGCTGGTCGCCGAGCCGTTGCATGTCCTGGCGAAAAAACCGACGCGCGCCGAGCGCCGGGAGATGGTGGCGCATGCGCTCCACGAGGTCGGCCTCGACCAACGCGACATGGACAAATACCCGCACGAGTTTTCGGGCGGCCAGCGCCAGCGCCTGTCGATCGCCCGCGCCATCATCACCCGCCCGAAACTGGTGGTCGCCGACGAGCCGGTCTCGGCGCTCGATGTCTCGATCCGCGCCCAGATCCTCGACCTGTTCGCCGATCTCAACCAGAAGCTTGGCATCGCCTATCTCTTCATCACCCATGACCTTACCGTCGCCCGCGCCATCACGGATGAAGTGCTGGTCATGCATGACGGCAAGATCGTTGAGCGCGGCAAGACCAACGAAGTGCTGGACCACCCGCAATCCGAGGCCGCCAGGGCGCTGGTCACCGCCGCCCCGGATTTGCATCGCGCGATCGCTCGTCGGCTGCAGGAACAGGGGTGAGCAGCCGGTTCGCGAAGCGAATCCATCGTGCCGGTGGCACGATGGAAGGCCGCGAACGCCGGGGAGCTGCCGCAGGCAGTAGGCCCCCCGGCCGGGACATCCGCCCCTACTCGTCCGGCTTCACGACATCAACCGGGCTGATGTCGAGCAAATCGAGCGTGCGGCGCAACAGGCGCACCTCGGTTTCGGCCAGCTGCGAATCCGCCTTGGCGATCTCGGCCATGTGCTGCGCCAATTGCTTGCGCCGCTCGATGTCGAGGTCGCGGAACAGCGCGATCGCCTGCGAGCCGTTGGTCTCGTAGCCGAATTCGTTGAGATATTCGATGACGCTGTCGATGCTGGTTTCCGGAATGCCGAAGGCATCCTTGCAGATGCGCCGGAAGGCAACCATCTCGCTCTCGCTGACCGTGCCGTCGGCCAGGATCATGCGGAACAGCATCAGCAGCTCCGCCGACAGGACGGGATCGTCCGCGACCTTGCGCACGCCAGGGTCGCCGTCGAAGATCGAGCGTATCTGGTCCAGCAACGCGAATGCCATGAACGGCCCCTTTCCGATTCCCTTCAAATAGAATTAGCGCGGAATCGGCCTTGCGCAAACGGGGTGGTCGTGGTCGAACGCGCGCTATCTCAGCCGACCGGACATCTCGACCCATCAGATGATCGACCTCACCGCCCAGTCCATCGCCATGCTCGCCTTCGCGGCTTTCGCCGCGGGTTTTGTCGATTCGATTGCCGGCGGCGGCGGACTGATCACCATTCCGGCGCTGCTACTGGCCGGTTTCTCGCCGGTCGAGGCGCTTGGAACCAACAAACTGCAAGGCATGTTCGGCTCCGGGTCGGCGACGATCCACTATGCCTCGAAAGGCCATGTCGATCTGCGCCGGCAATTGCCATCGGCGCTGCTGGCACTTGCCGGCGGTGCCATCGGCGCATTGCTGGCCACGATCGTGCCCGGCGACCTGCTGCGCGCGGCCCTGCCGCTGGTGCTGATTGCCATCGCACTATATTTCGCCCTCAAGCCCAACATGAACGATGTCGACCGCGCCGAGCGCCTGTCGCCCTTCCTGTTCGGCGTGACCCTGGTGCCGGCCATCGGCTTCTATGACGGCGTGTTCGGGCCGGGCGCCGGTTCCTTCTACATGCTGGCCTTCGTGACGCTCGCCGGCTACGGCGTGCTCAAGGCGACCGCGCACACCAAGCTGCTCAACTTCGCCTCCAACATTGGCGGCTTCATCGTCTTTGCCGCCGTCGGCGTCATCTCTTGGAAGATCGGCCTGATGATGGGCGTTGCCCAGTTCCTCGGCGCCCGGCTTGGTGCCAGCCTTGCCATGCGCATTGGCGCCAAACTGATCAAGCCGCTGCTGGTCATCGTCTGCGTGGCTCTGGCGGTGAAGCTGCTGGCGGATCCGGCCAACCCGCTGCGCGTCATGATTGGTGTGTGATCACGCGCCTGTTACAATGACATTGTTCGAATCATGTTGGAGGGACCAGACATGAATCTCAGCGCGCCTACCCAGATTGTCTTCATCATCTCCCTTGTTATCGCCATCATCGGTCTTCTCGCCGGGTTTGGCGTCCTTGCGTTCATTCCGCTCGCATCGGTGTGGATCATGCTCGTCGCCTACATCGTGCTCGCCGCCGGCTGCCTGATGCGCGGCGCGTAAATACCAGAAATCCTGGATAACGTGGAGCGCCCGGTCAAAAGCCGGGCGCTTTTGATGTTGGGCGGTGGTCTGCTAGATTCTTCACTGCGGAGGAAAGCGATGCCGGTGGAGATGCAACACCGCAAGGAACGCGACCAGTCCATTGCCGGTCGCTTCGAGATGCTGCGGCGCGTCCCCGGCGCTGAACTCGCCGGTGTCGTCACTGACATCTGCGGTTACCGCGAAACTGCTCCCGGCCATTTTCGCAATGTCGAGTATGCATCGCTGACGGTGCCGTTGGTGATCAGCTTCGCCGAACCGTTCGCCATCGGCCTCGGCAGGGCGCCTGATGACAATGACCGCTTCGCCAGTTTCGCCGCCGGCCTTTTCGCCGGGCCGGTGATGATCGAATCCTTCGGCGGAGCCTGCTGCGTTCAGGTCAATTTCACCCCCCTTGGCGCACGCCGCTTCTTCCGCCTGCCGATGAGCGAATTGACTGACAGCATGGTCGTCCTCGATGACTTACTTGGCGCGGAAGGCGCGGCGTTGCGCGAACGGCTCGGCAACGCGCCTGACTGGACGGCACGTTTCGATATTGCCGAAGCCTTCGTCGCCGCCCGCCTTGAGAGCACCACCGAGACGCCGCTCGAAATCGCCTGGGCCTATGACCGTATCATCGCGTCCGGCGGCCGGACCCGGATTGCATCGCTTGCCGAACGGCTGGGCTGGAGCCGCAAACACCTCGCCGACAAATTCTTCGACGCGACCGGCGTCGGCCCCAAGACGCTATCGCGTATCGTCCGTTTCAACCGGGCGCTCCGCCTGTCGAAGCAGCCGACCGCCGACTGGGCCGATGTCGCAGCCGATTGCGGCTATGCCGACCAGGCGCATCTGGTGCGCGAGTTCCGCGTTCTTGCCGGCGAGACGCCGACGGCACTTTCGGCCAGGTAACATTTCTTCAAGACGCTGGAACGGTCTTCGAACAGTGTGAGGAATAGACCAATCCAGATGAAGGAGGTTCCCGTGCCCGCAACCACTGAAGCCCCCCGCCTCTACCCTGCCCTGCGTTACAAAAACGCGGCGAAAATGATCGACTGGCTCTGTGAAGCCTTCGGCTTCAGCGTTCGCGCCCGCTATGGCGAAGGCGATGTCGTGCACCATGCCGAACTGGTCTTCGGCTCTTCGATGATCATGTTGGGCACGGTGCGCGACGACGACTACGGCAAGATGGTCGGCGAACCCGGTTCAGGCGGCGGCAAGTCGATCTATATCGCCGTCGACGATGCCGACGCCGCCTACGCCAAAGCCAGAAGGGGCGGCGCGACGATCATCCAGGAACTGACGAACCGCGATTATGGCAGCCGCGAATTCATCTGCCGTGATCCCGAAGGCAATGTCTGGTCGTTCGGCACCTACTGGCCGAAGGCAGGTGAAAAGGCTTGAATCAGCATGCTTGTGTCCGCCAAGTCGCGGCATGGATCCTCGGGTCTGCGCCGCGTCGCTGCGCTCCTTGCTCCGCCCGTGGATGACGAAGTGTCGGGCGTTTCAGCTGATCGCCTATGTTACGGGCTTACCGAGCAAGCCCAAAAATCGCGTCACAGTCGAGATGGCCCTCCAGCTCGGCCGCGACCTCGTCCAGCGCCCGCTCGACCTCGGCCCGGTAATCGATGCCCCCGCCTTTGATGCCGAGGCTTTCGAGGAATTTTCCCCGAAAGGCATCGGCGCCGAACAGACCGTGCATATAGGTGCCGATCACCTTGCCGTCGGCGGAGATCGCACCATCCTCGACGCCGTTGATGATCGCCGACGGTCGCCTGGTGTCCGGGCCGGTGGTGCGGCCGAGATGAATCTCGTAGCCCTCGAGCGGCAGGTCGAACGGCACCGAGCGGGCGCTGACATTGCGCACCGTCTTCTCCGGCTCCATCACCGTTTCGATATCGAGCAAACCCAGCCCTTCGGCCTCGGTCACGCTGCCTTCGATGCCATCGGGATCGCGCACCATGCGGCCGAGCATCTGGAAGCCGCCGCAAATGCCGACGACATGGCCGCCGCGCTTGCGGTGCGCCGCTAAGTCCCGGTCCCAGGCATTCTCGCGAAACTTCAAGAGGTCGCCGATCGTCGACTTGGACCCGGGAATGACCACCAGCCCGGCATCGGCCGGCAGCTTCTTTCCCGGCGGCACGAACACCACCTCGACCTGCGGTTCGGCCTTGAGCGGGTCGAGATCGTCGAAATTGGCGATGCGGCCAAGCATCGGCACCGCCACTTTCAGCGCGCGCGTCTCGCCGGACGCCAGCCGCTCCAGCACCACCGAATCCTCCGAGGGCAGCCGGGCCGCCGACTTCAGCCACGGCACGACGCCAAAACAGCGCCATCCCGTGAATTTCTCGATCGCCTTCAGGCCATCGTCGAACAGCGAAACATCGCCCCGGAACTTGTTGATGAGGTAGCCGACGATCATGCGCCGGTCCTCTTCCGGCAGGATCAGGTGCGTGCCGGCGACCGAGGCGATGACACCGCCGCGGTCGATGTCGCCGACCAGCACCACCGGCACGTCGGCGCGCGTGGCAAAACCCATATTGGCGATGTCGCGGCTGCGAAGGTTAATCTCGGCCGGCGAGCCGGCGCCCTCGACGATGACGAGATCGGCGCCCTCGCCGACCTTGCCCCAGGAATCGAGCACAGCATCCATCAATCGGCCCTTCAGCGCCTGATAGTCGCGCGCCCGCGCTTCGCCGAACACCTTGCCTTGGACGATGACCTGGGCGCCGACATCGGTCTGCGGCTTGAGCAGCACCGGGTTCATATGGACCGACGGCGCAACCCCGCAAGCGATCGCCTGCAGCCATTGCGCGCGGCCGATCTCGCCGCCGCCATGGTTGTCGTCACCGGGAATATCGGCAACGGCGGCGTTGTTCGACATGTTCTGCGGCTTGAACGGCCGCACCTTCAGGCCGCGATTCCTGGCGGCGCGGCACAGCCCGGCGACCAGCACCGTCTTGCCGACATCCGAACCCGTGCCTTGCAGCATGATTGCCCTAGTCATCAGCTCCGGCCCTGCGTCGCGGTTCCGGTGATCGTGGATTTCTGCGCCAGCGGCCCGCCGCGCCAGATATAAAGCGCCAGCAACGGTTCCTTGCCCGTGCGCATGGCATGGTTGACATTGGAAGCGTGGTGGACGACCTCGCCGGCTTCACGCGTGCGAAAGCCGCCCTCGCCCATGCGCCATTCGGTGCCGCCGGTCAGCGGAATATAGATCTCCTCGGCAACGTGATGGTGGTCGGGATAGACGATCCCGGGCCCAAGGATCAGCAGGCCGGCCGCGACAACGTCATTGGCGAAATGGCCGCGCGTGCCGAAGATTTCCAGCCAGCCGTAATTGTCGATGAAATCTTTTCCGAAATCCGCTTCGCTGTAAGTCTGCCCCCAATGGAGGTCGTTGCGCTGCCGTGCCAGCAATTGCACCAGCGGTTTCGCGGCCGGCGGCGCCAGCTCAGTCGCGCGATCCAGATGGCGCAGGCAGCCAAGCGCATGCGGCTCCAGATCGCGGGCCGGCATGTCCCAGCCGATGCGCGCCACGGCCTCACGCACCACGGCGTCGTCGACGGAAGCAAGATAGGCGTGGAACTGTCCCTGCAGCTCATCGAATTTTGTCGTCACATCTCGCTCCGGGCATGCATTGGTGCACAGCCGCTCCGCGGAAGGTCGGGTTGCGCGGCGGCATCATTGGTCTAGATTGGTGCGCGCGCAAAGCCAAAAAAGACAGGCCAGCAGGTCAGACATCAGGGAGCACGCCATGGACGCCGCGGTCGATGCGAGCACCAGCCAGTTCGAACTCAACGAGGAACAGCGCGCCATTCAGGAGATGGCGCGGGCCTTCGCCGCCGATCGCGTTGCGCCGAACGCGCTCGACTGGGATCGCCGGAAACACTTCCCCGCCGACGTGATCCGTGAAACCGGACCGCTCGGGCTCGGCGGCATCTATATCAGGGACGACGTCGGCGGTTCCGCGCTCGGCCGGCTCGATGCGGTGCTGATCTTCGAGGCGCTTTCGAACGCCGATCCGGCCTTTTCGTCTTTCATCTCGATCCACAACATGGTGGCCTCGATGATCGACCGTTTCGGCGATGAAGAACAGCGCCAGCGCTTCCTGCCGAAGCTCACCTCCATGGAATGGCTGGCGAGCTACTGCCTGACCGAGCCGGGCTCCGGCTCCGATGCCGCCGCATTGAAGACGCGCGCGGTGAAGAGCGGCGGCGACTACGTTCTCAACGGCGCCAAGCAGTTCATCTCCGGCGCTGGCGACAGCGATGTCTACGCCGTCATGGTGCGCACCGGCGCCGACGGCCCGAAAGGCATCTCCACCATTGTCGTGCCCAAGGATGCGCCCGGCCTGTCCTTCGGGGCCAACGAGCACAAGATGGGCTGGCACATGCAGTCGACCCGCCAGGTCATCTTCGAGGACTGCAAGGTGCCGGCGGAGAACCTACTGTCGGGCGAAGGCGCCGGTTTCGGCATCGCCATGGCCGGGCTCGACGGCGGCCGGCTGAACATCGCCGCCTGTTCGCTGGGCGGCGCGCAGTCGGCGCTCGACAAGGCCCTGTCTTATACGGCCGAACGCAAGGCCTTCGGCTCGAAGATCAACCAGTTCCAGGCGCTGCAGTTCAGGCTGGCCGACATGGAGACAGAGTTGCAGGCCGCGCGCATCTTCCTTTATGCGGCGGCCTCGAAGCTCGATCGCAAGGCGCCGGACGCCGGCAAATGGTCGGCGATGGCCAAGCGCTTCGTCACCGACACCGGCTTCAACGTCGCCAACGATGCGCTGCAATTGCTCGGCGGCTACGGCTATCTGCATGATTACGGCATCGAGAAGCTGGTGCGCGATCTGCGCGTCCACCAGATTCTCGAAGGCACCAACGAGATTATGCGCGTCATCATCGCGCGCGCACTGATAGGACGGTAAAGGCAGTAGGCAGTAGGCAGATGACCGGCACGATCAATTCGTACAAGGATCTTATCGTATGGCAGCAGGCGATGGATCTGGCCGTCGCGACATACGCCTTGACTAAAGCATGGCCTAAAGAGGAATTGTATGGCCTGACCAGCCAAATCCGCCGCTCTGCAACCTCTATTCCTGCAAACATTGCAGAAGGCTATGGCCGGGACAATCGAGGCTCATATCAGCAATTTCTCAGGATCGCCCAAGGCTCCCTGAAGGAGTTGGAGACCCACCTCCAGATCGCCGAGCGCATCGGTCTTGCCACGCAAGATCAAGCTGACCGCATGCTGTTAGCAAGCGAGGGCATCGGAAAAATGCTTCGCCAACTCATCAGCAAACTTGCGCCGGAATAGATTGCCTACTGCCTACTGCCTACTGCCTACTGCCTACTTACCCAATCACGGAGCGCCACTATGACCACCATCGCCTTCATCGGCCTCGGCAATATGGGCAACCCAATGGCGGCAAACCTGGTCAAGGCAGGACATGCCGTGCATGGCTTCGACCTGATCCCGGAGAACCTCACCGTCGCGCGCGAACACGGTGTCGTGGTCATGGCCAACGCGACCGCCGCGACAAAGGACGCCGACGTGGTGATCACCATGCTGCCCGCCGGCAAGCATGTTTTGTCGGTCTATGAGGACATCGCCCCCAAGGCGAAGAAAAAAGCCTTGTTCATCGATTCCTCGACCATCGACGTGGAATCGGCGCGCAAGGCGCATGCGATTGCCGCGAAGCATGGCCTGCTCTCAATCGATGCGCCGGTTTCGGGGGGCACCGGTGGTGCCACGGCCGGCACATTGACCTTCATGGCCGGCGGTTCCGACGATGCCTTTGCCGCCGCCGAGCCGATCCTGAAGCCGATGGCCGGCCGCATCGTCCATTGCGGTGGCAACGGCGCCGGCCAGGCAGCCAAGATTTGCAACAACATGATCCTCGGCATTTCGATGATCGGCGTCGCCGAGGCTTTCGTGCTTGCGGAGAAACTCGGCCTGTCGCATCAGGCGCTGTTCGACGTTGCCTCGACCTCGTCGGGCCAGTGCTGGTCGCTGACCACCTATTGCCCGGTGCCCGGCCCGGTGCCCACTTCGCCCGCCAACAAGGATTACAAGCCGGGATTTGCGGCGGCTCTTATGCTGAAAGACCTGAAATTGTCCCAGGAAGCAGCGCTTGGCGCGGGCGCGGTGACGCCGCTCGGCGCCGAAGCGGCGCAGCTCTATGCCTTGTTCAACGCCCAGGGCCATGGCGGCGCCGATTTCTCCGGTATAATTAATTTTCTACGCGGCAATTCAGCGTAAGCAGCGGATTCGATGGATTTTTTTCGGATCCTTCCAGAGAGAGCACCGTAAATTTAGATTTGCTTAAGTTCTCGATAACTCCGCGGTAACGATGTCCCTATAAAACGGATTGCGAGGCGGACATATCGCATCCGCCCGGCGCTCCGGATCAGGTCTCGCGTACCGGAGCCCGTAAGTTTCGCAAGTGTCTTCGTAGCGAAACGCCATGCGTATCTGGCAAAGCCGCGTTCCCGATGGGGCGCGGTTTTTGCATTTCCGGTCCCTTTGTTACCGACGATCCGTCTATATTCCGATCGCCGCACCCGGGATCGGCACGTGATCTTCATTGGTCAGCACGATCGGTGCATCGACGCCGTCCACGCGGACCACGAGCAGGCGGGGGCTCCATATGCCCGCATTGCGAACCAGATGAGAAAACACGGTGCCTTTGCCCTTGGCGCCGTGGACGGGAATGCTGAATTGGGCGTCGCCCGCGCCATTCGCATTGACGTTGAGGTGGCCTCCGACCCAGAAATTGTTGGTCACATCGTCGCCGATGGTGGCCTTCACCCGGGTGTCGGCGCGGACGGCGTCCATGGTCATGCGGAAGGCGTCGCTGCCTTTGAGCACGAAAGGGATGCTGCCGACCATTGTCGCACAGCCGCCGATGCTGACCACCCAGACGGCAAGGCCGGCAATCGCCCAGTTGCGCTGCGTCTTGCGGAATTGCTCGGCGTCGCGCCAGGCACGGTTCCGCCAGGCCCAGCGGCTCCCGCGCGCGCCGAGCACGATGATCATGATGAGGTTGACGACGGGGATCAGCGCCAGCAGCGCGATGAAGGTGCTGTTGCCAATGCCCCAAATCCAGTTGAGGAAGAAGGCGCCCCAGTTCCAGCGATCGAGTTCGGCTGGAATTTCAGCCGGCTGGTTGAGCGGTTGTCCGGCCATGTTGTTCCCCATCGGTGCGTATGCCGATTGGTTCTAGCGCATGACTTCGTCGATGCGCAAAGAAGTTCCGCGGCGTCCGCTTCAAGCCTTTGTCAAAGCCGGCGAAAATTCGCCTTCACCGCGCGGCTGGCCGGTTCGCCGAAGGCGAAATTCGTTCCCGGCCACGACGCATACTTCCAGGAATTGGGCGTTTCTACGAAGAAACGCCCAATCGAGATTTGCTCTTACCGCCTGCGCAGGTCCGCCTGCGCCAGGTCGAGCGCCTTGCCGATGCGCTGGCAGGCCATGTCGATGGTGTCGCGGGTCCAGATCAGCGGCGGCGACAGGATCATCGTGTCGCCGGTGGCGCGCAGCATCATGCCGTTGGCGATCGCATGATCGCGCACCGTCACGGCGGCACTCCCCGACGGCAGGAAGCGCTCCTTCGTCGCCTTGTCCTTGACGATCTCGATGGCACCCATCAGGCCGATCGACCGCACCTCGCCGACCAGATCATGCCCGGCAATACGCTCCTGCAAAGCCCTGGCGAAATAAGGGCCGGTGTCGTTCCTGACGCGGTGGACCAGGCCTTCCTGTTCGATGATCTCGAGGTTCTTCAGTGCCACGGCGCAGGCCACGGGATGCCCCGAATAGGTGTAGCCATGGTTGAACTCGCCGCCCTTCTCGACCAGCGTCGAGGCAATGCGGTCGCCAACCAGCAGCGCCGACAGAGGCTGATAGCCCGATGTCAGCGCCTTGGCCGTGGTGATGGTGTCCGCTTCGATGCCGAAGGTCTGGGCTGCGAACCATTCGCCGGTACGGCCATAGCCGGTGATGACCTCGTCCAGCATCAAAAGCACATCGTATTTGCGGCAGATGCGCTGCACTTCGGGCCAGTAGCTCGCCGGCGGGATCTTGACGCCGCCCGCGCCCATCACCGGCTCGCCAATGAAAGCCGCGACCTTGTCGGCGCCAGCCTCGAGGATGGCGTCCTCGACGGACTTTGCCGCGCGCAGGCCGAAATCATGGTCGCTTTCGCCAGGAAGCGCCAGCTCATAGGCATAGGGCATCATCACATGGACGATGTTGGGCACCGCGCCGTTGAGCTGCTTGTGCATGGCATCCATGCCGCCAAGCGAAGTGCCGGCGATGGTCGAGCCGTGATAGGCCATCTTGCGCGAGATGACGCGGTTCTTCTCCGGCTTGCCTTCCAGCACCCAATAGTGGCGCACAAGGCGCAACGCGGTGTCGTTGGCCTCCGAACCGGACGAGCCATAGAACACCTGGTTGACGTTGCGTGGCGCGATCTCGGCCAGCTTCTTCGACAACAGCACCGGCGTCGGCGTCGAACATTTGAAGAAGGAATTGTAGTAAGGCAGTTCCTTCATCTGGGCATAGGCGGCCTCGGCCAGTTCGTCACGGCCGTAGCCGATATTGACGCACCACAGGCCGGCCATGCCGTCCAGCAGTTCCGTCCCTTCGGAATCGTAGATGAACGGACCCTTGGCGTGGGTGATGACGCGCGCGCCTGCCTCACGCAGCTCCTTGTGGTCGGTGAAGGGATGGAGATGATGCGCGGCGTCGATCTGCTGAAGCTGCTTCAGCGAGTAGTTCTGATAGGTCATGTCTGATCTTTCCTCTGAAATCATTCCGGCGGTGCCGGGGCGAATTCGTCAGAGGACGGCAGGTGGCGAATAGCCGATGCGGGCGCACAGCCGCAAAAGCTCGGCGCGCAGCGTGCGTGACGACGGTGTCACCGCGACGCGGAATGCGCGAGCTGATAATCTAGCGAGAGCCATGAAGGGCACCTTAGAGCAAAGGATGGTCGAGGAGAACTACCCTTTGCTCTAGTGGTGCCATGGAATGAGGTCAGGCTTCGCCGCTCAACGCCCGCTGCAGGAACACATACTTCATCGCGGTCTGCGCTGCCTGCGGCCGGCGGTCGCCGCGTCCGCCATGTCCGCCTTCAGTCTCCTCGAAGAACAGCGTCTTGCCGTGTCCTGCGTCCTGCAGGCGGGCGGCCATCTTGCGCGCATGGCCCGGATGGACCCGGTCGTCCGCGGTCGAGGTGGTCAGCAGCACCGGGGGATAGAGGGCATCCGCCTTGACATGTTGATAGGGCGAATAGGCGGAAAGCCATTTGACGTCCTCCGGGTTTGACGGATCGCCATATTCGGCCATCCACGAAGCGCCCGGCGGCAGTTCGGTGTAGCGCAGCATGTCGAGCAGCGGCACCTCGATGATGACGGCGCCGAAAAGCTCGGGATGCTGCGTCAGGGAAGCGCCGGTCAGCAGGCCGCCATTGGAGCCGCCCTGGATGCCAAGCGATTGAGGCGTTGCGATGCCACGCCTGACGACATCCTCAGCCACCGCGGCAAAGTCGTCGAAGCCGTTCTGGCGCTTGCCTTTCAGCGCCGCCTGGTGCCAGGCCGGGCCGAACTCGCCACCGCCGCGAATACAGGCCTGCACATAGGCATTGCCTTTCTCCAGCCACAGCCTGCCGCGCACGCCGGCATAGCCGGGCAACAGCGGCACTTCGAAGCCGCCATAGCCGTAGAGCAGCGTCGGCACCGGCCCGTTCTGGTCGCGCCGCCTGACGACGAAGTAAGGGATCATCGTGCCGTCCTTCGAGCGTGCCTCGAACTGTTCCGAGATAAGCGGCGAGGCATCGAAGCGGGCCGGCTGCGACTTCACCGTGGCAAGCGTCTCGCCATCGTCATCGGACCAGATGATCGAACTGGGCGTCAGGAAATCGGTGAAGGAAAAGGAGACGGTGGAGCCGAAATGCTCGGCATGGCTGATGCCGACCGTGCCGTTTCCGGGCAGCGCCACAGGTTTCAGCGACCAGGCGTGATCCTTACGCTCGCAAACGAGAACCTTGCCGCGGACATTGTCCATCAGGTTGATGAACAGGCGGTCCTGCGTGCGGCTGATACCGGCGATCGAGACGCGATATGCCGGCGCCAGCAACGTTTCGATCGGGCCAAAACTGCCGGTTTCGATCCAATACGCGAAATCGATCGAATAAAGCCCGTCCGGCTGACATGCGGTGCCGTCCGGCGCCATCCACGGGGTACGCACCCCGAACACCAGTTGATCCCTAAAGAGCGCGGTATCGGTGACATCGTCGGGCAGCGGGATCCGGCGGTTCTCGCCCGAGGGCAGGCGCAGGAAACTGTGCGATGCGAAGAAGTTGAGTGTCCGCGCCAGAAACAGGTGACGCTTCTCGCCGTCGAACTCGACACCGGCGCCCATGGCAAGATCCTCGGTCTTTCCCTCGAAGATCGGGGTCGCCTCTTCCAGCTTGGTGCCGCGCTTCCAGAGCTTGACCACGCGCGGATATCCGGACTCGGTCTTGTCGGCCTCTTCGAATGCGGCCGAGACGATGACCGTATCCTCGTCCAGCCAGCCAAAGCCCGATTTCGAGGCCGGCGCCTGAAAACCGCCTTCCACGAAGGACTTGGCCGCGATGTCGAACTCGCGCATCGCGCTGGCGTCACCGCCATCGGGCGACATCGAGACCAGGCAGAGGTTGAAATCGGGGTAAAGCCTGACAGCGCCGCCGAACACCCACTTTATCCCCTCCTTCGCCGCCAGTTGATCGAAGTCGATGATCGTTTCCCAGTCAGGCTTGTCGGTCTTGTAGGAAGCGACCGTCGTGCGCCGCCACAGGCCGAGCGCATTGGTCTTGTCCTGCCAGAAATTGTAGACATGGCCCGCGATTGCCGCGCCAACCGCGATATTGTCCTCCGCAGTCATCAGGTCGAGCGCCGTCTGGAACGACGCCTGGTAGGATGGATCGCCCTGCAATTCCGCCACCGTGACCTCGTTCTGGCTATGAACCCAGTCGAGCGACTGTTTGCTGGTCCTGTCTTCCAGCCAGAGGAAGGGATCGCCGGCCTTCTGATAAGGCTGAGCTTTGGTCGTCGAAGAGGTCATGCAGGTCTCCGGGGGATTCTGGGCGGCTTTGCCTACATCGCCTTGGCGGCGCCGACATTCAAGATGCGATATGGTCTTTTGCGGTCCGCGTCACGTTGCTTCACAGAACCCGCCGGCGGATGATCGTCGCCAGCGCCAGCATAGCGCAGATCGCACTCAGCGTGGCCGGCAGGCCGCCCGCGCCGAGCACATCCATCACGCCGCCGGTAAGCGGCGGGACCAGAATGCCGCCGACGCCCCACATCAGGGAGAATGCCGCATTGCCGGCGACCAGCGCCGAGCCGGAAAAGCGCTCGCCAAGCTCGATGATCGACATCGTGTAGATGCCGTAGGACACAGCGCCCCAGACGAAGACGCAGGGCCAGACCAGCGGGGTTTCAATCAGCACCGGCAGCAGCGTACATCCGAACAGCGTCAGCAAGACGCAGAGGAAGCGCACCAGGCGGGCCGTCAGCCGCTCTGCCAGCAGGCCAAGCGGCACCTGCATGGCAATGTTGCCGGCGATCATGACCGAGAGCAGCGCGGACATGCGAGCCTCCGCGATGCCATGATGCGTGCCGTAGACAGGCAGCAGCGCCAGCACCGCCTGCTCGAAGCCGGCGGCCACGACCACCGCCGATAGAAGCAGCCAGGCGAGCGGCATGAAACCCATCACCGAAACCTGATGCCCGGCCTCGTCCACCATGGGAAGCCGCGGCAGAACCGACGCCAGGCAGAAGCCGCAGAGCACGAAGGCGCCGATGCCGACAAGGAACGGCGGCCAGCCCTCCGTGCCGACGGCAAGCAGGCAAAGCGGGCCGGCCGCGAAGCCGGCGGAAATGATCGTCGAATAGAGACCCATGATGCGGCCGCGCCGGGCCGGCGGTGCCAGCGCGATCACCCAGATTTCGCTGAGCACATAGAGCGGATTGGTCACCACGCCGATCAGGAAGCGCAGCGGAAACCAGAGATAGACATTCTGCGTCCAGCCGATCAGCGCCAGCACGACAGCCGAAAGCACCGCGCAAGTGAGCGCCGTGCGCCCTGCCCCGAACCGGCGCGCCAGGCCGGGTATCAGCGGCGATGACAGGATGAAGCCGACAGCGGTCATTGCGGCCGACAGGCCGATCATCGCTGGCGAGACACCCTGGCGCTGCAGGATGAAGCTCAGCAGCGGGTAGGACAGGCCCTGCGCGATGGCGAACACGGACACGGTCGCGATCACACCGGTGATCGCTGCCCACTGCATCGTCTCGTCGCTTCTCGTGTCCACCAAGTCCATATCCATGATGCCGTCGCGGTTGCAGACTTAGCGGTTCGTTCCAATGGCGGTAAGCCTTGCAGCCCGAACGACGCTCGGCTCCAGCCAAACCCTGTCAGGAGCCTCTGCGGCTGGCTGATTTATGGAGCGCGAAGACGACCAGCAAAGCGTCGAGGGCGACGATCACGGTGCCGGCCGCCTCCCTGCCGACAGGCCTTACTGGCTACGTGCTCGATCGGGGGAAAGAAAGGGCCGGCGAGGAAGATCCGCTTGCGCCAACGGATGGATGATCAAGGCGGATGTCGCGGCCACGCAGCTGCCGTTCGGGCATGTCGCTTCCCTCGCCCTAGTGGTCGCCGCCTCCGCAATGGCCGGACGGGCGCCGGTCCATTATGCCGCCCGTTATCGCATCCTACGAGGACCATCATGACCGCCGTCCTACAACCCTCAGAACCGGCTTTGGCACCCGACCGTGCCCGCCGTGGCGGTCGCGCCGGAAAGCGTGCCGGTGGCTCGGCCGCGTTCGAACAGCCGGCCTTCCGCCAGCTGAAAAATCCCCTGACGCCGACCAAGCTGGTTTCCGAGGACGAGCTGGAATCGATCCACCTCGCCTCCTTGCGCGTGCTCAGGGAAATCGGTGTCGATGTGCTGCACGACGAAGCCCGCCGCATCATGAAGGCGAATGGCGCCGATGTGCGCGAGGGCTCGGAGCGCGTGCGCTTCGACAGCGACATGATCCTGGAGCTGGTGTCGAACTGCCCGTCCGAATTCACCATCCATGCCCGCAACCCCGCGCACAATGTGCGCTTCGGCGGCGACAATCTGATCATCTCGATGATGGCCTCGGCGCCCAATTGCTCCGACATCGATCGCGGCCGGCGGCCAGGCAACCAGCAGGACTATCGCAATTTCCTGCGCCTGGCCCAGATGCACAACATCCTGAATTGCACCGGCGGCTATCCGGTCGAGCCGACCGACATCCACCCGTCGGTCCGCCATCTCGAATGCATCCGCGACCTCGCAACGCTGACCGACAAGGTGTTCCACATCTATTCGCTCGGCAAGGAGCGCAATGTCGACGGCATCGAGATCACCCGCATCGCGCGCGGCATCAGCCACGAGCAGTTGCTCGCGGAGCCGTCCGTCTTCACCATCATCAACACCAATTCGCCGCTCAAGCTCGACGTGCCGATGATGGAAGGCATCATCCAGATGTCGAGCAAGGGCCAGGTCGTCATCGTCACGCCCTTCACCCTGTCGGGGGCGATGGCACCCGTCACCATCGCCGGCGCGCTGGTGCAGCAGAATGCCGAGGCACTGTCCGGCATTGCCTTCGCCCAGATGGTCAGGAAGGGCGCGCCGGTCGGCTATGGCGGCTTCACCTCCAATGTCGACATGAAGTCCGGTTCACCGGCCTTCGGCACGCCGGAATACATGAAGGCGCAGCTCGTCGGTGGCCAGCTTGCCCGCCGCTACAACATCCCCTACCGCACCTCGAACACCTGCGCCGCCAACACGGTCGACGCGCAGGCCGCCTATGAAAGCGTGTTCTCGCTGTGGGGCGCCATCCAGGGCGGCGGCAATCTCATGATGCATGCCGCCGGCTGGCTCGAGGGCGGCCTGCGCTGCTCCTACGAGAAGACCATTCTGGATATCGACCTGTTGCAGATGGTGGCCGAATTCCTGACCCCGCTCGATCTCTCCGAAGAGGCGCTTGGCTTCGACGCCATCCAGTCGGTCGGCCCCGGCGGCCACTTCTTCGGCACCCAGCACACGCAGGACCGCTACAAGACCGCCTTCTATTCGCCGATCCTGTCCGACTGGCGCAATTTCGAGACCTGGGCCGAAGCCGGCTCGCCGACGGCGCTGGAAAAGGCCAACAAGGTCTGGAAGGAGCGGCTGGCGTCCTACGACGAGCCCTACATGGACCCAGCGATCCGCGAGGAGCTTAACGCCTTCGTCCAGAAGCGCACCGCCGAAGGCGGCGCGCCGACCGATTTTTGATCTGTATGGATTTGATGCGCGGTCGACCCCCACTCCGTCGAGCTTCGCTCGCCACCTCTCCCCCGTTCGACGGGGGAGAGGAAGGGCGCGAGCCTAGCCTAGTTGGCTCCCTTCCTCTCCCTCCTGAGGGGGGAGAGGTGGCGCTGCGAAGCAGCGACGGAGTGGGGGAAGCCGTTCACGCATCGCGCAGCCGCCGCAAAACCGGCACAACGCAGCGAGCACGAAAACTCCGGCAAGCGGGCAATCAAGCGGAGGCATTGCTTTGGCTTGAACTGAAAGCGCGCAAGCTTGGTGGTCATCGCTTTACCCGTCAGCTCTCCATCGGCTCTTTCTATGCAGACTTCGCCTGCCGCGAAAAATGGCTCGTCATCGAGATCGATGGATCCCAGCACGCCGACAGTCCCCATGACCGTCGCCGCGACAATTTCATGCGCGCCCAAGGCTATTCGATCCTGCGTGTCTGGAGCCACGATGTCCTGAAACATCGCACTTCCGTCTGTGAAACCATCCTTGCCGCGCTTGATGGCAAGCTCTCCGAAAACATCGCTGTATCCGACCTCCGCTTTGCTTTCACGCCCCACTCATTCGATTCAATCTCTTCAAAAACGGACCTATCTTCATGAAATCCCACGTAAAAGCGGTTGTCATTGGCGGCGGCGTCGTCGGCTGCTCGGTGCTCTATCATCTGGCCAAGGCCGGCTGGACCGACGTCATGCTGATCGAGCGCTCGGAGCTCACCTCAGGCTCGTCCTGGCATGCGGCCGGTGGCTTCCATACGCTGAACGGCGATCCGAACGTCGCCAAGCTGCAGGCCTACACGGTGCAGCTCTACAAGGAGATCGAGGAGATTTCGGGCCAGTCCTGTTCGCTGCACCTGACCGGCGGGGTGATGTTGGCCGATACGCCCGAGCGCATGGATTTTCTGCGCCTTGCCCACGCCAAGGGCCGCTATCTCGGCATGGACACCGAACTGATCACGCCATCCGAAGCCAAGGCGATGTTCCCGCTGATGGACGAGACCAATTTCGTCGGCGCCATGTGGGATCCGGTCGAAGGCCATCTCGACCCCTCCGGCACCACCATCGCCTATTCCAAGGCGGCGAAAAAACTCGGCGCCGAAATCGTGCTGCGCAACCGCGTGGTCGACCTGACGCAGCAGCCGGATGGCACCTGGAACGTCGTCACCGAACAAGGCACGGTCCACGCCGAGCATGTCGTCAACTGCGGCGGCCTGTGGGCGCGCGAGATCGGCCGCATGGTCGGCGTCGAGTTGCCGGTGCTGGCCATGGAGCACATGTATCTCTTGACCGAACCGATGCCGGAGGTCGAGGAGTTCAACAAGTCGACCGGCCGCGAGATGATCGGCGTGCTCGACTTCAAGGGCGAGATCTACACCCGCCAGGAGCGCAACGGCATCCTGCTCGGCACCTATGAAAAGGCCTGCAAGCCGTGGTCGCCGGTCAACACGCCGTGGGATTTCGGCCATGAACTGCTGCCGCCCGACCTCGACCGCATCGCGCCGTCGCTGGAAATCGGCTTCAAGCACTTCCCTGGCATCGAGAAGGCCGGCATCAAGCAGATCATCAACGGCCCCTTCACCTTCGCGCTCGACGGCAACCCGCTGGTCGGTCCGGTGCAGGGCCTGACCAATTTCTGGTGTGCCTGCGCCGTGATGGCCGGCTTCAGCCAGGGCGGCGGCGTCGGCCTCGCCCTGTCCAATTGGATGGTCCACGGCGATCCGGGCTTCGACGTCTGGGGCATGGATGTCGCCCGCTTCGGCGAGTGGGCCGGCCTGCGCTACACCAACGCCAAGGTGCGCGAAAACTATTCGCGCCGCTTCTCGATCCGCTTCCCCAACGAGGAACTGCCGGCCGCCCGCCCAGCGCAGACGACGCCGCTCTACGACACCATGCTCGCCAACAACGCCGTCATGGGCGACTCGTGGGGCCTCGAAACCCCGCTCTGGTTCGCGCCAAAGGGCAAGGAGCCGAAGGACGTTGTCTCCTTCCACCGCTCCAACGATTTTGGGCCGATCGGCGAGGAAGTGCGGGCCACGCGCGAGCGTGTCGGCGTCACCGAGATCGCCAACTTCGCCAAATACGAAGTGTCGGGACCGGGTGCGGAAGAGTTCCTCAACCGGCTAATGACCAACCGCATGCCGAAGACCGGCCGCATCGTGCTGACGCCGATGATCAACGAGTTCGGCAAGCTGATCGGCGACTTCACCATCGCCAAGGCCGGTGAAGACCGCTTCATGATCTGGGGCTCGTCGGCCGCGCAGAAGTATCACATGCGCTGGTTCGAAAGGCAGCTGCCCAAGGACGGTTCGGTCCGCATCCACCGCTTCGACCAGACGCTGGTCGGCCTCTCGATCGCCGGTCCGAAGTCGCGTGAACTCCTGCAGAAGCTGGTCGATGTCGACATCTCGACCAAGGCTTTCCGCTTCATGGATTTCCGCGAAATGGCGGTCGGCGGCGCGCCATGCCTGGTCAATCGCATCACCTACACCGGTGACCTCGGCTACGAGATATGGATGGCGCCGGCCTATGAGCGCCTTGTCTATCATCAGATCAAGGATGCCGGCGAGGAATTCGGCATCGTCGATTTCGGCATGCGCGCCTTGCTGTCGATGCGCCTGGAAAAGAATTTTCCGACCTGGTTCCGCGAGTTGCGGCCGATCTACGGCCCGTTCGAAGGTTCGATGGACCGCTTCATCAAGCTCGAGAAGAACGACTTCATCGGCCGTGACGCCGCCGCCAAGGAACAGGCGGAAGGGCCAAAACTACGCCGTGTCTCCTTCATCGTCGACGCAGCGGACGCCGACGTGATGGGCGACGAGCCGATCTGGGCCAAAGTCAGCAAGGACTACGGCACGGTGGAAAAGCCGCATGGCTACGGCGCGCCGCGCTTCGACACTTCAGGCAAGGAAATACGTGGCTCGAAGGCCGCCGAAGGCGCGTCCGCCGTGCGCGGCATCGTCGATGGCGACTGGCGCGTTGTCGGCTGGGTGACGTCGGGCGGCTATGCGCATTACGTGCAGAAGTCGATGGCGCAAGGCTATGTGCCGGCAGCCCTCGCCGAGGATGAAAGTGCTGGACTGTTCGAGATCGAGATTCTTGGATCCCGCCGACCAGCCCGCATCAATGTCGAAGCGCCTTTCGACCCAAATGGCGAGAAGATGCGGACCTGAGGTCCGGCCATGGACAGCGAGGCGCCAAAGGGAAGCTTCGGCCGCCATCGCAAGATCATGCCGTTCGAGCCAGGCTCGATCGAGGCGTTGCGCGACGCCTCCCGCGAGAAGGCGGCTTCGCTCAACCAGCATGTGCTGGGTTATGGCGCTGTAGCCGAAGCTGAATGGGCCGCGGCGGGTATCGCCGCGCCCGACCTGCCGGCTATGCGAAAATACCGGCTCGAGCGCATCCGCGCCGAGCTGAAGCGCCGCGGCTATGCCGGCGCCCTGCTCTATGACCCCGTCAACATCCGCTATGCGACCGACAGCACCAACATGCAGCTCTGGGTCGCGCACAATCCGACGCGGCATTGCTTCGTCGCCACCGAGGGTCCGGTGGTGCTGTTCGACTATTTCTCCTGCGAACACCTGTCCGATCATTCCGGTGTCGTCGACGAAGTGCGGCCGGCAGTGTCGTGGATGTATCTCTATGGCGGCGAGCTGACCGAGCAGAAAGTCCGCCGCTGGGCGGCCGGCATCGCCGATCTGGTAAGGGAGCACGGCGGCGGCAACAACCGCATCGCCGTCGACCACATCAATCCGGAAGGCGTTGAAGAACTCCACCGCCTTGGTATCTCCATCGGCAATGGCGAAGCGGTGATGGAAAATGCGCGGCTGATCAAATCGCCGGACGAAATCCTCGCCATGCGCCGCGCCATCGTCGCTTGCGAGGCAGGTATGGGCGAGATGGAACAGGCACTAAAGCCCGGTATCTCCGAAAACGAATTGTGGGCCGAGCTGCATCGCGGCAACGTCGCGCGCGGCGGCGAATGGATCGAGACGCGGCTGCTGACGTCGGGACCGCGCACCAATCCGTGGTTCCAGGAATGCTCGTCGCGGATCATTGTATCAGGCGATCTTGTCGCCTTCGACACCGACCTGATCGGCCCCTACGGCTTCTGCGCGGATCTCTCGCGCACCTGGCTGTGCGGCGATACCAGGCCAACCAACGAACAGCGCGATCTGTTCCGCATCGCCGCCGATCAGATCGAACACAATACGGCATTGATGCAGCCCGGCGTCTCGTTCCGCGACCTCGTCGAGCGCTCAGCGGTGCCCCCAGGCGACTGCTTCCCGACCCGCTACGGCGTACTCTACCACGGCGTTGGACTGGCCGACGAATACCCGACCTTGCCGCATGCCAGCGACTGGACGCCAGACACGCCGGACGGCGTGCTTGAGCCAGGCATGGTGCTGTGCGTGGAAAGCTATATCGGCCGGCTTGGCGGGCGCGAAGGTGTCAAGATCGAGGAGCAGATCCTGATCACCGAGACCGGCAACGAAAAACTTTCAACCTACCCGTTGGATGCGAGGCTGCTCGGCTAGGCCGGCAAGGGCTTCGCGCATCGCGCGCACTGTCTTTTCCGGCGTCGTCTCGGCAGTGATGTAAGGCAGGCCTTTGCGCCGTGCCGTCCAGCCGACGATCACGACCTTGCGCGCCGCCGATTCGAAACGCTGCGCCAGCGCCCAGCTTTCGCAGTCGACCGCTGCGACATCCGCCCTGCCTTCGGCGACCGCCACGATCGAGTGGCGATGGCCGCCGCTTTCGCCGCTCGGTGAAAAGCTTTCACCGCTCGATGAAAATATGTCGAGGCTTTCGCCGGCCGCTTCCAGGTCGCGCGTCAGCGCGATGATGCCCGACATGGAATCGAGGCTGTTGAAGGTGAAGCGCCGGCCTCGGATGAGATCGAGCGGCAGCAAGGCCTTGCCGTCGGCGGGCGACCGGACCTCCGGTCCCTCGCCTGCGCGCATAACCAGCGCGCTCGAATAGAGTTCGCCCTGCCCGCCTTCATAGGCGTCGTAGCTTGGCTGGCCGACAACCTGCACATGCCGGGATAGACCAAGTTCCATCGGCCCCCAACAGGTCTGCGCGAACAGCAGCGCCGGATGCAGCCAGAGCTTGTGGAAATCGAGTTCGTCCGGCGGCAGCGTCGCCGGATCCGGAGCGATGAGTTTACCCTCGCCGTCGCGAATGCCGCCCGGCACCGGCGGCAGCTCGCCATTGCGGCGCACGATGGATTGCGGCGCGTCGATACCCTTCCGCCGGAAGGCATCGCGCAACCACGCCCATTGCGCGTCGACCTCGTCGCGCGCTTCGGGCCAGTCATACATCGGCAACGCCGCAATCAATTCACTCATGCCGATACCAAACCACCATGCCCGGAAAAAAGATCGCAAAAACGCGGCGTCCGATCAGAATTGGCCGACACGATATCATGCTATCAGCGGATGTTATTCCTTGGGCGGCTCGGCCGGGACCGGCACCGTGCCGAGCCCATTGATGCTGCGCGCCCTGACGCGCGGCTTGAACGCCCTGCCCGGCTCCGGTGCGCGGCGCAGCACCGGATGCACGATCGGCTCCTTGGCCTTGAAGGCATAGGCTTTGACCAGCGCGAAATAATTCGGATAGGCATAGCCATTGTTCATCCGCAGCCATTCCTCGCGCCGGTCACGAAACAGCTTCGGCAGCTGGTACCAGGCGATGGTCGGGCTCTTGTGATGGACAAAGTGCAGATTGTTGTTGAGGAACAGGAACGATAGGGGCGAGCGCTCGACGATCACCGTGCGGCCTTCCGGATGTTCAGACCACTGATGCTCGGCATAGGTGCGGATCGAGATCAGCGACTGGCCGAGCCACACCGGCACCAGCACATAAAGCCAAACCGGCATGCCGAACCCGAACTGCACGACCGGCAGCACCACGGCAAGGCCGATCGCATGCAGCAGCCAGGCCTTGCGGATCGCCTTGTCTCCGGCGATCGCCTGCTTGGCGTCATCGATGAAGAAGCCGACGCACGACAGCCACGGACCAAGCACGAGGCGACCGGCCATGGTATTGTTGATCTTCAGCACGAATTTCATCAACGGCGGCAATTCATCGTGATGCCACAGAGCCTTGTAGTAGCTCTCGGGATCGTCCAGCGGATCGGTGAGCCGCTCGTCCGCATGGTGGCGCAGGTGAATGGTCTTGAAGCGGCGGAACGGCCACGCAAGACCGATCGGCAGGAAGACGAAGGCCTCATTGACGACGGCGTTGCGGGTGGGGTGACCATGCAGCACCTCATGCATGATTGAGGACTGCAGAGCCAGCGTAACGGCCATCACGATCAGTGCTGTTAGGGGATAGGATGGCCAGAGGAAGAAGCCGGCGGCGAACCATGTGCCGTAGCAGAAGAAAGCGAGAACCACGGTTGGCCACTCGATGGCCGGTTTGCTGCTTCGCCCAATGCTCTTGCCAGTCATGCTATCGACCACTGTCCCTCAGTCGCCGGAACCCCAACTGGTTCCTGACAGCATTGTGTCAGGAGACGTGATTCCACTCAACGCGACAAAGTGTACAAAATGTTGCGTATGCGCATTTTTGGCTGCATATGTTGTACATTGTGAACAGACTTAGGGATTCATTTACGCCTCGAGCGGCTATTCGTGTGGCTCCGGCGCAAATTTTTCCTCCAGAAAACAGGGAGCAAAGGCATGGACAAGCGCGATCTGTCGACGATCTTCCGAGAGCGTCTGAAGCTGCTCCTGACAAGGTCCGACCTCAACCAGTCGGCTTTCGCGTCAGCAGTCGGCATCGATCGGTCGGCGCTGTCGCAACTGATGTCGGGCGCCTCGACGCGCCTGCCGCGCGCCGAAACGCTGCTCAACATCGCCGCCGAATTCAAGGTGTCGCTGGACTGGCTGCTCGGTCTCAGCCAGGACGAGGGCGTGACCGGCGAAATCCGCGAGAGCCTCGAAATCGAGGAAGCGCCCGACGGCTTCGACCGCACGCTGCTGGCCAAATGGTTCGCTGAAGCCGCCGGCACCAAGATCCGTTATGTGCCCGCTGGCATTCCCGATCTCCTGCGCACCCACGCGCTCGTCGACTACGAGGCCAACATCACCAATAGGAGCCGCCTGGCGCAGGCCAGCGAAACGCAATACCGCATCGAGTACAACCGGCGGCCGGAAACCGATATGGAAGTCTGCATGCCGCGCCACACGCTGGAGATTTTCGCCCGCGGTCTCGGCGTGTGGGACCGCTTCCCGGCCACAGACCGCCAGCAGCAGCTTGCCCATATGGCGACGCTGCTCGACGACCTCTATCCGACCTTCCGCCTGTTCCTCTATGACGGCCGCATGCGCTATTCCATCCCGCTTACCATCTTCGGCCCCTATCGCGCCGCCATCTATGTCGGCGACATGTACGTGGTGCTGAACGCCACCCAGCCGGTCCAGGCACTGACCAAGCATTTCGACAATCTGATCCGCGCCGCCGACATCAATCCGCATGAGGCGGCCGCCTTCGCACGCAATCTGGCCGGCATGTCATTCGCATCAGGTTCTGTCTGAGAGCGCGCCAGGAATGACCGCGGGTCGTTAACCGCCTCCATGCCTGCCGTTTCACGTTGCAATTTCATTGACTAGACATAAAGACTTCTTTATATCCTTATTCGAATTCCAGGACACGAAAGCCAATCCGATGACGACGACCAATCCGATCGATGCCCTGCTGGCCGAAAAGGGTGTGCTGCTGGCCGATGGCGCCACGGGCACCAATTTGTTCGCCATGGGTCTGGAGGCTGGCGAGGCGCCGGAACTACTGAACGAAACCGCGCCCGACACCATCACCCGGCTGCACCAGAATTTCGTCGATGCCGGCGCCGACATCATCTTGACCAACTCCTTCGGCGGCACCCGCCACCGGCTGAAGCTGCACCAGGCGCAGGATCGCGTCCATGCGCTGAACAAACGCGCCGCCGAGATTGCCCGCGCTGTCGCCGACAAGGCCGGCCGCAAGGTGATCGTCGCCGGCTCCGTCGGCCCGACCGGCGAATTGCTGGTGCCACTCGGCGCCATGACCTATGGCGAGGCGGTCGACGCCTTCGCCGAGCAGATCGAGGGTCTCAAGGAAGGCGGCGCCGAAGTCGCCTGGATCGAGACGATGTCGGCGCCCGACGAGATCCGCGCCGCCGCCGAAGCTGCCATCCGCGTCGGCCTCCCCTACACCTATACTGGCTCCTTCGACACCGCCGGCCGTACCATGATGGGACTGCTGCCGAAAGACATCCACGGCGTCGCCGACGGCCTGTCGCAAGCGCCGCTCGGCGTCGGCGCCAATTGCGGCGTCGGTGCCTCAGACATACTGGCCTCGCTGCTCGACATGACCGAGGCGAAGCCGGAGGCGACTGTCATCGTCAAGGGCAATTGCGGCATCCCCGAATTCCGTGGCACCGAGATCCACTATTCCGGCACGCCGGAACTGATGGCCGACTATGTCCGGCTCGCCGTGGATGGCGGGGCCAAAATCATCGGCGGCTGCTGCGGCACCTCGTTCCAGCATCTTGCCGCGATGCGCAAGGCGCTCGACGCCCACACCAAAGCGGATCGTCCGACGGTCGAAAAAATCGTCGAGCGCATCGGCCCGATGCGCAACAAGGTGGCAACCGCAAACACGGCCGAGACCAGCGAAGCCCGCCGCGAGCGGCGGCGCACCCGCGCCTGACGCGATTCCTTTAGCGGTTATTCGCTGTTGTCGGCGTAGCTCGACTGCGCCGACTTGAGATCGACCGCATTGTCGCCGCGCATTGTCGCCAGCGCACCCGATGCGCCGGGATCGGTAATCTGCTCCAGCATGGCGCGGAAGCGGTCGTTGGTCAGCGCCGACATGGCGGTGTGACGCGCCTGCGCGACGTCATCGCTGATGCGTCTGGATTCGGCTGACGGGGCTGATGAAACCGCCGCAGCATCCCGTGTCGGCGGAGTAGAGTTGGCGATGGTTCTGATCTGCAATTCCGGCTCCCTCAAGCCTTAGACATGTCCGGTGTAGCGAGAGGAAATTGCGATCCGGTACCGGAAATGCAGCGCAATTTAACGATCCAGCGCGCTGCCCTAGGATCTGTTGAGATTCAGGTCAGGCCGGCATCCCCTGAATATCAATAGATCCAAAAAAAAGGCCGGCAAGGGAAGATCCCTCGCCGGCCTGCCTCACCCGCCCGTGGGCCGGCTATCAGAACGATCCCATCATCTGAAAGAAACCGGCCGTCATCGCCACTACCGGTTACCGCCCAGCGCCGAGGCAAGGCGCACAAGCGAAAGGAACTCGGACCTGTACCCAAACGGGTCGGCTCCTCGGGCGGCAGTGGCAATCTCCATGATCTTGTCGTAGCCGAACTTCGCGGTCGCATCCTCGTCGCGCAGCTTCTGGCCGAAGGCCGCGACCGCGACGGAAAAACGCTGATCAGTGCTCGCCTGGTCGAAGGACGCCACCTCATTGGCCGAGGTCACCGGCGTGGTGATCAGCTTCGAGACGTCCTCGTTGGGCAGCTTGTAGCGGATCTTGACGAAGGCATATTCGTCCGCATTGGCAACGCCGCCATTATTCACCGTGGCCTGGCCATAGCGCAGCGGATCGATCTGCTCGCCGCCACCGCCTTTGGGCGTGATCTCATAAATCGCGGTGACCGAATGCCCCGAGCCGATATCGCCGGCATCGACGCGGTCATTGTTGAAATCCTCCCGATTGAGCGCCCGGGTCTCGTAGCCGATCAGGCGGTATTCGGAGACCTTATTCGGATTGAACTCGACCTGGATCTTCACATCCTTGGCGATGGTGAACAACGTCGAGGAAGCGTCCTCGACCAGCACCTTCTCGGCCTCGGCCAGCGTGTCGATATAGGCGGCGGTGCCGTTGCCGTTCTGGGCAATGGTCTGCATCATTTCATCGTTCAGATTGCCGCGGCCGAAGCCGAACACCGACAGGAACACACCGGTCTTGCGCTCGCTCTCGATCAGCCGCTTCAGGTCGTCGTCATCGGTCTGGCCGACATTGAAGTCGCCGTCGGTGGCAAGCATCACCCGGTTGACGCCGTCCTTGATGAAGGATTGCTGGGCAAGCTTGTAGGCTTCCTTGATGCCGGCTTCGCCTGCCGTCGAGCCGCCGGGCTGCAGATTGTCGATGGCATTGAGGATCTTGTCCTTCTCGGCAACCTTTGTCGGCATCAGCACGGTGCCGGCGTCACCGGCATAGGTGACGATCGAGATCGTGTCGTCCGCCTTCAGCTTGCTGACCAGCAGGCGGAACGCGGACTTGAGCAGCGGCAGCTTGTCCGGTTCGTCCATCGAGCCCGAGACATCGATCAGGAAGACCAGATTGGCCTTCGGCTGCTCGGTCGGCTTGATGTCGAAACCTTTGATGGCGACGTGCATCAGCTTGGTGTGCGCGTTCCACGGCGTCGGCATGACGCTGACGGTCGAGTTGAACGGCGTCGATGCCGAGTCCGGCCCCTTCCAGTCATAGGGGAAGTAATTGATCATCTCCTCGACGCGGACCGTATCGGCCTGCGGCAGGTAGCCCTGCTTCAGCGAGCCGCGCACGAAGGAATAGGAAGCGGTGTCGACATCGATCGAGAAGGTCGAGACCGGGTCTTCCAATGCGGCGTGCACCGGATTGGTCTTGAAATCCTGGACGCGGTCACGGTTTTCCTCCTGCGGCGCGATCTGGTCCGCCGGCGCCATGGCCGGCTGCTGGACCATCGGCTTGGATTCGGCCGCCGGCATGCGGGCCACCCGCGACGTGCTGGGCGCGCCAGTGGCGCCATCCAGCGCGAATTCACCGGTCGGCGCCGGCGGTGTTGGTTCGGCCAACGCTCTACGCTCCGACGAAGTCTGCTGTGCTGCCCCGCCCGCCTGGGCCGATTCGGGTTTCGGCGGCGAAGCCGGCGTCACAAGCGCATCGGTCGCATCGCGGCTTTCCACATCCGCGTCGGCTTTCTTGTCGTTGGTCGGCGCAGTGGTCACGGTCGGCTCGTCGGCGGCCCGATCTCCCGGTGCCTGCTTGGCCAATGGCTTCAGCGTCGCCGGCTTGTCGGCCAGCGTCTCGGCGATCTTCTCGTCGCCGCCGAACGGTGACGGCTGTTCCCTCAGAATATGGAAGGTGGCGTATCCGGCGATCGGCAGGGCGACTAGCCCGGCAAGAGCCGGCGCGGCAATGAGTTTCTTTTGCATGATCTCGCTCCAGAGCTTTTGTGCTCGCTCTGTGAGACGAAGGCCGCCGACCGATCCTTGGGTGACTTCGGAAATATTTTCCTGATCGTAGGCGCGCAGGGCAGCCTCGAAGGCACGCGCCTTCGCGCTCTCGCCGGGCACCGGTATTGCTGCGTCGCGCAGCTTCCTGAGTTCGTTGTCGTCGACCATGGTCACACTTCCCCGGCTGAACGCATCAACGTCTTCAGCCGTTTCTTCGCTTCATGGATGTGCCAGGAAACCGTCGTCTCAGAGATCGCCATCGCCTCGGCGGCGGCCGCGTGGCCCAAGCCTTCGCCATAGACAAGCATCACGGCATCGCGCTGCTTGTCCGGCAATTGCCGCACCGCCGCCCAGAGCGCCTCGGCGGGGTCTTCGCTCTCGGCCGGGACCTCGCCCGAAATCAGCGCATGGACGCCATAGGCCTCGGACTTGACCGTCTCGCGCGCGGTCTTGCGCATCATGTCGCGCGCGGCGTTCATCGTCATGGCATAGAGCCATGTCGTGAACGCGCCGCCGCCGCGATAATCGCGGATCGCCTTGCCGAGCCGGACGCAGACTTCCTGGGCGATGTCTTCCGCATCGGCCTTCCTGCCGCACCAGCGATAGGCGGCGCGATAGACGAAGTCGTAGTGGCGCTCCAGCAACTTGCCGAAAGCCCCCCGGTCTCCGCCCTTCGCCCGCCCGATCAGTTCGGCGTCGGAGGCTTCGCTCTCATCCAGCATCATCGCCATCATTTGCCTGTTGGACGAAGGCTAATGGCTAATCCTTGGGGTGATGGAAAGATTTTTTTCGAACAGGGACTTTTGCAGCTGTGGGCGGGTTGAGATTCAGGTCAGGCCGGCCTCACCTGAATGTCAACACGCCTGGCCCGCCGCCCAGCCCGACGACCACGCCCATTGGAAATTATAGCCGCCGAGCCAGCCGGTGACGTCGACGACCTCGCCGATAAAAAACAGGCCCGGCACCAACTTCGCCTGCATCGTCTTCTGGTCGAGGCCGTTGGTGTCTACCCCGCCTAGCGTCACTTCGGCGGTCCGGTAGCCCTCCGAACCGGCCGGCTTGATGCGCCAGTCGTTGACCGCGGCCTCGACGGCTTTGATCTGGGCCTCGGAAAGATCGGCAAGATTGCCGTCGAGCCCGGTTCGCTCGGCTATCGCCTGGGCCAGCCGTTTCGGCAAATGATTTGCGAGCACGGTCTGCACCGCTTGCCGGCCATTGCCACGCCTGGCGGCGCGGACGAGCTCAGCCACATCCGTGCCTGGCAGCATGGCGATGCGGATTTCATCACCCTCGCGCCAATAGGATGAAATTTGCAGGATGGATGGCCCGCTGACGCCGCGATGCGTGAACAGCATCGCCTCGGAAAACCGTGTCTTGCCGCAGGCAATCTCGGCGTCGACGGCGTTTCCGGCCAGGGGCGAAAGCCGCTCGAGCGTCTTTGCATCGAAGGTCAGGGGCACCAGGGCAGGCCGCGTTTCGACGACGGCAAGGCCAAACCGGTCGGCAAGCTCGTAGCCGAAGCCCGTCGCGCCCATCTTTGGGATCGACTTGCCGCCACAGGCTACGACCAGGGACTGGCAAGAGACCGTGCGGGTGGAGAGCGTGAGGTCGAACCCTTCCTCGGCTTTGCTGATAGTCTCAACGGAAGTCGACAATACCAGCTCGGCGCCCCTGCCCCGCATTTCCGAGACCATCATGTCGATGATCTGGCGCGCGGAGCCGTCACAGAACAGCTGCCCCAATGTCTTCTCGTGATAGGCAATGCCGTGACGTTCGACGAGCGCAATGAAGTCGCGTTGCGTATAGCGGCTGAGCGCCGAGATGCAGAAATGCGGATTCCTGGAGATAAAATTCTTCGGGCTCGCATGGACGTTGGTGAAATTGCACCGGCCGCCGCCGGAGATGCGGATCTTTTCGCCAGGTGCCGCCGCATGATCGAGGATCAGCACCGAACGGCCGCGCTTGGCGGCCTCCACGGCGCACATCATTCCGGCGGCGCCGGCGCCGATGATCACGACATCATAGGATTGCATCAGGTTGATCGTTCCCGCATGACCCCGCGCCGCACCAGCCGGGCGAGCCGCTCATCCCGCCTGATACCTCCAATGTGCCGCGCGGCCAACAGGGGGGCGAAGGCTCAGACCAGCGTTTCGGCGAACAAATCAGTCAATCGCTTCCAATGCCGCTCGGCACCGGCTGCGCTGAAGACGCCATGGTCGGGCACGCACCACCCATGCGCCATGCCGACATAATTCTCGATCGTATGGTCGACTTCAGCGTTCCGCAGTGCCTCTTCCAGCCGCGTCGACTGTTCCGGCGGAAAGCTCCGGTCGACCCCCGCCATGCCGACATAGACGCGCGCCTTGATGGAAGCCGCCTTGCGGTGCGGACTGTCGGCCGCATCGCTGGCGAGATTGCCGCCATGAAAGCTGGCGGCGGCCTTGATCCGGTCTGGGTGGGTCGCGGCGGCGTTGATCGCCCGCGCACCGCCCATGCAATAGCCGACCGTCCCGATCGGCCCCGTAACGCCTTCGCCGGCGAGCGCCTCGAGAAACGCGCCGCTGTCGCTGATGGTCATCTCCTGCGTCGTGCCGGTGACCAGCGCCATCAACGCCGCCTTGGTCTTTTCCTCGGTGAAGGCGGTCTTGGCGTCGAACGGACCGTAAGGCGCGTTGCGATAGAAGAGGTCGGGCACCAGCACCGCATAGCCCTCGCCCGCCAGCCGTTCCGCCATCTGGTCAAGCGCCGGGCGCGGACCGAAGGCGTCCTGGTAGATTATGACACCGGCCTTGGCTGGAGAAACCTTGGCCGAACGAAACAGGCCTGCATTCGCCACACCGTCACGGGTCTTGATCTGAAGGTCTTGCTTCGTCATTGCCTGCTCCGTTGATCAGATGCGCGATACATATCCGCGCAAGCGGCCACGGCAAGGCGTTGCCTGAACCCGCCAGTCAACATTTCGTGCGGGATCGCGTGAGGCGCTAAAGACCAGCGAATGCGGCCATATGGAAGGCCTGAACCTCTGCCGGATAGCGGTAGCTTGTGCCATAGGGGCAGGCATTGCGGTCAAGGCAACCGCCAGCGCGGCACGGCCCGCCGCCCGCGCCCCGCACATGCGCAAGGCAGGGCTGGTAGGCGAAACCATCCGTGGAATGGGCATCGACCGGGCAGGATTTCAGACAGGGTTTGTCGACACATGTGTCGCAGAGATGGATCGCCTCGCAGGGCTCGGGAAGCGCTATCTCTTCCTCGAACAGCAACGCGCCGCGATAGGCGTGCCAAAGCCCGTTTCGCGGATGCATGAGGATCCCGAGCGGCGACGGCCTCAGCCCCTCCGCCCGAACAGCCCATTGGTGGAACGGCAGATAAGGCTTGTCCGACGGCGAAACGGCGCGCGCGCCAAACTCTCGCGCCACGTCGCCGATGATCTGCCGCGACCAGGTGTCGAGCGGATTGGCAATCGCCTGTGGCTGCTGCTGCTGCCAGCGCAGGAAATGCGGCCAGGGTGCCGCACCCGCCTGCCCTACCAGCAGGACAGACTTTGCCGAAGCGCCCGAGGCGCCATGAGGGGCACCCTCGTGATCGGGAAAAAGAAAGCCGCCACGCAGGATGAGGCCGTTGGTGCCAAGCGCGGCCGTGATCTCCTCGATCATGCCGCGCACGCAATCATCCCTTCTTGTCCGGATCGGAGAAGGCGCTCCGCCAGACTTCCTTGTGGATGATGTTGGCGACTTTAGCCCCGCCAGACTCGGGCTCCTTTCAGGTGAAGGCGTCGGGCATCGACCCCTTCTTCTTGGCGATGAAGTCCTTCAGGGCTTCGTCGATGCCTTCATCGAGGTGCGGCGCCTCGTAAGCCTCCAGCCAGCGCCGCGCCAGATCGTTGGCGCGCTGCGGCGCGGTCTTCTGACCCTCGGCCAGCCACTGCTCGTAGGAGTTGTTGTCGGCGATCGACGAGCGGTAGAAGGCGGTCTGGAAATTGGCCTGGGTGTGGTCGCAGCCGAGATAGTGGCTGCCCGGCCCGACCTGGCGGATGGCGTCCATCGCCTGGCCGTTTTCCGAAAGATCGACGCCCTCGGAGAATTTTTGGGTCATGCCGAGCTGGTCGATATCCATCATGAATTTTTCGTAGCAGGACGCCAGGCCGCCTTCGAGCCAGCCGGCCGAATGCAGCACGAAATTGGTGCCGGCGAGAATGGTCGAGTTCAGCGTGTTGGCGCTCTCATACGCCGCCTGCGCGTCCGGCACTTTCGAGGCGCAGAGCGAGCCGCCGGTGCGGAACGGCAAGCCGAGACGGCGGGCGAGTTGCGCCGCGCCATAGGAGACCAGCGACGGCTCCGGCGTGCCGAAGGTCGGCGCGCCCGATTGCATCGAGATTGACGAGGCGAAGGTGCCGAACAGCACCGGCGCGCCCGGGCGGATCAGCTGCGTGAACGATGCGCCGGCCAGCACTTCGGCCAGGACCTGCGTCAGCGTGCCGGCGACCGTCACCGGGCTCATCGCACCGGCCAGGATGAACGGCGTGACGATGCAGGCCTGGTTATGCCGTGAATAGACTTTCAGGGCGCCAAGCATGGTCTCGTCGAACACCATCGGCGAGTTGGCGTTGATCAGGCTGGTCAGCACCGTGTTGTTCTCGACGAAGTCGTCGCCGAACACCAGCTTGGCCATCGCCACCGTGTCCTCGGCGCGCTCCGGCGCGGTCACCGAACCCATGAACGGCTTGTCGGAATATTTGATGTGCGCGTAGACCATATCGAGGTGGCGCTTGTTAACCGGCACGTCGACCGGCTCGCATACCGTGCCGCCCGAATGGTGGATCGACGGCGCCATATAGGCGAGCTTCACGAAATTCTGGAAATCCTCGATCGTCGCATAGCGCCTGACACCATCGAGATCGCGCACGAAGGGCGGACCGTAGACCGGCGCAAACACGGTCGCGTTGCCGCCGATCTGCACCGAGCGTTCCGAATTGCGGGCATGCTGGGTGTAGATGGGCGGCGCGGTCTTCAGGAGCGAACGGCAGAGCCCCTTGGGAAAATGCACGCGCTCGCCCTTGACGTCGGCGCCGGCCTCTTTCCAGAGCTGCAGCGCTTCCGCGTCATCGCGAAAAATGATGCCGATTTCCTCGAGCACCGTGTCGGTGTTCTTCTCGATCAGCGCCAGGCCTTCCTCATTCAGCACTTCGTAGACGTTGATCTTGCGCTTGATGTAGGTGAGCTGGGTGCCCGGGCCGCCGCCGGAGCGCGCCGCGCGCCTTGCCGCTGCTCCACCGCTGGCGCCGCGCCCACGCCGCGCGTTGGACGCTTCCTGGTCGACTGCCGCGTGTTCGCTCATGATCGCTCTTCCCTGAATATGGCCTGCCTGACTATGGCCGGTCCGTAACCGTTGCGGCCGCATGGCGCGGCTTTCGCCGGATCGTAGCCATGCACCCTATTCGAAACGGCCCGTCCGCGCCAACGCCTGTCGCAAAATCGACAAGAAATCCGATAGATTTTCCAGTCGCTTTCCTTTTGCGGGAAGTCGCAAATCAGCTATGGATACCCGCCCGTTGCGGGTTAGGTATGAACGCCATTATTTTGTGCCTTGCGACACAGTCGCGATGCCGTGAGGAGCTGGATTAAAATGTCCGACGACGAGATTATCCTTTCCGAACTTTCCGACGATGAGTTGGTGCAGCAGATGCACGACGATCTCTATGACGGTCTGAAGGAAGAAATCGAGGAAGGCACGCGCATTCTGCTCGAGCGCGGCTGGGTGCCCTACAAGGTGCTGACCGAAGCGCTGGTCGAAGGCATGCGTATCGTCGGCGAGGATTTTCGCGACGGCATCCTGTTCGTTCCCGAAGTGCTGTTGTCCGCCAACGCCATGAAGGCCGGCATGTTCATCCTGCGCCCACTGCTCGCCGCCACAGGCGCGCCGAAACAGGGCAAGATGGTGATCGGCACCGTCAAGGGCGACATCCACGACATCGGCAAGAACCTCGTCGGCATGATGATGGAAGGCGCCGGCTTCGACGTCATCGACCTCGGCATCAACAACGCGGTCGAAAAGTATCTCGATGCGATCGAGCAGCACCAGCCCGACATCATCGGCATGTCGGCGCTGCTCACCACCACCATGCCCTACATGAAGGTCGTCATCGACACGATGAAGGAAAAGGGCATTCGCGACGACTATGTCGTGCTGGTTGGCGGCGCACCGCTCAACGAGGAATTCGGCAAGGCCGTCGGCGCCGATGCCTATTGCCGCGACGCCGCGGTGGCGGTCGAGACCGCCAAGGACTTCATGAAGCGCAAGCACAATGTGCGTGCTTCGGCCTGATCCAAGGCATCAGGACGACGAAAAAGAGCCGCGCCTTGCAGCGCGGCTTTTTTGTTCCCAGATGAAGGAGGTGGCTGCCGATCAATCGGCGACAGTGTCTTTGACCGCCCTCGCCGTCGATTTGACATCCTTGCCGACACCCCGAATGGTGTTGGCGCAGGCCGTGAGTGCGAGCGCGCAGGCAAGGATAGCCATTGGCGCTACCCGTAGCAGTTTCATGGACGGTGTCTCCCTCGACAGATAAATTAACCCCGCAGCGAAAAGCCGGCTCGACTTGGTCAAGACGAAAAAAACGAAACCGAATCAGACAGACAGGCTGCTCGTCATCGCCTGCGGGATGATTGCGCGCGAGGTGTTGGCCGTCAAGGAACGGCTCGGGCTGGATCACCTCGAATTGACGTGTTTGCCGGCGGAATTTCATTTCTATCCCGACAGCATCGCACCGGCCATGGACAAGGCGATCGAGAAGGCCAAGGCGGAGGGTTATGAGCACATCTTCGTCGGCTATGCCGATTGCGGCACAGGCGGCCTGCTTGACCGCGTCCTGGAGAAGCATGGCGTCGAGCGCATGGCCGGTCCGCATTGCTTCGCCTTCTATCAAGGCATGGACGCCTATGCGAAGGTTGCCGACGACGACATGATGTCGTTCTACATGACGGACTTCCTGTGCCGCCAGTTCGATGCCTTCTTCATGAAGCCGCTCGGGCTGGACAAGCACCCGGAGCTGATCAAGGACTATTTCGGCAATTACGAGAAGCTGATCTACCTTGCGCAGACCGACGATCCGGAACTCGACAAGGTCGCCGAAAAGGCCGCCGCCCTGCTTGGCCTTACCTATGAGCGCCGCTCCACCGGTTTTGGCGACCTGACGCCGGGCCTGGCGCGGGCGGCCGCGAACGCCTGACGGCTTCAGCTCCCGTCTTCGGCTGCCAGCGCCGCCAGCACGTCGGCAAAGCTGGTCCTGCAGGCGAAATCCAGCCTGTCCCTCGCCCGCGACGCGTCATAGACCCGGTCGATCACAAGGTCACGGTCGGCGATCGAACCGACGATCCGCGTTTCGGCCGATAGAACGGGATCGAGGCCGGTGACGTCATGTCCAAGCCCACGCAGGAGTGGCGCCAACGCGCTTCCCAGCCAACCCGACGATCCCGTGAGCAAGATTCGCATTCGTCACACCATGAATTTCGACCGTGACGCTGTTGAGCACGGATGACAGGCGCCAGCGACCCGGTAAGTTATGCGCCAGACGGCAGCGGCGCCCTTCCAGACGAAAACAGGGAATCTTTTGATGAACCTTCGCCCCTTGCTTGCCGTTGTTGGCCTGCTCTGCTGTACCATGCCCGCCCTTGCCGACGGTCAAGTGCGGAAACTGATCACCGCCGCCGACAAGGCGCGGCTCGACAAATATGGCGACATCCGCAAGGCGGCGCTCGCCGAGGCAAAGGCGGGCGACCCCGCCGAGGTCGAGCAACTCGACGCACTGCTGGCCAAGCCGCTGGCCGCCTTCTCCGACAAGGACCTCACCGGCAGCTGGCGGTGCCGCACGATCAAGGTCGGCGGGCTGAGCCCGCTCGTCATCTATGGCTGGTTCAAATGCAGAGTGACCGATGATGGCTCCGGCTGGCGGCTGGAAAAGATCAGTGGTTCGCAGCGCACCCGGGGCCGCTTCTTCGACGATGGCGACAAGCGCTCGATCTATCTTGGCTCCGGCTCCGTCAACGACGACCGGGCAAGGCCCTATGGCAGCGGCCCGCAAACCGACCAGGTCGGTTACGCTTTCCGCAACAGCGCCAAGGAATGGCGCATCGAATTCCCCGCGCCCTACTACGAATCGAAGCTCGACATCATGGAGTTCAAGCGCTGACCGGCATCTTCATGTCCTCGTAAGGCTTCCGGCACACCAAGGATTAACCCACCTGCCCTAAGGTCCCGGCCACATCAGCCGGTCCGTGGAGCATGGCAAGATCAATGGCAGCGTCGCAATCCAATCCGCGGCCGATTGTAGTCGTCACCGGTGGCGGCGCACACGTCTGGGCCATGATCAACGACCTCGCCGACCGCGTCGGCCCTGTCAGCGTCGTCCTCGAAATCCCTGAATCCAAAAAACAATTGCTGCGCGGCCGCGCCCGACGCCAGGGCTGGATCTCCGCCATGGGTCAGCTCGGCACGATGGTGCTGAGCAGGCTTGGCAAACGGCTTAATGTCAAACACGCCGCCCGGTTGATTGCCGAGGAGAAGCTTGAAACGGAACCGCGGCAAGGCCAGGTCATCGTCCATGTGGCATCCGCCAACAGCCAGGAATGCCTGCAGGCGATCGAGACGATCAAGCCCGGCGTCGTGCTGCTGAACGGCTGCCGGCTGATTTCCAGGGAGATGCTGGGCAAAATGCCTTGTCCGGTGCTGAACTATCATGCCGGCATCACGCCGAAATATCGCGGCATGAATGGCGGCTATTGGGCGTTGACGTCAGGCGATCCGCAGAATTTCGGCACGACCGTCCATCTGGTCGATGCAGGCGTCGACACCGGCGGTGTGCTGAAGCAGGCGCACGGCAAGCCGAAACAAGGCGACACCATCTCGAGCTATGCGCTGCGCCAGACGGCGTTTTCGCGCGATATCTGCGTCGAGGCGGTCAGCGACGCGCTGGCGGGGAAACTCGCAACGTTCGATCCAGGCCTGCCATCGAAACAGTGGTACCACCCGACGATCTGGTTCTACGTCTGGACTGGGCTGAGAACCGGCATCTGGTAACGCATCCAGCGTAGGAACAGCGCAAACTCCGCCGCCATTGCTGCTGCATCGACCCCGTCGCGACATGGGTCGCAAACGAATAAACCCACCTTTCATTTTACGACATCGAAATGCGTCGCTTTTGAATGCGCGCGCGTCGTCCCATAACAAGCAGCCTTACGACGCTTGCGGCAATGCTCGGAATATCGAGGAGCGAGAATTCATGGCCGATCTTATCGTCGTCTACTGGCGCGACATCCCTGCCCAGGTCATCGTCAGGAAAGGCCGGCAGAACGCCAAGCGCGAACTGCCCTTGCGCTTCACCGAGGCGATCGACATGTGCGCCATGCGCACCGGCGCCGGTGGCACCGACGACTATCTCGCCGAATGGCGCAAGGCCGATCCGGTTGCGGTCGGTGACGATCTCGAAGCCGAGGTCGAAAAGGCATTCCACGAACTCGACGCGAAATACGACCGCGAGCGGCTGGTCGCTCTGGTCAAGGCGGGCGGAAAAGAAAATGTCTGACGAGAACCCGGCGGTTACCCAGGCCACGCTGGTCAAGAAGGCAGCGCCGAAATCCGACTACAAGCCGGCCGACGTGTCGCCGCAGCGCCGCGTACAGCGCTCGTTCGCGGTGAGATTATGGTCAGTTCGGCACTCGCGATTGCTCGAATGGTTTTATGCCCGTTTTTCCGACGCCTTCCTGCTGCTGCACCCCTTGTGGAAGGGCATCGGTTATGGCCGCGTCGAAGCTCCGATCAAATTCGTCGAAAAGCGCGTCAAAGGCTTCATGTTCGACTGCCGCATGTGCGGTCAGTGCATCCTGTCCTCGACCGGTATGTCGTGCCCGATGAACTGCCCCAAGCAGTTGCGCAACGGCCCTTGCGGCGGCGTGCGCGCCAACGGCAATTGCGAAGTCGAGCCCAATATGCCCTGCGTCTGGGTCAAGGCCTGGGAAGGTTCGCAGAACATGGTCAATTCCGACAGGATCCTCACCGTGCAGAAGCCGGTCGACCAGTCTTTACGCGAAACCTCGGCCTGGCTGCGGGTGACCGCGCAGGCCGCGGCAGCCCGTGAGGCCGCTGCCGCGAAGACCGGAGGCTCCGCATGATCGGCCGCCAGCTCGACGAAAATCCGGCCGGCATCCATTTGCCGCTCGATCCGCTGCCCGGCCACACCTCGCGCGGTCGGCTGGAGCGCGTGCTCAGGCGGGGCGAGTTCGCGGTGACGACCGAGCTCAACCCGCCCGACAGCGCCGATCCCGAGGACGTCTACAACCGTGCGAAGATCTTCGACGGCTGGGTCGACGCCATCAACGCGGTCGATGCGTCCGGCGCCAATTGCCACATGTCCTCGGTCGGCATCTGCGCATTGCTGACCCGCATGGGCTATGCGCCGATCATGCAGATCGCCTGCCGCGACAAGAACCGCATCGCCATTCAGGGCGATGTGCTGGGGGGTGCCGCGATGGGCGTCGCCAACATGCTGTGCCTGACCGGCGACGGCGTGCAGGCCGGCGACCAGCCGGGTGCCAAGCCGGTGTTCGATCTCGATTCGATGTCGCTGCTGGAGACCTGCCGCATCATGCGTGACAACGGCAAGTTTCTGTCCGGCCGCAAGCTGACGACGCCGCCGCAGCTGTTCCTGGGAGCTGCCGTCAATCCGTTCGCGCCGCCCTTCGACTTTCGCCCGATCCATCTCGGCAAGAAGATCGCCGCCGGCGCGCAGTTCGTGCAGACGCAGTACTGCTTCGACGTGCCGATGTTCAAAACCTTCATGCAGAAGGCCCGCGATCTCGGCCACACCGAAAAGGTGTTCATCCTATGTGGCGTCGGCCCGCTCGCTTCCGCCAAGACGGCAAAATGGATCCGCTCCAATGTGCCCGGCATCCATATCCCCGACGCCGTCATCAAGCGACTGGAAGGCGCCCAGGACCAGAAGAAGGAAGGCAAGCAGCTCTGCACCGACATCATCAACGAGGTGAAGGAAATTCCCGGTGTCTCAGGCGTCCATGTGATGGCCTACCGCCAGGAAGAATATGTCGCCGAGATCGTCGACGAATCGGGCGTGCTGAAGGGCCGCCAGCCATGGAAGCGTGAGATCCGCCGCGACGACCAGATGGTCGCCGAACGGCTGGATCACATCCTGCACGACGAAATTACCGAAACCCAGGTGGATATGGTGAAGACCGCGCATTGAGAGCGCTGCGCGATCACCATTCGCTTGATCGACAACAGATAACGATATAAAGAACTCTTTATATCACGACGGAGAGATTTCATGACCCGGACCATCGTCGCCTCGGCGACACGAGAAATCATCATCGGCTTCGACCAGCCCTTCTGCGTGATTGGCGAACGCATCAACCCGACCGGCCGCAAGAAGCTCGCCGCCGAGATGGTGGTTGGCAATTTCGAGACCGTCATCAAGGACGCGCTGGAGCAGGCCGCATGCGGCGCCACCATGCTCGACGTCAATGCCGGCGTCACCTCGGTCAACCCGAACGAAACCGAACCTGGCCTGCTGGTGCAGACGCTGGAGATCGTCCAGGGCCTGGTCGATCTGCCGCTCTCGATCGACAGCTCCGTCAGCGCCGCGATCGAGGCCGCGCTGAAGGTCGCCAAAGGCCGCCCGCTGGTCAACTCCGTCACCGGCGAGGAAGAAAAGCTCGAGGCCATCCTGCCGCTGGTCAAGAAGTACAACGTGCCCGTCGTCGCCATCTCCAACGACGAGACCGGCATTTCGATGGACCCGGATGTGCGCTTCGCCGTCGCCAAGAAGATCGTCGAGCGCTGCGCCGATTTCGGCATTCCGGCGCATGACGTCGTCGTCGACCCGCTGGTCATGCCGATCGGTGCGCTTGGCGATGCCGGACGCCAGGTGTTCGCGCTGCTGCGCCGCCTGCGCGAGGAACTCAAGGTAAACACTACCTGCGGCCTGTCGAACATCTCGTTCGGCCTGCCGCACCGCCATGGCATCAATGCCGCCTTCATCCCGATGGTGATCGGCGCCGGCATGACCTCGGCGATCATGAACCCGGTTCGGCCGCAGGAGATGGAAGCCGTGCGCGGCGCCAACGTGCTGAACGGCACCGACGAGAACTGCACCAAGTGGATCAAGACCTACAAGGACTACAAGCCGGCCGAAGGCGGCCACGCGGTGGCGGCGCCGACAGCGGTCAATGCACCGGGCGAAGGCGGCGGCAATGGCAGCCGGCGGCGCGGCGGTCGTGAAGCCCGGATGGGCCGGGGATAAGCGCGCAATCGTGAATTCACCTGCAAATATTACCGATCCGCTCGTGCTGTTCATGCCGTCAGGCAAGCGCGGGCGGTTCCCTGTCGGCACGCCGGTGCTCGACGCCGCGCGCCAGCTCGGCGTCTATGTCGAGAGCGTGTGCGGCGGACGCGCTACTTGCGGGCGCTGCCAGATCGAGGTGCAGGAAGGCAATTTCGCCAAGCACAAGATCACCTCCTCGAACGATCACATCTCGCCCAAGGGCCCCAAGGAAGAGCGCTACGAACGCGTGCGCGGCCTGCCCGAACGGCGCCGCCTCTCCTGCTCCGCCCAGATCCTCGGCGATCTCGTCATCGACGTGCCACAGGATACCGTCATCAATGCGCAGACCATCCGCAAGGATGCAGACACCAGGGTGATCGCCCGCGATACCGCCATCCGCATGTGCTATGTCGAGATCGAGGAGCCCGACATGCACAATCCATCAGGCGATCTCGACCGGCTCAAGATCGCGCTGATGAAGGACTGGGGTTTTAAGAACCTCGAATTCGACTTCTATCTGCTGCCGCAGGTGCAAGGCATATTGCGCAAAGGCAACTGGACCGCGACAGCCGCCATCCACAAGGATGCCGACAGCGACATCGCGCGCGTCATCGCGCTGTGGCCTGGCCTCAAGAACGAGGCCTATGGCCTGGCCTGCGACATCGGCTCGACCACCATCGCCATGCATCTGGTGTCGCTGCTGTCGGGCCGCGTCGCCGCCTCGTCCGGAACGTCGAACCCGCAGATCCGCTTCGGCGAGGATCTGATGAGCCGCGTCTCCTATGTGATGATGAACCCCGATGGCCGCGAAGGCATGACGGTTGCCGTCCGCGAGGCGATCTCCGGCCTCGTCGACAAGGTCTGCGCGGAAGGCAATGTCCAGCGCAACGACATTCTGGATTCCGTCTTCGTCGGCAATCCGATCATGCATCACCTGTTCCTCGGCATCGATCCGACCGAGCTCGGCGGCGCTCCCTTCGCGCTCGCTGTCTCGGGCGCCGTGCGCATCAAGGCCTCCGACATAGGCCTCAAGCTCAACCAGGGCGCGCGCCTCTACATGCTGCCTTGCATTGCCGGCCATGTCGGCGCCGACGCGGCGGCGGTGACGCTGTCGGAAGGCCCGCATCGCCAGGATGAGATGATGCTGATCGTCGATGTCGGCACCAATGCCGAGATCGTACTCGGCAATCGCGCGCGTGTTGTCGCTGCCTCCTCGCCCACCGGTCCGGCCTTCGAAGGTGCCGAAATCTCCGGCGGCCAGCGTGCCGCGCCCGGGGCCATCGAGCGCGTGCGCATCGATCCCGACACGCTGGAGCCGAAATACCGCGTCATCGGCTCGGAACTGTGGTCCGACGAACCGGGCTTCCTCGACAGCGTGCAGGCGACCGGCGTCACCGGCATCTGCGGCTCTGGCATCATCGAGATCGTCGCCGAAATGTATCTCGCCGGCATCATCTCGGAGGATGGTGTCGTCGACGGATCGCTTGCCGCGCGCTCGCCGCGCGTCGTCGCCAACGGCCGCACTTTCTCCTATGTGCTGAAGGAAGGCGAACCCAAGATCACCATCACCCAGACCGACGTGCGCGCCATCCAGCTTGCCAAGGCGGCGCTCTATGCCGGCACCAAGTTGTTGATGGAAAAGCAGAACACCGAGCATGTCGACCGCATCCATTTCGCTGGTGCCTTCGGCTCCTTCATCGATCCGAAATACGCCATGGTGCTCGGCCTTATCCCCGATTGCGATCTCGACAAGGTCTCGGCCGTCGGCAACGCGGCCGGTGCCGGTGCCCGCATGGCGCTGCTCAATCGCGGCTATCGCCGCGAGATCGAGGAGACGGTGAGCCAGATCGAGAAGATCGAGACCGCACTGGAGCCAAAATTCCAGGAGCATTTCGTCTACGCCATGGCGCTACCCAACAAGGTCGACCCGTTCCCGAAACTGTCGGCGGCGGTGAAACTGCCGCCACGCAAGACGGTGAGCGAGGATGGCATCGCCGGAGATGCAGCACCGCGCCGACGCTCCCGCGAAGGCCATGCTGCTCGGCGCAGTCGCGACTGACGCTTCAGGCCATCGCGGTCGGATTCACGAGTCCCGTGCAAGTGGGGTCTCTTGTCCGAGCTTGGAGCCTTAGGGGCGCGAGGGGTGCAGCGCCCGGATGAGCGGCTTTTCGACGACCAGATAAAGCATCGCCGAGAACGCAAAGCTGAGAACGACGATCACTGCCGGCTGCAGTGCCGGCAGCATGCCGAGCCGCAAGGTGATGCCGGTCACCGCGACGCCCATCAGGGCGTGCCAAAGATAGATCGAATAGGAGGCCTCGCCGAGGAAGTTGAACAAGGCCACAGGCCTGAATGGCCGAGCACGTTCGGCAAAGACCGCGCCCGTCACGATCAGCATGGCCGGGATGCCCCAGCGCAGTACGCGCGGCATATCGGCATCCGCCACAGGGGTGACGGCAAGCAGAAGAAACCCGCCAACAAGCAGCGTCAGGGCCAGCGCAAACGAGAGCCGAACGTCCTGGACCCACAGGCGTCCGACAATGACACCGGCCGCGAACTCGAGTACGATCGGGCTGGTGAAGGAGCGTGGATATCCGTCAGGCAAGACAAGATGCAGCGCGACGATGATGGTGAGAACGCCGACGAGCACGCTCAAACGCCATCGTTCGCCCAGAAAAAGAGTCAACGCGAAAACGAGATAGAACATCATCTCGTAACTCAGCGTCCAACCCTGGAGGACGATTGGGTGCAATGCGCCGTTTTCCCGAAGCGGCAAGAAGAACAGCGAGCGGCCGAGATTCAGCGGACTGAACAGATGATCGTAAAAAAATTGCGGCTTGATAAGCATGGCTGACGCAATCAGCAAGGTGACGATCCAGTAGAGCGGCACGATGCGGGTGATCCGGCGGCTGATGAAGCCCGCTGGATCCGCCGGGCGGCTCGCCGTCGTCACCCACATGATGAAACCGCTGATCACAAAGAAGATGTCGACCCCGGCGGCGCCGACCGAGAACGGGCCGCCGAACTGCTCGCTGACGTGGAAGCAGACCACGGCGCTCGCGGCCAACGCCCGCAGGTATTGAATACTATGGATACTCGGCACGATGACTCCCGGTCATGATTTCCGTATTTGCGCTGCAGCGCACACTTCTTCTGCTGCACTGCACAATTACGGGCAGTTGCGGGGCGACTTGTCAACCACTTTCTGTTCGAGTCGCAGCGCACCACCGCGCGAGGACATGGAATTTTTCGGAGCCTGAAAACGGCTTCAGCGCCTCGGAAACTCATTTGTATGCAATGTTTCCAGATCAGGTGGATCTTGAAACGAACGCTCTATTTTCGCGAAATCTATCCGATACATGTCAGGCGCATTTACCCCGCATCGAACGGCGGCCGAAGACAGTCCTTGGCCAGCGCCGTTCATCAAGGGAGATGAAAATGTCGATGTTCGAAAATCTCGGCCGCTTCGGTGTGGCCATCAGGCAAACCCATGCCAGGAACAAGGCGATCCGCGCGCTGAACAGTCTTCCGGCGCATGTCCAGAAGGACATCGGCTGGCCCGCATCGCCGCCGAACGATCCGCAGGCCACGCTCGCCTCGCTGCTTCTGGGGACGACGCGCTGATGACCTTCTCCGAGAAATGCAAATTGCTCGGCCTCCGCCGGGGACCTCGTACGTCCCCGACGGCCAACAACCGGCTACGCGCGGCACTTCTGCCGCGCCATTAATCACACCAGCGTGTGGACAAGGCGCTGATCTTGACATCTTTGGCCAGGGCACGATCTTCAAGAGCGAAGGGGAATTCTCTTAGTCGGCTGCAGCCGAAGTCCGTGTATCCGCATGCCAAGTTTGAAAAGCCACGTAGTGTCCTTCGTGCTCAGGCACAGCCGCAAGCAGGCCTTTTCCAGCCCGGAAAACCTGCAGCGCTGGATCGCGGCCGCGCGCAAAACCGAGGATCACCATCCGCCGGCCGCGCTGCAGCAGCGTTACGACATCCGGACGCGCACCGTTGACGGTTTCCCGGTCTACGAAATCGCCCCCAGAGCCGGAGAGCACAAACGGATACTCTACCTGCATGGCGGCGCCTATGTCTTTGAGATTACGCCTTATCACTGGTATCTGATCGCCGACATGGCCGAGCGGCTGGGCTACGGCATCACCGTGCCGATCTATCCCATCGCCCCGGAACATGATTTCCACGCCATGTTCGGCATGGTCGGCGCCGTCTATCGCCAGATGCTCGAGGAGACAGAGGCGGAAGAGATCATCTTCATGGGCGATTCCGCGGGCGGCAACATGGCCGTGGTACTGACCATGATGGCGGCTGAAGAAGGCCTGCCTCTGCCCTGGCGCCATGTGCTGATTTCACCCGGGCTCGACGTCTCGCTCGCAAACCCCGAAGTGTTCGAGGCGGAGCGGAACGATCCATGGTTGGGCATTGCCGGTGGGCGGGAGGCAATCCGGCTCTATAGTGCCGGCATGGATCCGACCGACTGGCGCATCAGCCCGGTCTATGGCGAACTGTCGGTATTGCCGAAGACATTGCTCCTGACGGGCTCCCGCGATCTTCTCACGCCCGACAATCTGATCTTTGCACAAAAAGCCCGCGCCGTCGGTGTCGAGGTGGAGTTGGTCTACGAGGAAGGCATGTTCCACGTTTGGCCGTTGATCGACATGCCGGAAGCGCGGCGTGCGCGCCAACACATCGTCGCTTTCCTGAGCGAGAGCCCCTCGCCGATCGTTCAAGGCACGGCAGCAAGGTTCAAAGCGCCCTCCGAAGAGGTGGCGGAGCAAGGCCTTCGGTCCGAGTATCCCGGATGATCAGAACTTGCCGGTTTCCCGAAACACCTCGAAGGTCGCGCGAATGTGGTCGGCGACGGCCTTGACCGGCGCGCTGGCGTCCGGCGCCACCACCATTGCAAGATTGTAAGTGCCGATATCGGGCATTCCGTCCTTCGGACAGAGTTCGACCATGTCGTTGCCGAGGAACGATCGCGGCAGCGGCGCGACCGCAAGGTCTGCCATGATCGCGGCACGCTGGCCTGCGGTATGGGCGCTCATGTAAGCGACGCGATAGCTGCGGCCCTCGCGGCCCAATGCTTCGAGCGCACCGGCCCGCCAGGCACAGCCTTCTTCCCACAAGGACACCGGCAGCGGTTCGCGCAGATGCGCGCAGCCGCCCTTGGCGCCGGCCCACACGATCGGCTCGGTCAAAAGCACCTCGGCGCCGAGCGCGCTGGTCTTGTAGGAGTTGGTCAGAAGCGTGATGTCGAGTGCCCGGTCGTCCATGCGCCGACGCAGGTTGCTGCTCTGGTCGATGGTGACATCGACGGCGATCGAGGGATGCGACTGCGCGAAACGCTTCAGCACATGCGGCAGCACGCGCTCGCCATAGTCGTCAGGTGAGCCGAGCCGCACCACGCCGACAATGTCGGGAATGATGAACTTCGACACCACCTCGCGGTTGATCGACAAAAGCCGGCGGGCATAGCCGAGCAGCATTTCGCCGTCCGTGGTCAGCGTCACCGAACGCGCGTCGCGCGCGAACACCGAGCGGCCGAGAATGTCTTCCAGCTTTTTGATCTGCATGGAGACCGCCGACGGTGTGCGGAACACCGCATTGGCCGCGGTGGTGAAACTGCCGGTCTCGGCAATCGCCACGAAAGTGCGCAAAACATCGAGGTCGAGCAGCGGCAGCGGGTGATTGAGTGGGGCGTTCATGGCGATCAGCCTTCAATTTTTCTGATACAAAGCATCATTCCATTTCGTTTGATTGAACATCAGATCAGGAGCATAGTCAACTCCATCGAAGCAGCATGCTGCCAGAAGCGGTCACGAAACGCCCACGGCGCAGACCTGCATTCGACGTGAAATGAAGCTGAAACAGACTGACGTAACGCATTGCCGGCGCCTCCCGCGCCGCTGCAAAGGAGATCGAAATGTCTATCCTGTCCTCCCTCGGCCGCATCGCGACCGAATTCAGCGCGGCCCGCGCCCGCTACCAGACCGAACGCGCCATCCGTTCCCTGCCGATCGAGTTGCAGAAGGACATCGGTTGGCCGGAAGCTTCCGACACCAAGACCGGCATTCGCAATGGCGTCGGATCCTGGGCTGGAGTAAAGTAGATCGTGTGTACCCCGTGCTGAAGGCCTGCCGCGCAACCCGCCCGGCAGGCTTTCTCTATTTTATTTGTATTCAAATGAATTCAGGAGCCATGCTGCCGCCGCATGGCGCATATGAGCAAGCCGCATGGCAGCTCGCTTTTGAAGCTAACCATCTGTAACTATTCGTAAATATTGAGAACACCACCCACACCCTGCCCAAATTTGTCGCATTCGGTGTCGTTTTTCATATCAAGCGCTTCGCTTTTGCGATTTAGTTTCTGCTTACACGAGCCTATATCAGCGCCAGCAAACGAGCTGCCCCACTCCATCAAGCGAAGGCGACCCGTCTGAGCAACCGATTGGAGATGATCATGAAGCTTTTTGCCCGCCTCTTCGCACGCCGCGAAATGAACTTGACCACGGCTCTCGAGCGTCAGCGCCTTGCCAAGACCATGCCTGGCCAGACCGGCGCCATGGCTGCCGCGCGTCTCGGCTTCGTCGCCTGAACTGCGTAAAAAATAGAGAATACAAAGATATCTCCAGAGCCATGCTCCCTGCAACGGCTTGAGAGTCGACTGCCGCCGCTTCGGTTCCGCCGAGGCGGCGTTTATCTCGTTGCGCTTCCATCGCCTTTTCACAACCTGGCGGTGGCCTAGTTTGAGCAGCACCGCGCGGCGATTGTCCATTTGCGACCCATGTCGCAAATTTAATCTTGCCAAAGCCGTCTAGCCAATTGACAGGAATGGTTTTTCCTGATGACGCTATGCTATTCGCGACATCCTGTTCGCGTCATGGCCAGATGAGGTTCCCCGTGAACGCCGTCAAGCATCCGATCAAGCGATCGTTTGTGTTCTTCCTTGTCCCCGATTTCACCATGATCGCTTTTGCGACCGCGCTAGACCCGTTGCGCTCCGCCAATCGGATGCTCGGCTACGAGGCCTATTGCTGGCGTCTCGCCAGCATCGACGGCAAACCCGTGCGCGCCTCGAACGGCGTGGAGTGTGCGGTCAACACCTCGCTCGAGGAGGAACGCAAGAAGATGGCGGGGCCGGATCGCCCCAACATGGCCATCGTCTGCAGCGGCATCAATGTCGAGCGCTGCCAGAACAAGTCGGCCTTTGCCTGGCTGCGCGAGGAATACAACCGCGGCGTCGCCGTCGGCGGCCTGTGCACCGGTGCGCATATCCTCGCCGCCGCCGGGCTGTTGTCGAACAAGCGTTGCGCCATCCATTGGGAAAACCTGCCGGGCTTTTCCGAGGCCTTCCCGAAGGCCAATGTCTTTGCCGACCTGTTCGAGATCGACCAGAACATCTACACCTGCGCCGGCGGCACCGCCGCGCTCGACATGATGCTGAAGCTGATCGGCGACGATTTCGACGAGAACCTCGTCAACCGCGTGTGCGAGCAGGTGCTGACCGACCGTGTGCGCAGCCCGACCGACCGCCAGCGCCTGCCGCTGCGCGCCCGCCTCGGCGTGCAGAACTCGAAAGTGCTGACCATCATCGAACTGATGGAGGCCAATCTGTCCGAGCCGCTGTCGCTGATCGAGATCGCCGACCATGTCGACCTGTCGCGCCGCCAGATCGAGCGCCTGTTCCGCACCGAGATGGGCCGCTCCCCTGCCCGCTACTATCTCGAAATCCGCCTCGACCGCGCCCGCCATCTCTTGATCCAGTCGTCGCTGCCGGTGGTCGAAGTGGCGGTCGCCTGCGGCTTCGTCTCGGCCTCGCATTTCTCGAAATGCTACCGCGAGCTCTACGCCCGCTCGCCGCAGCAAGAGCGCGTAGACCGCAAGCAGTTGCTGGCGGCCTGATCCAAACCATACGCGCGGACGACCGAGCCGCGAGCGGTTAGTGCGCGTCTGCCGTCCGCATCGCTTCGACGCGGATGTCCTCGGTCAGCCGTGCCTTCAACGCCGAGAATTCCGGACTGGTCTTCAGCGTGTAGTGGCGCGGATGCGGCAGGTCGATGGCGACATCCGACTTGATGCGGCCGGGCCGTGCCGTCATCACGATAACCCGCGAGGCCATGAAGATCGCCTCCTCGATGTCGTGGGTGACGAACAGCACCGTTTTCTTGCGCCGTTCCCAGATGCCGAGCAGCAATTCCTGCATCAGCCCGCGCGTCTGGTTGTCGAGCGCCCCGAACGGCTCGTCCAGCAACAGGATTTCCGGATCGTTGGCCAGTGCCCGCGCTATCGCCGTGCGCTGCTGCATGCCGCCGGAAAGCTGCTTCGGCCAATGGTTCTCGAACCCCTTCAGCCCAACGAGATCGACATAGGAAGCGACGATCCCGTCCCGCTCCTCTTCGGCCATGCCGCGTTCGCGTAGGCCGAAGGCGATGTTTTCGGCGACCGTCAGCCATGGGAAAAGCGTGTAGGACTGGAAGACCATGCCGCGATCCGGTCCCGGTCTCGTCACCGCCTTGCCATCAAGCAGAACGCGGCCTTCGCTTGGCGCCTCCAGGCCGGCGACGATCCTCAACAGCGTCGACTTTCCGCAACCGGACGGCCCCAGTATGGTGATGAAATCATTCGCCGCGACCGCCAGGTCGACCGGCATCAGCGCCCTGACCGGCTCTCCGCCGCGCACGCCGGCAAAAGTCCGGGAAACGCCCTCGATGAGAAGCTTGCTCACGCCAGGCTCCACGGAAAGAGCCAGCGGTTGAACGCCTTGAAAGCGAAGTCGGACAACAGCCCGATCAGGCCGATGACGATGATGCCAAAGATGATCTGACCGGTCGCCAGCCGCGATTGGCTGTTGATGATCATGTAGCCGATGCCGGACGACGAACCGATCAGTTCGGCAACGATGACATAGGTCCAGGCCCAGCCGAGCACCAGCCGCAACGTCTCGGCGATCTCGGGCGCGTTGGCCGGCATGATCACCCGCCTGACGATGCCGTTGCTGGTCGAGCCCAGCGTATAGGCGGCCTCGACCAGGTCGCGCCGCGTGGAACCCACCTTGACGGCAATGATCAGGATGATCTGGAACACCGAGCCGACGAAGATGACGAGCAGTTTTTCCAGTTCGCCAATGCCGGCCCACAGGATGAGCAGCGGAATGAAGGCCGACGCCGGCAGATAGCGGGCGAAGGAGACGAAGGGCTCCAGAAACGCTTCCACCGGCTTCCAGGCGCCCATGGCGATGCCGAGCGGCACGGCGACGACCGAGGCCAGCACAAAGCCGCCGAAGACCCGCCAGATGGTGATCAGTATGTCGAGCCAGAAACGGTCCTCGACCAGCAGCCGCCAGCCGTCCCGCAGCATCGACAACGGGTCGGCGAGGAAGATGCGGTTGACGTGGCCGCCAAGCGTGATCCAGGCCCAGAAGGCCACGAACAGCACGAAGAAGGAAATGCCGAGCACTGTTCGCAGGCTCGGTGAGACAGGATGCAAGGGGCGCATCTTCGTCCTTTGTCAGGGGGAAGGCGGCGGCGCTCTGCGCCACCGCACGATGCCCAGGGGTTGAACCGTCAATTCGCCACGGCGCTGGTGTCGGCCAGCGTGGCGACGTCGGGCGCCTCCTTGATCAGCCCCATCTGCAGCAGCAGTGCACCCGCGGTCTTGGAAAAATCCTGGAATTCCTTGGTGAAGAACTGCTTGTTCTCAGCCTTGTCGGCCCATTTCAGGTACTTCGCCGAATCCTCGAATTCCTTGGCCGACTGTTTCACGTCGGCGCCCATGATCTCGTAGGATTTCTGCGGATCCTTCTTGATCATGTCGAGAGCATCGAAATAGCTGTCGGCAAGCGCCTTGGCGGCGTCGGGATTGGCCTTGAGGAATTCGGGCGTGCAGCCGACCGTGTCGAGAACCATCGGATAGTCGAGCGTGGTCGCCAGGATATGACCCTGGTCGGCCTTGTCGCGCACGGCCGAAAGGAACGGCTCATAGGTGACCGCCGCATCGTTCTGGCCGGCGAGGAAGGCTTGCGCCGCCGCGTCAGGCTCGAGATTGACGACCGTCACGTCCTTGGTCGACATGCCGTTTTTGTTGAGCACCCAGGCGAGCAGGAAATAGGGCGACGTGCCTGGCGCCGAGGAGGCGACGGTCTTGCCCTTGAGATCGGCGACGGTCTTGATGTCGTTGCGCGCGACGATGCCGTCGGCGCCATAGGATTTGTCAAGCTGGAAAATCTGCTTGGTGGCTACCCCGCTGGCGTTCCAGACCAGCCAGGTCTCGACCGTGGTGGCGGCGCATTGCAGGTCGCCGCTGGCGATGGCGAGCGGACGGCTGGCCTGCGGCACCTTTTTCAAGGTCACGTCGAGGCCATGCTTCTCGAACAGCCCTGTCTGCTTGGCGAGCGTCAGCGGCGCGAATCCGGTCCATCCGCTGATGCCGATGGTAAGTGACGTGGCGGCCATCGCCGGCGCGGTCAAACCCGCGGCAAGCGTCAATGTCGCGGCAAAGACGGTTATCCTGTTCATATCGGTTCCCCTTTTGTTTCTCTGGGGGAAATTGTTCACAGAGGCCGATGGGCTTGTCAATCGACAGGAACGTGATTGCGTGGAAAGCAGCCGGCAACCGGTTTCAGATTGTTCTACCTGGTGTCGGGCATCCAGTTGCGGTTGCGCCACATTTTCTCGCCGACCTGGCAGTCGGCGGCGGGTTTGTCCTGCGCCAGCACCACTGGCGGGTGATCCGCCTCCTCCGCCGCCCATTGGCGCGACGCCGGGCCGGCAAGCTCCAGCACCAGCTTGCGGCGGATGGCTTCGGGAAATTGCGTCCAGTCGTTGACCGGGATCATGAAGGCGCCGGCGCCGCCGATAACGCAGTCGCTGTAGTAGCGGTCGAGATCGTTGACGTCATAGACCCCGGAAAAGCCGCCTCGGGTCATCAGCGGTAGGCCGTTGATGACGATGCCTTGCCTGACCACGCCGTCGCGGGCGAGATTGACCGGCGCGCCCTGGTTGTTTGGCCCGTCGCCCGAAATGTCGATGACGCGCTTGGTTCCCTGGTAGCCGCTTTCGGCGAAAAGGTCGCTGCCGAACTCCAGCGCACCGGAGATCGAGGTGCGCCGCGCGCTGTCGGGCGGCTGGGCCGAAAATTGCGCCACAACCCGCTCGGCGTCGGCCCGGCTTGCGATCACCGTCCACGGCACGATGACGCGTTGCCAGCTGGTACCGGCCCACTCGACATAGGTGACGGCGATCTTGCCATAGACGCCATCGGCGATCGCCTGCAGCACATTGTCATGCGTCAGCGCCGCTGCGTAGCCATGGCGCTGGATCTCAAGCTCATCCGCCGACATCGACAGCGAAACATCCACCGCCAGCACCAGCTCGACATCGACCGGCTCGTCCGCGCGGGACATTGGCGCCGGCCAGAGCATCAGTCCCAGTACGGCAGAGGCGGAAAACAGATGTCTTGCGCAGGGCAAACCAGACATTCCGCGAGGGTAAGCCAGAATCGCCCACCGAAAAAGAGAAAAGCCCGGCCTTTGCCGGGCTGATCCAATCTGTGCGCGCCCTGGCGTTGGGCGATCAGCTCCGCGGCTTCAGATTCTCCGGGTCGTAAAGCGGCTTGTAGCCGACGCTTGCCACCTCGACCGGATAGGTCTCGCCGAAATACTCGACCGCGAGCTTGCGGCCCTCCTGCGCATAGGCCCACGGCAGATAGGCGAGCGCGATGTTCTTGCCGATGGTCGGGCCATAGGCGACCGATGTGGTGAAGGAGCGGCGGCCGAGTTCGTCGACCAGCGTTTCCCCGCTCTCGGGGTCCATCACCGGCATGATGCCGACGGGATAACGGGCAACACCCTTGGAATCCGTATTCTCGGTCATCACCAGCGTGCACAGCATGGCGGGCTGATGCGCGCGTTCGCGATACCCCAAATGTTTGGCCTTGCCGCAGAAATCGTTCTCCTTGACCTTCGGTCGGGCGAGATCGGCTTCCAGCAGATTATACTCGGTCAGAAGGTCGGCGTTCTGCAGCCGCAGGCTCTTTTCCATCCGGCGGGTGTTGGCGTAGGTCTCGACGCCGAACGGCATGACGCCTGTCGAGCGCAGCGCGTCCCAGACGGCCAGACCGTCCTCGTAGCGCATATGAAGTTCCCAGCCCTGCTCGCCGACATAGGAGATGCGGAAGGCGGTGACATCCTTGCCGCCGATCCTGACCGGCTTGATGGCCGCGAATGGAAAATTCTCCGGCGAAAGCCCATCCGGGTTCTCGACCACCTTCTTCAAGGTCGTCCGCGCGTTCGGTCCCCAGATGCCGATGGTGACGTACTTCTCGGTCACATCGGTGATGGTGACGTCGAACCCTTTGTCCTGAGCCGTACGGCGCATGTACTGGAAGTCGCGCGGCCCGGCGTCGGCGCCGTCGATCAGCCGGCAGCGGTCCGCCATGCGGATCACGGTGAAGTCGGCGCGCACCATGCCTTCCTCATCGAGGAAGTGGGTGTAGATGCCCTTGCCGATGTTGTTGTCGCCGCCGATCTTGGCCGCGCACAGCCATTCCAGCAGCGCGACATGGTCGGGCCCTTCGAGGTCATACATCGAGAAATGCGAGAGATTGACGATGCCGCAATCCTCGCTCATCGCCAGATGCTCTGCGTTGGAGACGCGCCAGAAATGGCGGTTGTCCCATTCGTTCTCGCGCACCGGCACCCGGTTGCCATACTTCTCGAGCAGATGCTCGTTGGCGGCATAGCCATGCGCACGCTCCCAGCCGCCGAGCTCCATGAAATAGCCGCCGAGTTCCTTCTCGCGCTCCCAGAACGGCGAGCGCCTGATGTTGCGGGCCTTGGAGAAGGGTTCACGCGGATGCACCGCCGGATTGTATACCTTCATCGCCGTCTCGGTGCAGCGATCCCAGATGAACTGTTCCTTGGTCTGGTGCGGATAGAAGCGGGCATAGTCGATGGCGTGATGGTCGATCTCGGTGCGGCCGTCCGTCATCCAGTCGGCGATCAGCTTGCCCATGCCGGGGCCGTCCTTGACCCAGATGGCGACGGCATACCAAAGCCCCCTCACCTTCTGGCTTTCGCCCATGGATGGGCCGCCGTCGGCCGTCACCTGCAGCAGGCCGTTGAATGAATGGCTTTCGTTGTAGCCGAGTTCGCCCAGGATCGGCGTCAGTTCCATGGCGCGTTCGAGCGGCGCCAGGATCTGCTCCATATCGAGATCGCGCTGCGACGGCGACAGCCGTGCCTGGTCCTTCTCCAGCAGATCGCGGGGGTGGCAAAGGCGCGGATTGGTCTCTTCGTAATAGCCCCATTCGATCTGGCCGCCCTCGGCGGTCTTGGGGTCGCCGGTGTCACGCATATAGGCCGAGTTGCCCTGGTCGCGCAGCAGCGGCCAGCCGATCTCCTTGCCGGTGCCGGCGAACTCGGTGTAGGGACCGAAGAAGGTCAGCGGATGGTCGATCGGCATGACCGGCAGGTCCTCGCCGACCATTTCGGCGATGAGCCGGCCCCAGATGCCGGCGCAGACGATGACGTAGTCGGCCTCGATCGTGCCGCGATCGGTCACCACGGCGCTGATGCGGCCGTCCTTGACGACAAGCGACTTCGCCGGCGTGTTGGCAAAGGATTTGAGATTGCCGGAGGCTTCAGCCTGGTCGACCAGCTTGCCGGCGACCGTCTGCGAGCGCGGAATGACGAGACCGGCGTCCGGATCCCACAGGCCGCCCTGCACGAGATCCTGTTCGATCAGCGGGAATTTTTCCTTGATCTCGGCCGGTTCGACCAGGCGTGCGCGCGTGCCGAAAGCCTTGGCCGAAGCGATCTTGCGCTTGATCTCGTCCATGCGGCTGTCGTCGCCGACACGGGCGACTTCCAAGCCGCCGACGCGCGCATAATGACCCATCTTCTCGTAGAAATCGATGGAATAGAGCGTCGTCCAGCACGACAGGAAATCGTGGCTGGTGGTGTAGCAGAAGTCGGAAGCGTGCGCGGTCGAGCCGATGTCGGTCGGGATGCCCGACTTGTCGATCCCGACAATGTCGTCCCAACCGCGCTCGATCAGATGATGGGCGATCGATGCGCCGACAATGCCGCCGAGGCCTACGATGACGACCTTCGCCTTTTTCGGAAACTCTGCCATTGCCCGCGACTCCAGAATGCTGTTGCGGGCGGCTTCGGCGCCCGTTTGATCGGCGCACAATATGCAGGCGACGGGCACGGCGCTACCGCCTGTTTGCGACACGCCGCGGATGCGGCGCGACCCCTCCCAAATCAGGGAAAACAGCTACCCATCAGGCAAATGCCCAGACATCCTCGGCCTGGAAACCGACCTGGTAGCCCGCCGTCTTCAGCTTGACCACGACCTGACCGATCTCCAGGGCAGGCAGAGGACCGACCTCGACCTTGATCATGCCGGGACGATAGCGCTTGAGGTCGAGCTGCTCGAACACGATCCAGTCGGCGCCTTCGCAATCGACGAGGAAGGCATCGATATGGGTGATGCCATTGCGGTCGAGCAATGTCTGCAAGGTCTCCGATGGCACCTCGATGTCTTTCAGGTGCGGCGCGAACTTGTTGAAATTCGCGTCGGCCTCGCCCCAGGCATTCTTGCCCGACATCAGGTTGGTGTCCGTGACCGACGAGCAGCCAATGAACTCGATCGGCAGCGTGCCGGCCTCGAGCGCGGCCGCGTCGAAGGTGTGGACGGTGATCGTGCCCTTGGTCTTTGTCACCGCCACCGGTTCGATGACGAAGCGGTCAGTGTCGGGATAGTTGGCGCGCAGCCGTTTCTGGTTGTACGGGATCGGCTCGACCAGCATGGCGCGGGCCGTCGGAATGCGGTGGAGCCACGGCGTCACGTCATCGAACAGCGCACCATCGCAGGCGCCGACATTGACCATCTGGAATGGCCGGCCGCGGCCGAAGCGTGCCTTCAGCGCTGCCTTGGCGAGGAACTTGGTGCCGCGCAGCGACGGCCCGCGATCGAGCAGGCCGGCGGGAAGGCCAAGCGACAGGGCAATGCGCGCCAGGCTGGAAACCGAGTTCATGATTTGTCTCCTGGTATGACGTGCAAGGCGACGCGGTGCTGGCCGCGGGCGACCGCCGCCCACAGCGCCATGAAGGGCGATGCCAGCAGCAGGAAGGGCGGGACCAGATGCGGAAAATAGATGCGCGTGTCGTGGATCGGGAAGACGGTGAATTTGGCCAGCGCACCGAGCACCAGCGCCGCAAACAGGATACCGGCACGGTGACCGAGCCCGAAGCCGGCACGGTTGGCCGCAAACCAGCCGGCCAGCGCCAGCACCGAGACCCCGACCCAGCTGTTCAGATTGACGGCGAGCAGCAGCGAGGCGGCAAACGCCCGGAGATAGGCGGTGATGGAAAAAGCCGGCTCGAACCCGTCCATGTTGTAGTGCTGTTCGATGCTGGAGAACCACAGATGCGGCCACCAGCCTGGATGATGCGCCCAATGCGAAATGGCGAAATAAGCGACCAGCGAGGCGGCGAAGCCCGCCAATGCGCCCCATGCCTTCTGCCGGAACACGACCAGCAGCACTGCGAAAACGGCAAGGAAAACAATGTTGTCAGGCCGCACCATGAAGGCAAGGAAGAGCAGGATCGCCGTCGCCGCCTCACGGCCTCTAATATAGGCATAGAGCCCTCCGAGCAGCAGCGCCGACGTGAGCAGATCAGGCGTCGAGGCGCGCGCCGCATCGCCAAAATCGGCCATGATCAGCACCGCGCCGACCACCGGCGCCAACGCCAATGCCTTTTCCCCGCGCAGCCAGAGTAATGTGATCGCGCCGAACAGCAGTACCGAAAACACCTGCACCAGCCGCATCGCCTCGACCGGTGACATTACGGGACCCAGCGTCGACAGGATCTCGACATAGAGAAACTTGATCCGGTACATGCCGAGCAGAGAATGGAAATCGGCGGCGTTCTGCGCCATGTGGCTGCGGAAGCCACCGCCATCGTCGGTCAGCGCCTTGTAGTCGCCGGCCGAGACACCCGATTTGACGGTGTTGTAGGCATAATCATGCAGCGCCTGCGCATCGGGATGGGCGCCTTCCTCGGCTATGGCGAGATAGGGCAGCATGTCCCAGTTGGCATCGGGCATCACCCAGGCCGTGAGCGCCGTCAAAACGATATAGAGCGCGAAAGCCGCCGCACCGATCGGAGCCGCCAGTCGTGCATAGGTCCGCTCGCCCCACGCCAGACCGGCTTCGGCGAACCGGTCGAGTGGATTTTGCGGAGCGGGCGACTTGGTCAGCATGTCTGATCGGCTAACGTTCAACGGACCTGGCTTTTCACGAAGTCCTTCACGATCGCCACGATGCCGCGTGACAGCAGGCTGTCGAAGGTGTCGACGAAGCGGTCGACATGTTCGCGCTGGCAGATCAGCGGCGGCTCGAGCCGGATGACGTTGCGGTTGTATTCGGTGAAGGCGACGAGCACGTCATAGTCGCGCAAGAGCAGCGCGCCGACGAAGCCGGACAGCGAGCCTTTCAGCTTGTCGTCGAGCACGCTGACGATGGGGCGCAGCACCATCGGCAAGGTCTGCGAGAAGTCGTGGAACTCCAGCCCGATCATCAAACCCTTGCCACGCACGTCCTTGATGATCTTCGGATATTTTTCTTTCAGCGCCTGCAAGCGGGTCAGCAGATAGTCGCCGGTGATCGCGGCGTTGTCGATCAGCCCCTCGTCGTAAAGCACGTTGATGCCCTCGATCGCGGTGGCACATGCCTCGCCCATGCCGCCGAAGGTGGCCATGGCGTGGATCATCGCCGTCTTCGGCGTGCCATAGGCCTTCATGTAGATTTCGCGACGCGCAATCATCGCGCCGACCGCGGCCTTGCCGGCGCCCAGCGACTTGGCCAATGCCGTCACATCAGGCACGACGCCATAATGCTCGAAGGCATAGAAGCGGCCCGAGCGGCCATAACCGCACTGCACTTCGTCGGCGACCCACAGCACGCCATACTGGTCGCACAGCGCGCGCAGCTTCTGCCAGTATTCAGCCGGCGCCTGGATGATGCCACCGCCGCCCTGGATGGTTTCCAGCACGATGACGCCGATCTCCGGATCGGAGCGGAACAGGCGTTCGACCGCTTCGATATCGGCGAAGGGGATGCGGACCGTGTTGTCGGCCATCTTGAAGTCGGCACGGTAGAGCTGGCCGTCGGTGATGCCCAGCACGCCCTTGGTCTTGCCGTGGAAGGAGTTCTCCGCATAGGCGATCTTCGGCCGCTTCGGGCCGGCGGCGCGTTCGGCAAGCTTCACCGCCGCTTCCATCGCCTCCGAGCCGGACGAGCCCAAAAATACCATGTCGAGGTCGCCGGGCGAGCATTTGGCGATGTTATGCGCCAACGCGGCCGCATACTGCGACATGAAGGCGATGGCGATCTCCTGGCGCTTTTCTTCCTGGAATTTCTTTCTCGCTTCCAGGATGCGCGGATGGTTATGGCCGAAGGCCAGCGACCCGAAGCCGCCGAAGAAGTCGAGGATCTTGCGGCCATTCTGGTCGATGTAGAACATGCCCTCGGCACGCTCGATCTTGATCTTGTGGAAGCCGAGCAACTTCATGAAATGCAGCTGGCCGGGGTTCAGATGCGCCTTGAACAGGTCGGTCATCCGCGCCACGTCCATCGCCTTCGCCTGCTCGACGCTGATCAGGTCGGGCTTGGCGATGGTGGCGGGCGAAAGCGCCGGTGCGTCAACCAGGGTGCGCGCATTCGTCTGTTCCGGCTTGGCCATGACGGTCATTTCAATCTCCTGTCCGCGCCTACGACCAGCGTCGTGCGCCATAGAACTGTTTGGCTATCCGCTATTCGGCGAGCACATGTTTGGCGGCGACGGCGTGCCCGGCCTTCTTGGCACGGTATTCGCTATAGGCGGCGATCAGCATGTCCTCATCTCGATATTGCGGGACCCAGCCGAGCTGACGCTCGGCCTTGGACACGTCGAGCACGCATTCCTCGTCGGCGATCAGATATTGCTCGGGATCCATGATCGGCAGGTTGATGAGATCGAGCAGGTCGAGCGTGCGCTTCACCGCCCAGCCGGGCGTAGGCAGCAGGATCGACTTCGAGCCGGCATGTCGGATCAGGTCGCCAAGCAATTTCTTCACCGGTGGCGGGTTGAGCGAGCCAAGATTATAGGCCTCGTTGGGCACACCGGCCTTCCATGCGGCGCATGCGGCCTCGGCGCAGTCGAACACCGAGATGAATTGATAGGGGTTTTTGCCGGAACCGATCATCGGCACCGGAAAACTCCAGTCGATCAGCTTGAACAGTTTTTCGAGAATGCCGAGCCGACCGGGCCCGATGATCAGGCGCGGACGAAACAGCGAGATCGACATACCGCGCTTGCGCCATTCGGCGGCCAGTTCCTCGGTCTTCTGCTTCGACCAGCCATATTCGCCGAGTGGCGCGACCGGGTGCTCCTCGGTCATAGGCCGGGTGACCGTGTGGCCGTAGATCATGTCGGTCGTATAGTGGACGAGCTTGGGGGCACCTGCCTTGTCCATGGCCTGCATGATGTGCTCGGCGCCATGGAAATTGACCGGGAAGAAGAAGTCATGTCGCTTGGCACGCACCTGGATCGGCGACAGCATTTTGGCCGACAAATTGTAGACCATGTCGTCGGCCTTCAGCCCGACGGCGGCGACCGACGCCGGGTCGGTGACATCGCACTTGATAAAGCGGACATTGCGGTAATGCGCGAAGTCGTTTTTGACGATGTCGGCAACGACAACCTCTTCGCCATCGGCCACGAGCTTCGGGGCAAGATGGCGGCCGACGAAGCCGTCACCGCCGAAAATCACATGTCTCATCGAACGATCTCGTTTGCTTGTATCTTGTCGGAGGTGATGGACGCGTTCTGATCCTCATGCCCTCGCCCACTTTGCGCGATCAGCACCGTGCCGACGCAGATGCAGGCAATGCCGGCGATGCGCCAGCCATTGAGATCTTCGCGGAAGACGAAATAGGCGAAGATCGCGACGGCGACGTAAGCCAGGCTCAGGAACGGATAGGCGAAGGAGAGTTCGACCTTGGACAGCACATAAAGATGCGAGGCCATCGAAATGACGAAGGTGCACAGGCCAAGGAAGACCCAGGGGCTGAAGACGACCTGCAGCAGCTTGATCAGCGGATTGGTGCCCTCGAACGAAATCGGTCCGAGCGATATCATGCCTTGCTTCAGCATCAGCTGCGCAGCGGCATTGGTCATGACCGTAAAGAGAATGAAAAAGGTATATTTCATTTCAGCCCGCCACCCTCGTCATGTTAGCTAATACAAACCTAAAAATATTTCGTGAACTCACAAGACTGTTTTGGGTAAACCTTGGTGTTAAGCATTCGGAAACCATGATTCATTCTAATTTTACCTATTCGGCCGCCTCGGCGCCGCGCCGCCGCAGTTCGACGCTCCCGGCCGTGCGCGCCCAGAAATCGGACATGAAGGCAGGATCGCGCAACTCTTCCAGTCTCGGCCAGTCGGCGAAGGAGGCGGCGAAGGTCGCAGCGCCCATGCGCGCATCCTTGTAGGGGTTGACCGCGCCACCGGCCGCGATGGTCATGCGGTCGAGTTCGCCGAGCAGGGCAAGCGTCGCGGCTCCCTTGTTGGGGAAGTCCAGCGTCAGCGTGTAACCAGGCCTCGGGAACGACAGCAATGCCGGCGAGCTGACCGCGCCGAAGCGCTTCAAGACGGTGAGGAACGACCCCTGCCCGGCCTGCCGGGCAGCCGCGAGCAGTGCCGGCACGATCGTGCGGGCGGCCTCTTCCGGAACCACGCTCTGATGCTGGAACAGCCCCTTCGGCCCATAGATCCTGTTCCAGTCGCGAACGCCGTCGAGCGGGAAGAAGAAACCCTGGTATTCGACCTGGCGCGGCACGGCAGCCCGGCCCTTTTTCCACCTGTAGGCAGCGTTGAACGCAGTCAGGAATGGCCGGCCGAGCACGTTGAAAGGTGGCTGGAACGGCACGGAGAATTTCCCGCTCGCACGCGCGGCCGCATGCGAGCCATGCTCGGCATGGTTGCCGGTAAACAGCAGCCCCCGTCCGCTGCTGCGGCCACCGGCAAGCTGGTCGATCCAGGCGACGGCATATTCATTGGCCTGGTCCGCCGCTTCGGCGAAGTCGAAATATTCGCCGAGATCGCGGAACCGCGTCGTCTTTTCCATGATGTCGAGCGACGGAACCCGCATCAGCCGGATCGAGGCCGAGAGGATCAGGCCGGTGAGGCCCATGCCGCCCATGGTCGCCCAAAACAGCCGCGGATTGTCAGTCGCCGAGCAGCAATAGCTGCGTCCATCCGACCGAAGCAGCGTAAAGCTTTCCACATGGCAACCGAAAGTGCCGCGCCGATGATGGTTCTTGCCGTGGACATCGTTGGCAATGGCGCCGCCGAGCGTGACGAATTGTGTGCCGGGAACCACCGCCGGAAAGAAGCCGTGAGGCGCGGCATGTGCAATGACATCCGCGAGCAGCACACCGGCATCCGCTTCGAGCAGACCGCTCTCGGCGTTGAAGCCGCGAATGCGGTTCAAGGGCCGCATGTCGATGACCGTGCCGGCCTGGTTCTGACAGGAATCGCCGTAGGATCGGCCATTGCCATAGGCAAGCAGCGATGCTTGCCTCGCCTGGCCACCCTTCAGCAATGCAATGGCGTCATCGGCATGGATCGCCCTTGCCGCTGGCGGTGTGGCACGGCCGAAGCTCTGGAAGCGTTCGGCCATGCCTACCAGCCCCCGATGACCAACAGCACGGCGCCGATCGCCACCACGATCTGGCTGCGCCAGTCGCGGATGATGAAGACGACCGGGTCGTCGTGCATTTCGTCGCGGCGCGCCAGGATCCAAACCCGCATGGTGAGATAGAGCACGATCGGCGCCAGCGGCCAGATCAGCCAGGGATGCGGATAGAGTTCGCGCACCGCGACGCTGTCCATGTAGAGCGCCAGCACCAGCGCCGAGGAGAAGGCCGAAGCCATGCCGGCCTGGGCGACGATCTCCTGATCTTCCGTGCGATAGCCGCGGCCGGCAATGCGTTCGCCTGGCGGTATGGCTGTGGTGCGCAGTTCGACGAAGCGCTTCACCAGTGCCAGCGACAGGAAGAAGAAGATCGAAAAGGCGAGCAGCCAGAACGACACGTCGACGCCGGTCGCGGCCGCGCCGGCGAGCACGCGGATCGTATAGAGCCCGGCAAGCGTCAGCACGTCGACCAGAAGCATGCGCTTGAACGACAGCGAATAGGCCGTGGTAACGACCAAATAGCCACCGAGCGCCCCGAGGAATTCGATCGGCAGAAGGCAGCCGGTGCCGACGCCGATCGCCAGCAGCACCGCGATTGCGCCGAGGCCGAACGGGATCGAAAGCGCGCCGCTGGCAAACGGCCTGTTGCGCTTGGTGGGATGCTTGCGGTCGAGCGCAAGATCGAAGAAATCGTTGAGGATATAGATCGCCGACGCTACTGCGCTGAACGAGATGAACGCCAGCAAACATTGCCAGATCATGTTGGGATTGAAATATTCGTGCGACAGCATCATCGGCACGGCGATCAGGGAGTTCTTCAGCCACTGGTGGACGCGCAGCATCTTGACGATGGTCCGCAATGTCGGCTTCGGCGCCGGCATCGTTTCGGCGCCATGCGCCGCCTGCCAGCGCGCGGCATGACGGTCCGGCGCCACCACGATCGCGCTGCGCGCCGCGTCGAAGACCTGGAGGTCATGGCGGCTGTTGCCGGCATAGTCGAAACCGGCATCGCCATAGGCATCGAGGAGCGAGGCGCGCTTCTTGCCCGAAGTGAGATTGTCGAGGCCGTCAGTGGCCAGCACCCGATCGAAGATGCCGAGATGGACAGCAATGGCATCGGCGAACTTGCGCGGCGTGCCGGTCGCCAGAACGAGCTTGCGGCCTTCGGCGTGCTCGGCGCGGAGCCGGTCGAGCAGCGGCGCCCGATAGGGCAGCATCGCGGGGTCGATGTCGATGCGCTGGGCGATCGCCTGCTTCAGCCGCGCTGGCCCGCCGGCCGCCCAGAAAGGGACAAGGAAGAGATAGAGCGGGTTCTTCTTGAGGAGGATGAACAGTCCTTCCCACAAAAGGTCCGTCGCGATCAGCGTGCCGTCGAGATCGACCGCAAGCGGTATTGCGTTCCTGTCCGACCGCGCGTCCATGCCCGTCCTGCCCTGCCAGCGTGTGATCCGGAAACCGGAATCCCGTTGAGCGCCGTGTTTCGGCGTCTTGGACAGCGGTATATAGCGGGGGATCGCCTAGCGAACGTTAAAACGCAGGGTTGCAAGCGGCTGCCGAGGCGGTATTTTCAGCGTCATTGTTAAACAACCGCTACCGGAAACGATAAAAGGCCGGACAAACGCCCGGCCTTTCCAATCATGCCGCAGAGACTACTTGATGCGGGCGACGCCGCCGGAAATCTCGACGGTTTCCGAACCGGTCAGAGCTTCGAGGTCACCGTTCGGCAAGGTGACGAAGCAGCCGTTCTGGCAGAACTCGACGGTTTCACCGCCGGCCAGCGCGAGTTCGGTCTTGCTGCCGCCCTCGGTCACGACCAGCGTGCGGGTCTCGGCGTCCTTGTTGACCGCGCTTGCGGCATGGGCCGAGCCGCTCACGGCGAGCAAGGCCAGGGCAGCGACGAGAGACTTCCACATTTTGCAATATCGGTGTTCCCACCGCCTCTGTTGCATTTCACAAGGCATTTTCGCCTTTGCATGGGAGCTTATATGAGATGGAAGCTGAACCGCAACTGAATGCCGCATTCATGCCGCAATTGGCCTTGGCGACGTGCAACCCTGAAATTCCAATCTAATCCGGATCGGGCTTGCGTGTCCTGCGGCCCGATTTGGCGTGACGCTTCGCCTCGGCTTCGGCTTGCGCTTTGGCCTCCTGCTGCTCCGCGAAATCGGCTTCGATCTTGTCGTCATCGGTTGGCCAAGCCACGTGCTTCTTGGCCTCGACGACCGCACGCGGCGTGGAAGGGATTTCGATGTGCTGGTCGACGAATTTCTCCAGCACGGTGAAGCGGACGTCGTTCTGCACGACGTTGCCGTTCGTCACATCGGCCAGGAACAGACGAATCTCGAATTCGAGCGCGGCGGGTCCGAAATTGGAAAACAGCACGAACGGCTCGGGGTTCTTCAGCACCAGCGGATGGCTGCGCGCGATATCCAGCAGGACGGCGTGAACCTGCTTGACGTCGCTACCATAGGCGACGCCAACCTTGATGTCGATGCGGCCGAGCTTGTTGCGGTGCGTCCAGTTGCCGACGGCATTGTTGATCAGGTTCGAATTGGGCAGGATCACCGACTGCCGCTGGAAAGTCTCGATCTCGGTGGCGCGCACGCTGATCTTCTTGACCGTACCGCTGACGTCGCCGGCCACGATCCAGTCGCCGACCTTGAACGGGCGTTCGGCCAAAAGGATCAGGCCGGAGACGAAATTGGACACCACATTCTGCAGACCAAAGCCGATACCGAGGGAAAGCGCACCCGCGACCAGCGCCAGGCTGGAGAGGTCGATGCCGGCCGCCGAAATACCGACCAGCGCGGCGAGCGCAACGCCGGCATAGCCCACTGCCAGCCGGATCGAGTTGCGGACCCCGGTATCGACCTTGCCGCGCGCCATGACCGAGCCGTCCAGCCAGCTCTGGAACCAGCGCGTCAGGAAATAACCGATGACGAAGACGACAATGCCCGACAGGATGCCGGTGACCGAAATCGTCACCGAACCGATGTTGATTCCGGTTGCGAGCTTGTATGCCCACGCTTCGATATCGCCGGGCTGGAAGCCCCACATCATAAGGATCAACGGCAGGAACACCAGCACGATCATCACGTTGATGGCGATGCTGACGACAAGGCCGAACTGGTCGAGTGCGGTCTCCTCGTAGCTGGAATTGGCCGACAGCCAGCGCCCGACCGAGGTATTGGCGAAAGCACCCTCCTCGCCGATCGCCCTAGCCGACAGAAAGCCGATATAGGCGGTGATCAAGGCTGTGCCTGTGACCACGACCTGCAAGGAGACAAAGAGCGCAAGGCCGATATAGCCAAGCAAGGCGGCTATGATGGTGAACAGGCCAAGGGTTAGCGACAGGTAACGCAGCCATGCGGGCCAAGGCCGCCAGCTACCGTCGCGCGCCTTGAACGGCCGCAGCATCGCCATCAGGATCAGGATGATGCCGACGACGATGGTGGCGACGAAGCTGCGCGCGATCGTCAGTGACAGGGGCGACCCCATCTTGTCATTGATCACCGAGAGGAAGGTGTTGAAGCTGATGACCACGGCCATGGCTGTGGCCAAGCGGACCAGCCAACGCGCCGGCCCGGTCTCGACCGGGATCAGACGCCAGTTCGGCAGCCGCGGCGAAAGGGCTGCGTTTGTCAGCCGGTTGACGCAGAACACCACTCCGACGACCATCGCAAGGGCATTGAGGAAGAGCCCGATATCGCCGCGCAAGACATTGTAATAATTGAAGAAGAAGATCGTTGATCCGAGAAAGGCGCCGACTGCAAGCGTCGGCAGTAGGGTCGACCAGAAGGCCACCGAAAGGCGAGTGAGATAGGACGGGTCCTCGTTGGTAGGATCGGCTTCGAAAACCCGTCCGAACAGGCGCCTGCCGCCGACCAGCAGCACCAGCGCCAGGCCGAGCGCCACGAATGTTGCCGCCAGGATGGCCTGGAACTTGAACCTGAAGGCGAAGCTCAGCCAGGATGACACTGCCTTGTAGAAATTGCCGAACTCTTCCCGGGCATCGGAAAAGACCTGCGGGCTCAAGGCGTCCGAGAGCACATAGCGCTTGGTCAAAAGATTGCGGAAAAGCGCGCTGCGCATGTTGCCGATCTTGTCGATCAGCCCGCTGATACGGATCGACAAGGCCTGAGCCTGCGAGATGACCGCGTTGATCTCCGCCTTTTCGGACGTCAGCGCCTGGCGTTCGCCGCTGACGATGTCGGGCTCCGCCGGTTGGCCGGCGGCAGGTGCCGGCCCGAGCTGTTCGAGCCTGCTGTTGATTTCGCCCAGGCGTGTCCGAAACGCCAGCGCGCTGGTCAGCGATTGCCGTGACAATTCCTCGAGTTGCAGGCGGATATCGACGAGGTTGCTGTCGTCCTCGCCATCCTGTTGTATCTGCTTCTCGAAATTGTCGGCCTTGGTCGTCAGGCCCTGGATGATCTTTTGCTGGTCGGCGACCAGCCCAGCGGGTGCCTGGCCAACGCCTTGCGCCGCCGCCTCGAACGACAGCGGCGCTGAAACGACAAGCGCCAGGACCAATATGAGGCGAAGCAATCGAAAAAACATGATGGATCGGCGACTCGCGGGCGGCAAAGACATTCAAAAAGCCTGTCCTTGATAAAGACGGCCATATCATGGGGCAAGTCACGGCGACCGATCGCACACATCAAGCGTCGGCCAGTCGAAAGGCGATGGCGCAATATTGGCTTTCTATCAGCCCCCTGCTCTATAGTCTGCCGCATCGCCCGCAACGGACACCTTACACATGGCAGAGTACTCGGCCCTTTCGCTGCTCGCGAACGCGTTCAAGGGAAACAAGGACTGGAAGCCGGCCTGGCGCAAGCCGGATCCGAAGGCATCCTACGACGTCATCATCATCGGCGGCGGCGGTCACGGCCTGGCGACGGCCTACTATCTGGCCAAGGAGCACGGCATCACCAATGTCGCGGTGCTGGAAAAAGGCTGGCTCGGCTCCGGCAATGTCGGCCGCAACACCACGGCCGTTCGCTCGAACTATCTCCTGCCCGCCAACACCCGCTTCTACGAACATTCGATGAAGCTGTGGGAAAACCTGTCACACGAACTCAATTACAACGTCATGTTCTCGCAGCGCGGCTGCCTGAACCTCGCGCACACGCCGGCTCAGTTCGACGACTATGCAAGGCGCGGCAATGCCATGCGCCATCTCGGCGTCGATGCGGAATTGATGACCCCAGCCGAGATCAAGCGCCTGATCCCGGCGCTCGACATCTCCAGCGATGCACGCTTTCCTGTCGTCGGCGGCCTGATGCAGCGGCGCGCCGGCACCGCGCGACACGATGCGGTCGCCTGGGGCTATGCACGCGGCGCCGACCGGCGCGGCGTCGACATCGTCGAGAATTGCGAGGTCACCGGCTTCCTGCGTGACGGCGACCGCGTCACCGGCGTTACCACCTCGCGCGGCGATATCAGGGCCAAGAAGGTCGCGGTCGCGGTCGCCGGCAGCACCGGCCGCGTCATGCAACTTGCCGGCGTCGAGACGATGCCGATCGAAAGCCATGTGCTGCAGGCCTTCGTCACCGAATCACTGAAACCCTTCATCGACACGGTCGTGACCTTCGGCATGGGCCATTTCTACATGTCGCAGTCCGACAAGGGCGGCCTTGTCTATGGCGGCGACATCGACGGCTACAACAGCTACGCCCAGCGCGGCAACCTGCCCATCGTCGACGAGGTGATGAGCGAGATGCTCGCGCTTTTCCCGGGCCTTGCGCGTGTGCGCATGCTGCGCTCCTGGGGCGGCGTCTGCGACATGTCGATGGACGGCTCGCCGATCATCACCATGGGGCCCCTGCCCGGCATGTATCTCAATTGCGGCTGGTGCTATGGCGGCTTCAAGGCGACGCCTGCTTCCGGCTGGTGCTTTGCCTGGACCATCGCCAAGGACCAACCGCACGATTTCAACGCCCCTTTCACGCTCGACCGCTTCCATCGAGGCCTGGTGATCGACGACAAGGGCCAGGGCGCGAATCCGCGGCTTCATTAGGAACATTCCGTGCTGATCACTTGCCCCTATTGCGGCCCACGCGACGTCATCGAGTTCGCCTATCAGGGTGACGGTAACCGCGAACGTCCCGATCCTGCCTCGCAGAATTTCGAGGCCTGGAACGCCTATGTCTACGACCGGCTGAACCCGGCCGGCGACCACAACGAGATCTGGCAGCATTCCGGCGGCTGCCGGGCTCACCTGAGGGTTGTGCGCAACACGCTGACGCATGAGATTTCCAGTGTCGCCTTCGTGCGCGGCGATCACAGCTCGGCCGCGCGCCGCAAGGCGGAGGACAAGCCATGAGCCCGCGCCGCACCGACACCGGCGGCCGCATAGACCGGCTGAAGACCATCCGCTTCACTTTCGACGGCGTTGCCTATACCGGACATGGCGGCGACACGCTGGCATCCGCCCTGCTGGCCAGCGGCGTCACGCTGTTCGGGCGTTCTTTCAAATACCACCGCCCGCGCGGCCTGCTGAGCGCAGGCGTCGAGGAGCCCAACGCGCTGGTAACGGTGCTGAAGGGGGAAGTGCGCGAGCCCAACATTCCTGCAACCATGGTCGAGATCCATGACGGGCTGATCGCCGTCAGCCAGAACCGTTTTCCCTCGCTCACCTGGGACATCCATGCCGTCAACCAGCTCGGCGGCAAGCTGCTGTCGGCCGGCTTCTACTACAAGACCTTCATGGGACCGGTTGTCGGCCCGCTGAAAGGCACGCGCTTCTGGATGTTCTGCGAACACTTCATCCGCCGAGCCGCCGGCCTCGGCAGCGCCGGATCGGCAAAGGACCCGGCCCGCTATGAGCGCATGAACGCCTTTTGCGACGTTCTGGTGGTCGGCTCCGGCCCGGCCGGCCTGATGGCCGCCAAGACCGCCGCGGATCAAGGCGCCCGCGTCATGCTGGCCGATCTCGAGCCGCGTTTCGGCGGGTCGGCCAACTGGTCCGGCGAAACCATCGATGGCGCGCCCGCCGCTGATTGGGTGCGGCGCACCGTCGCCCAGCTCGAGGCGCGGGACAATGTCCGGCTTCTGCCGCGCACCACGGTCTGGGGTTACTACGACAGCAACACGCTTGCCGCGCTCGAGCGGGTCAGCGACCACAAGGCGCAGCCCGCCAAGGGTGAGCCGCGCCATCGCTACTGGGCGATCCGTGCCGGATCCGTCGTGCTGGCCACCGGCGCCTTCGAAAGGCCGCTGGTGTTTCCGGGCAATGACAGGCCCGGCGTCATGCTGGCGCATGCGGCGGAGCGCTACGCCAACGAATTCGGCGTGCTGCCGGGGCAGCGGGTCGTGGTGTTCACCAACAATGACAGCGCCTACCGGTCGGCGCTGGCGCTGAAGCAGGCAGGTGCGGCGATCGTTGCCATCGTCGACATGCGCCCGCAACCGTTCGCCGAGATGAGCGCCCTGGCCGGCGAAGCCGAGGCGGAATTGCTTTCCGGCCATGCGGTTGTCGCCACGGAAGGCGGCAAGGCCTTGTCCGGCCTCAAGGTTCAGCGGTTCGACATGGTCGCCGGTGCGCTGACCGGCGATGCACGCAGCGTCCATGCCGATTGCCTGCTGATGTCGGGCGGCTGGTCGCCGACCATCCATCTGGCCAGCCAGGCCGGCGCCAGGGCGGAATGGAATGAGGCGCTGCAAGCCTTCCTACCGCCGATGCCGACGCAGAAATGGGTAGGCGCCGGCGCCTTCAACGGCCATTTCATGACCCTTGAAGCAATATTGGACGGCCGCAACGCAGGTCTCACCGCGGTCGGGGCGACGGTTGCGCCGATGGCGTACCCGGATATCGAATCCTTGCCTTGTGACCCCTGTCCCGCGCCCGTGTTCGAGATCAAGGGCAGCGGCAAGAGCTTTGTCGACTTCCAGCATGACGTCACGGCGGAGGATGTCCGCCTGGCGCATCGCGAAGGCTTCGTCTCTGTCGAGCACCTGAAGCGCTACACCACGCTCGGCATGGCCACCGACCAAGGCAAGAGCTCCAACGTTCCCGGCCTCGCCATCATGGCGGAAGCGCTCGGCAGGCCGATCCCGGAAGTCGGCACGACGCGCTTCCGACCGCCTTTCGCGCCGGTGTCGATCGGCTCGCTGGCAGCCGAACGTTTCGGCGACCTCAAGCCCGAACGGCTGACGCCGATGCATGACTGGCATGTCGACAATGGCGCGACCATGTATTCGGCCGGCCTCTGGTACCGGCCGATGATCTACGGCCACGCGGGCGAAACCGTCGAACAGGCCTATGTGCGCGAAGCCAAGGCGACGCGCGAAAGTGCGGGCATCGTCGATGTCTCGACGCTGGGCAAGATCGCCGTGCAAGGCCCCGACGCCGCCGCGTTCCTCGACCGTGTCTACACCAACATGTTCTCGACGCTCGCCGTCGGCAAGGCACGCTATGGGCTGATGCTGCGCGAGGATGGCTTCGCCTTCGACGACGGCACCACCTGGCGGCTCGGCGAACAGGATTTCCTGATGACCACCACCACGGCCAATGCCGGCAAGGTGATGCAGCATCTGGAATATTTCCTCGACGTGATCTGGCCGGAACTCAAGGTCCACGTCACCTCGGTGACCGACGAATGGGCGGGAGCCGCAATCGGCGGCCCGAAAGCGAGGCAGATTCTCGCAGCCTGTGTCACCGGCACTGCTGTCGACAATGCGACGCTGCCCTTCATGGGCATCGTGCATGGCGAGATCTCAGGCGTGCCGGTGATGATTTGCCGGTTATCCTTCTCCGGTGAAATGGCCTTCGAGGTCTATTGTGGCGCCGGCCACGGCACCCACGTCTGGGAAGCGTTGATCGAGGCTGGCAAGCCGCTGGGACTGGTCACCTACGGCCTCGAGGCGCTGGGCACGATGCGCATCGAGAAGGGCCATGTCACCGGCGCCGAGATCGACGGCCGCACCACGGCGCGCGACCTGCATCTCGACTGGATGCTGTCGAAGAAGAAGCCGTTCATCGGCTCGGCGATGATGGACCGGGAAGGTCTCGTCGCGTCCGAGCGGCTGGAACTGGTCGGCCTCATCGCGCTCGACAACCGGCCGCTCAATGGCGGCGCGCACATTGTCGAGGAAGTCGACGAAGCCAATCCGCACGGCTCGATCGGGCACATCACCGCCTGCTGCTATTCGCCGGCGCTCGGCAAGCATATCGCGCTGGCACTGGTCAAGGGCGGCAAGGCCAGGCACGGCACGCGTGCCCATGTCTCCGATCCCTTACGCAACCGCTTCGGGCCCGTGGAGATCGTCTCCAACCACTTCTACGATCCGGAAGGGACCCGCATGCATGGCTGAGCGTCAATCGCCTCTCGAGCCGGAATTCCATGTCGGCTCACACGGCAATTTCGAGCATGGCGTCGAGATCCTGCTCACCGAAACCAGGCCGGGCTCGATCGTGCAACTCGCGGCATGGCCTGGCGAGGAGAAGAAACTGATCGCGGCCATCCACGCTGTCACCGGGCTTGCGCTGCCCGACGGCGCCGGCGGCGGCTCGAGCGACGGCGTGAAATCGGTGTTCGGCTTCGCACCGGGAAAGTTCACGGTAGCAGATGAGGCCGAAGGACTGGCCGCGGCCTTCGCCGAGCCGGTGACGCCGGCCATCGGCACGGTGACAGATCTGTCGCATGGCCGCACCGCCATCCGCATCGCCGGGCCGAAAGCCGAATGGGTGCTGTCGAAATTCTTCGCCATCGACTTCGCCCTGCCCGCCTTTCCGGTCGGCGCCGGCCGCTCGACGACGCACCACGATGTCTTCGCCCAGATCCAGCGCACCGGCACCGACCAATTCGACATCTATGTCTTCCGCTCCTTCGCCCGCTCGTTCTGGAAGGCGCTTTGCCACGCCAGCGAGGAAGTCGGCTACGAGGTGCAGTAGGCGGCCTGCCCTTAGAGCGGGATGAGATTAGTTTCGGTCATATCCGGAGTTTTCGAAGTAGTGTGAGCATTCTGTCGGTGTGATGCGGT